>NZ_BLIN01000001.1:0-300000 GCF_009811555.1 Streptomyces caniferus | reverse complement strand
TATGTGAGCATCCTCAAGCGGCGCCGCGTCCAGCCGCCGGCTCCCGGAGCCCCGGTCGTCGACGTCGAGGAGACGCGTACCTACCGGTGAAGCACGGGCCGGCGGATACGGACCGGGCGCCTCAGGAACGCAACCTGCCGCTCCCGGCACGGCCGGCGCATCCGCTCCGTGAGCACCCCTGACGAGCAGATGGTCACGGGCGGACAGCAGAGAGCAGACAGCCGCATTGCCGGGAGAGGCAGTTGATGACGGACCACCACACGGCAGGAGCGGCGGCGGCCGCCCCGCAGGGAGCGATACCCCCTCCTGAGGGAGCGGCATGCCGGGGCGCCGCCGACGGCAGGTTTCTTTGCCCGGCTCCGCCGCGAGCGGCCGTATCGCGGCGGGCCGGTGCCTGACGCGTGAACGAGGATCGAGGCCGGGCAGCGGCGGACGGTACGGCGAGCGAGGGCTATCTCCCCATTGCGGAACACGGGCTGATCGGCGACCTGCGCACGGCCGCACTGGTCGGGACCGACGGCCGGATCAACTGGTTCTGCGCCCCGCGCTTCGATTCGCCCAGTATCTTCGGCGCGTTGCTCGACGCTCGCGACGGCGGACACTGGCACCTCAGCCCCGTCGGGGACGTGGCCACACGGCAGCAGTACTACTTCCCCGACACCAATATTCTGATGACGCGGATGCTGACCGAGAACGGCATCGTCGAGATCCAGGACTTCATGCCGATACGGGCCGAGGGAGACCGGGACCATCGGCAGCGGCTGGTGCGGCGGGTGGTCAGCGTACGGGGCAGCGCGCGTATCCGGACGGTCATCGCACCGCGGATGAATTACGGCCGCGACCCGCACAAGGTGGAGCCCCAGCCGCACGGTGTGCGTTTTACGAGTGAGGCGCTGGACATCTCGCTCCAGGCGAGCGTGGTCCTCCACGCCGAGGACCAGGACGCGGTCGGCGAATTCGACCTGACAGAAGGCCAGTCGGTCCTCTTCGTGCTGGAGTCCACCGCACCCACCCGTGCCGAGCCGTCCGTCGATCTGGTCGACGCACAGGCCGCCGAGGAACTGTTCGGCGCCACCGTACGGTTCTGGCGCCAGTGGCTGAGCCAGTCCACTTACACCGGCCGCTGGCGCGAAATGGTGCACCGTTCCGCGCTGACCCTCAAACTCCTGACCCACGAGCCCACGGGCGCCATTGTCGCCGCACCGACCCTCGGGCTTCCCGAACAGGTCGGTGGTGAACGGAATTGGGACTATCGCTACGTCTGGATCCGCGACGCCGCCTTTTCCCTCCACGCCCTGCTGCGCCTGGGCTTCACCCGCGAGGCGCAGGCCTTCATCAGCTGGCTGACCGACTGCCTGCGCGGTGCGCGCGACGGTGACCACGTTCCGCTCCGCGTGCTGTATTCCATCGACGGCAGTGCGGAGCTGCCCGAGCAGGTCCTCGACCACTGGGAGGGCTACCGGGGTTCCGCCCCGGTCCGGGTGGGCAACGGCGCCGCCGACCAGCTCCAGCTGGACATCTACGGCGAACTCTTCGACGCCATATATCTGTTCAACAAACACGGCGACGGTATTTCCCACGAGAGCTGGATGGACCTGTGCACCATCCTCGACTGGCTGCTGGAGCACTGGGACAGCCCCGACGCGGGTATCTGGGAGACCCGTGCCGGACAGCAGCGCCACACCTATTCACGGGTGATGTGCTGGGTAGCGGTGGAACGCATGATCAGAATGGCCCGCCAACGCGGCCTGCCGGGTGATCTGGGGCGCTGGATGGCGGAGCGCGACAAGATCTACCACCAGATCATGGAGCAAGGCTGGAGCGCACAGGACCAGACCTTCGTCCAACGCCTCAGCGGCGACCCGGAGGAGCCGCCGGAGAGCATTCTGGACGCCTCGCTCCTGGTGATGCCGATGGTCAAATTCCTGTCGCCCAAGGACCCGAGATTCCGCTCCACCGTGGACGCGATCGGCGCGAGTCTCGTGACGGACAGCCTGGTCTTCCGCTATGACCCGAAGCTGTCCCCCGACGGTCTGGACGGCACCGAGGGGACCTTCTCGATCTGCTCGTTCTGGTGGGTCGAGGCGCTCGCCCGCACCGGTCAGGTGGACGCGGCCAGAGTGGCGTTGGAGAAGATGTTCACCTACGCCAATCACCTCGGTCTGTATGCGGAGCAGATAGGGATGACGGGCGAACATCTGGGGAATTTCCCGCAGGCATTCACCCACCTCGCACTGATCAGCGCAGCGACCAGCCTGGACGGATTCATGGGCTGAGCGGTCCCGGTAAACGCGGGCCCGTGGCCGGCCCTGTCGGCCTGGTCCGCGAGGAGAGAATGCCGCCCGTTACCGACCATGATCAGGCGCGAATACCGGTCTCGATCCAGGGCAGGCGGTGTGTGACGGAGCAGGAAACACCTCGCGGTCGGCGGAAGAATGCCGATCGTCGGCTCCGTCATGGGCATACTTGCTGTCGTCGCCTCGAAAGTCGTTCTCGGTCTGCATTCGCCGTCCAGGGCTGTTCGTCCGGACCGAGAACGCGGTGTCGGTAGTTTCACGACACCCCGACATTCCGAGTGAAGCGCTGTCCAGCCTAAGAGAACCGAAGGGCAGGAAGACTGTGGCTGAATTTCTTACCGACATCACAACCCTCCGCGAGCGCGCCCGCCGCGAGATGGACAAGGGGCCGGTCACGGAAGCCTACGGGGCCGATGTGGGACGCGTCCTGCAGGTGCTCAACGAGGCGCTGGCCACAGAAATCGTGTGCACCCTGCGGTACAAGCGGCACTACTACACGGCATCCGGTCTCTATTCGGAACCGGTCGCCGCGGAGTTCCTGGAGCACGCCGCGGAGGAACAGGAGCACGCCGACAAACTGGCGCAACGCATTGTTCAGCTCGGCGGTGAGCCCGACTTCAACCCGGACACGCTGACCTCGCGTGCGCACGCCCAATACGACGCCAGTTCCGACCTCATCGACATGATCAAGGAAGACCTGGTGGCCGAGCGGGTGGCCATCGCCTCGTACACCGAGATCGCGAAATGGCTGGGCGACGGCGATCCGACCACGCGGCGCGTCTTCGAGGACCTGCTCGCGCAGGAAGAGGAGCACGCGGACGATATGCGAGGACTGCTGGAGCGCATTCCGCAGGAGAAGAAGCGCGATTGACGCGGGCCGCGGCACGTGGCCCGACGACGGCGGCCGACGGCGTCACCCCTAGCGCCCGGGGGTGCCGCCATCGGCCGCCGTCGGCCTGCGCGGGCTCGGTGGAAGGGCGTTCAGCCCTCCAGGGCGCTGGGCACGTTGTCCGCAAGCGTGAAGTATGCGTCGGTGCCGGTGACATCGAAGAGCCGGCGGATGACGTCGTGGAACGGGCCGGCGAGGATCAGCTCGCGCTCCTGCCGGTCGTGGGCCCGCTGGGCGGTGAGCAGCACATGCAGCACCGTGGAGTCGGCGAAGTCGGCCAGGGACAGATCGAGGACGGTACGTGGAGCGCCGGAGTCCTTCGCCAGCGCGCAGGCCTCTTCCAGGAGAGGGGCGCTGTCGTGATCGAGGGACCCGCTGACGCGGACGACGAAGACCTCGTCCTCGACCGCATGAGTCACCACGGCCGGTGTATGAACGTACATGGACGCCAGCATGCCATGGGTTCCCGGCACAGCATCAGACCGTCTCCTGTTCGGCCGATCGATGGACCCGGTGACCCTCGAAGACCGCCGAAGCAGTCGAAGACCTTCCCCCGGACGGCGCACGCCGCAGTCGTCGAGGCACCTCCCGGCGCCGCGCCGGAACCCCGCCCGAGAGGTGTGACGCGGCGCCGGCCGTGCTCCGGCTCATCGACTCGGGAATTGCGCGAATGGCCTTCTCCGGTACCCCGGCTGCGCCACTCAGCGGGGTGATTGTGCGGCCCGTATGCATAGCGGGCGCGGCCCCGGGCAATGGGCGTGCTCACACGACCTGAATTCCGGAGGTGAACCATGAACGCGGTTTTCGAGGACGTATCGGACGCAAAACTGCAGGAGGTCCATGACGGGCCGTCACCGCGCGCCGGAGAATCTTCCACCACGCTTCCTCGTATCGAGGATGCCGGGAGCGTCGCTCCCCATGACGCCAAGGCCCTGTCGCCGCTCTTCTTCGAACGGCTCGGGGAACTCCACGAAGGCACTCCCGAGTACCAGTACGCACGGAACACGCTCATCGAGATGAACCTGTCCTTGGTGCGCTACGTGGCCTCCCGTTACAGAAGCCACAGTGACCACATGGAGGACATCGTCCAGGTCGGCACGATCGGCCTGATCAAGGCCATCGACCGGTTCGACCGGACCCGCCGGACGGAGTTCGCGGCCTTCGCCATCCCGCACATCCTCGGGGAGATCAAGCGGTACTTCCGCGACACCAGCTGGGCCGTCCATGTGCCCCGGCGTCTGCAGGAACTCCGCGCCGAACTGGCCCTGGCGACGGAACAGCTGTCCACCCTCCTGGACCGGCAGCCCACCGTCAAAGAGCTGGCCGAGCACATGCAGCTCACCGAGGAGGAGGTCATCGAAGGCCTGGTGGCCGCCAACGGCTACGCGGCCGTCTCCTTGAACGTGTCCTGCGACAGTGAGACGGCGGCGGGCGGCGGGCCGACCTTCGCCGACGTCCTCGCCGCGACCGACCCCGCCACGGAGCGCATCGAGGACCGGTGCACCCTGGCCTCGCTCCTGAAGCTGCTCAGCGACCGCGACCGCCTCATCATCCAGCTGCGCTTCGGCCAGGAGATGACACAGGCGCAGATCGGTGCCGTACTCGGCGTGTCCCAGATGCACGTCTCACGCCTGCTCGCCCGCATCATCAAGCAGCTCCGCAGAGGAATGCTCAGCCAGAAGTGATGCCGGTGCGGCCCGATTTCGCATCCGGCACCCAAGGGAGAACGACCTCGGACATGCGGGAGGGGCCACAGCCCACAAGCTGTGGCCCCTCCCGCACGAGGTACGGCCGGTCATTCCT
This sequence comes from Streptomyces caniferus, assembly GCF_009811555.1. GTDB lineage: Bacteria > Actinomycetota > Actinomycetes > Streptomycetales > Streptomycetaceae > Streptomyces > Streptomyces caniferus. The sequence continues at coordinate 295,011 of NZ_BLIN01000001.1, read as the reverse complement.
TGAAAGCGTCCTTGGCTTTCTCCTTCGCCCCGCGGAGATCGCCCTTGGATTCCTTCGCGGAGCCCTCGGCGGTCGCGCTCTCGTTCCCGACCGCTCGACCCGCTTCCTTCTTGACCTTTCCGATGGTCTGCTCGGCGATGGCCTTGACCTTTTCGCTGGCACTCATGGTGCGGTCCTTCCGTTGGCGGCATTTTCCGCGTGCCCCCGCAGTGCGCCGTCAAACGACGGAAGGGGGAGCGGAAGCGGCCCGGAACGCCCACCGCGATGGAGGTGAGTCCCCTGCGGGGCAGTGCACGCTCCGGGCCGCGTTTCGACGTGTGCCCCTGGACGGGGTGCTGATGCCCAGGGGCCACGGAGCGGCCCGACTTCGCGCTCCCCTGAAGATCGATTCCGATTCGTAGGCATGGTGGTGTGAGTCCGGGGTAGGCGCCCGCTGCAGCGTCCGCGGGTGCCGGGCGCGCGGGAAGGCGAGATGACCACCATCGTGAGCGAGACCACAACCGAGCAGCGGTACGCCGACACGGACTCCGTACTGCCGGAGGTGACGCAACCACAGAAGGTGGCCCCGCGCGATGCGAAGGAGTTGTCGAAGCAGTTCTTCGAGCGGCTCCAGGTCCTCGAGGAGGGCACGCACGAGTACCAGTACGCGCGCAACACCCTCATCGAGATGAACATGTCGATGGTGCGCTACGTCGCCCGCCGCTACCGCAACCGCGGCGACGACATGGAAGACGTCATCCAGGTGGGCACGATCGGCCTGATCAAGGCCATCGACCGCTTCGAGCTCTCGCGCGAGGTGGAGTTCTCCACCTTCGCAGTCCCCTACATCCTCGGGGAGATCAAGCGGTTCTTCCGCGACACCGGATGGGCCGTCCACGTGCCCCGCCGGCTCCAGGAGCTGCGCAGCGACCTGGCCAAGGCCAAGGAGCACCTCGCCGCCTCTCTCGACCGCGACCCCACGGTCCGCGAACTGGCCGACCACCTCAACCTGTCCGAGGAAGAGATCATCGAGGGCATCGTCGCTGCCAACGGCTACACCGCCGGCTCGCTCGACACCCCCGCCGACCCGGACCCGTCGGAGCAGCGCCGCACCCTCGTCGACGTCCTGGGCGAGAACGACCCGGCTCTGGAGACCGTCGAGGACCTGCATGTGCTGGCTCCGCTGCTCGACACGCTCGATGCACGCGAGCGCCGGCTGATCGAGCTGCGCTTCGGTCAGGAGATGACCCAGTCGCAGATCGGTGCCGAGCTGGGCGTCTCCCAGATGCACGTCTCCCGGCTGCTCACCCGCACGTTGGGCAAGCTCCGCGCCGGGATGTTCACCGAACGGTGAGTCCCTCGCCCGCCGCCTCCGGGGCAGTGCCCCAGCAGTCGTCATAAGGAGCCGCCGCGCTTCTCCCGTCGGTGCCGTCACCAGCCGTGTCCGCTGGTGACGGCACCGACGTTTTCCTGCCCGGGCCCCTTCCCCCGCCCGTACGGCGAATTCAGGCCTGCGGTGTGTAGGCAGGCGTCGAGCGGGCAACCGCAGCGAGGAATCGCTTCACCTGCTGAAAGGACCGGACGATGCTGATGGCCCACCCTGCGATGCTGCTGGAACTCGTCGAGAAGTACGAGGCGTTGGAGCTGCTGCATGCTCGCCAGGGCAAGGCCGAGGTGCGCCGGAGGATGGACGACGTCGCCTACACCCTGTGCGTCTCCACCGGCACCCGCGATGTGGACGCGGCGCTGGCCGCCGCCCGCCATCGGCTGCCGGGAGCCCAGGTGAAGGACGCCTCGCTCCTCGCGGGCTGACCGCCCGATCGGTCCGGGGTACCGCACCGCCGGCGTGCTCCCCGGAAGCAGGTCAGTCCCGCAGGTGGGTGGGGAGCGAGGCGCTCACCTCGTACCAGCCGTCCTCCCGCGGCCCGATCCGCACGCTGCCGCCGAGGGAGGACGCGCGCTCCCGCATGCCCAGCACCCCGTGGCCCGTGCTCGGCCGGCGCTTCACCTCCGCGGACGCCGGACTGTTGGCGACGCGTATGCCGATGGCGGACCGACCGTGGGATATCTCCAGTTCGACGCGGCAGCCGGGGGAGTGCCGCAGCGCATTGCTCAGGGCCTCCTGCACGATCCGGAAGGCCGACAGTTCGACGCGCTGGGGCAGCGGCCGGGGCGTGCCGTCCACGGACCAGTCGATCCGCAGGCCCGCCGAACGGACGTTGGCCACCAGCTCCTCGACGTTGTCGAGGGTGGGCTGTGGTGTATAGCGGTTGTCCGGGATCTCTTCCTCCGACCGCAGCATGCCCAGGATGTGCCGTAGCTCGGTCAGGGCCGCCAGGGCGTTCTCCCGGATGCTGGTGAAACTGTCGCTGAGTTCCTGCGGAGGCTCGGCCACCCGGTAGGGCGCGGCTTCCGCCTGCACGGCAACCACGGACATGTGATGGGCGACGACATCATGCAGTTCCCGTGCGATGCGGGTGCGCTCCTCCAGCAGCGCCCGGCGGGAGCGTTCGAACTCGGTCAGCGCCTCCTGCCTGCGCAACTCCCGCCGGCCTTCCAGGCGTCCGCGGACGGCTGCGACGACCGCCAGCGTGAACGCGGAGAGCAGCCCCCACGGCAGAAGGCCGTTGAGCTCGACCGGGGGCGACAGGACGACGGTCAGGATCCCGCCGACGAGCAGGGTGATCCCCCACTGCGTGAAGTACACCCGCGGCCTGAGCCGGCAGGCGACGATCAGGGTGACGAAGAGGTGCGCCATCAGCCCCGGTGCCGTCCAGGGCCACGGCCCCGCGTCGTTCAGCGACTCGCCGGTGAGGGGCCCGCCGATCGCGTACGGCAGGGCCGCGATCAGGGACAGCCACCAGGCGGCCACCGGCCGGTAGAGGGCCAGTACCAGGGCCGGTGCCTGGGCCCATGCGGTGAGCGCCGCCAGAGTCCGCAGCGGACCGGACTGCCCTTCGGTGATCAGGGTGCCCGAGATGGCCAGATCCAGGGCGACGAGGGTTGCGAGGGCGAACGGCAGATGCCGCAGCACACGGCCCTTGGGCCGGGGCGCGGGCGACATCGCCCCGTCCCGGAAAGGGGAGAGGTCGCGGCGCAGGGCCCGTACCGCGGTCAGGAGTTGCCGCGCGGGGAAGGGGCGCCGCCCCGACCGCGACGAGGCGGTGAGGTAGTCCGGAGTCACGCGGCCATCGTACGGAGCGACCGTCGGCGCGCAGGCGGATCCCGGAAGCGGAAGCCGGGAGCGGGCGGTAGGCCCGGCGTGATCCGTCATACCTGAGAGCTATGCACCGAGTACCTGAGAGCTACGCACCAATTGGCTCTGGAGCGTGATGTTGTTTCGGGCTGCGAAATCTAGCGTTGTCCTCGGCCGCGCAAGGAACGGGGGAAACGGGGGAACGGCGGCCATGCGCGATGCGAGGCGGGAGGAGGGGAGCTCCATCCCCTCCTCCCGGCTTTCACGTGCGCATGCGGCGACACCGCCGGCCCGACACGGGGCGGGCCGGCGGCTCCGCGCCTGGTCGTGCCCGACTCCGTCCACGGTCGTTTCGCGTGCGGTGCGGCGCAGCGCACCGCGGACCGGAGCACATGCCGCCCCCTTCGCCTGTGCACAGCGCATGACATTCCCCGCCCGACCGCCTGCTCCTTCCTGTCGTCCCCCTGACATCAGTTCCGTTCGCAGCAATACGCCCCACCGGGTGGAGGAAAAGTGGAATCCATAACCGTCGAGCACATCAGCAGCCTGTACGCGAAGTACCAGGACGACCTGCGGGTGGTGCGTGACGCCCAGCGGAAGTTCCTCCGGGACCGGGGCAAGTCGATGAAGGCGCAGCTCGACGACTACGAGGCGGAGATGACGTATCTGCTCCTCCGCGACCTGCGTCCCGAGGTCGTGGTGGAGGTCGGGACCTTCTACGGCTGGTCGACGATGTGGATCCTGAGCGCGCTCCGCGACAACGGGACCGGGCATCTGCACTCGTTCGACATCGTCGACAACGTCGTACGCAATGTGCCGCGCGAACTCTCCGCCGATCGCTGGACGTTCACCAAGGGGGACATCCAGCAGCACCCGGAGAAGATTCCGGCCGAGACGGACTACCTCTTCATCGACGCGGACCACGGGGCGCGCTTTGCCCACTGGTACATCGAGAACCTGTTCTCCGCCGTTCCGCCGCGGACGCCCACGAGCGTTCACGACGTCTTCCACGGCCGGCGCCCCAAGCCGTTCAGCGAAGGGTCGGTCATCGTGAAGTGGCTGGCCGAGCAGAACATCGAGTTCTTCACGCCGTCCACGGCGAAGGCGCCCGAAGTGACGCAGCAGCTTGCCCTGGTCAAGAAGGACTTGGGCCTCGACGAGCCGGTCAGGGACAGCGACCACAACCCGATGATCTTCTTCACGCTGCCCTAGGGCTTGTCTGCTCGGCTCGCGCTTCTTCAGGGGCCCGCGACGGACCGTCGCGTCGGCCCCTGGCTGCGCGGGAAAGAGAAATGCGTTGCGCCATCCATGAACCGCACATTTAGCTTGAGGTGACGACAGCCTCGACGTTCAGAAGGGGAGACGGTGCAGCCGGCGTTATTCGCCAAGGGTGGCGAGAGGGCGAGCCGCAGGCCGCTCAATGCCCACGCCACCTGGTGGCCGCTGGTCCGAAGACAGGTCACGCCCCAGCGCTGAGCCCTGCCTTTTCCGGCGCGGCTCCGGCCAACGTGTCTGCACACCGTTCCTTCGGATACGTCCCTCATGAGGCCATGACTCCACCGAGATCTCTGCCTGCCCTGCTGGTGCTGACACTGATCGGCACCGTCATCGAAATTGATATGTCCGTGCCCAGCTTTCCGGACATCGCACAGGACCTGGGCGCCGCCGGCTCCTCCGTACAGCTGACGATCACCTGCAACTTCATCGGTGCCTGCTGTTCGCGGCCTACATGGTCTTCATCGCGGCCGGCTCGTTCCTCTATACCGGGACCTTCGGCCTGACCCCGGTCGGGTTCGCCGGGCATCTGCTGATCATCGTGGCCTCGTTCGCCGTGACCAGCCTGTTCGCAGCGAAGCTCATCGGTGTCCTGGGCGGCCCGGAACGCACGGTGGCCCTCGGCATCGTCGCCACGGTCGTCGGTACCGGCCTGTTCCTCGTGGCCGGCCGGGGACCGTGGCCGACCACCGGCTCGCTCGCCCTCTTCTGCGTCGGCTTCGCCGCGCTCTACCCGATCGTCTTCGGGCGGTCCATGGGGCGGTATCCGGAGCTCCAGGGGGCCGCGGCCTCGCTGACCATGAGCGGACGGGCGCTGCTGGTGGCGCTGTTCACCGGTGTGGCGGGCCGCCTGCTCACCGGCAACTCCTCGGTGACCGCCGGGGTGATGGCCGTCGCCGTGGCTCTCGCCGCCCTGCTGGCCCTCGTCAAGACCGGGCCGGACCGGGCGCGGACGGCGGCGGAGGGGACGCCGGCCGAGGCGGCGGCAGAGGCCGACTGAGTCTCGGCCGCTGACGGAACCTCCCCGTTCGCGGAACGTCCCTCCGGCGCGTGTGCGGTGGCGGCTCCGGCCGCCACCGCATCGGTCCCGACACCCCCTAGGTGCCCGCATCGCCGCGGACCCTCCGATTTCGCTCTTCGTCCGATTTATGCCTTGCCGTCCGCTCCGGCACCCCGCACTGTCATGGGGTCAACCACCGGATCCGGCCAAGGTCTCACGATGAATGAGCACAGCACCGCGATACGCACCGAACTCGAACGCTTCATCCAGACCCGGGAGTTCAGCTGCCTGGGCGCACGCGCCGCGCTGAAACGCCGCTCCCTCACCCACCGGCACTATCGAAGACTGGGCGACGAGGCGTCGGCGGAGGAGAACCACCGCGACCTCGTGGAGTATGTCGACACCGTCCGTCCCCTGCTGTCCGACCAGAGCTTCCGCACCTTTGTCGCGACGTTCGACGAGCCCGCAACGGTCGACGAACACGCCTACGAGGAGCTTCTCTGGAGGCATCTGCAACTGATGCACGACCTCGACAGCCGGACCTTCGGCCTGGACCGGGGCGCGTCCTCGGACCCCGAGCGGGCCAACTTCGGATTCCACACGGGCGGGCACGCCTTCTTCGTCGTGGGCATGCACCCCGGCTCGTCCCGGGCGAGCCGTCGCTTCATGACGTCGGCCATCGCCTTCAACTCCCTGGCACAGTTCATGCTCCTCGGCGAGAACTTCTACTCGATGCAGGGCGCGATCCGCAGGCGTGAGGCCAAGAACAACGGCTCCGTCAATCCGAGTTTCACCGAGTACGAATACGAGCAGCCCGCACGGCACTTCTCGGGCCGGTTCACCGAAGAGGACTGGAAGTGCCCTTATACCTCGCGGCACGAACCGGCTACCGAGGACTTCACCGAGGGACTCCTCCAGCACAAGCGGTGAGCCCGCGCCTCACCGCCACTCTCCGGCCGGGCAGCCCGGCCACCGCGCGCACGGCCCGTAGACAGGCACGGGTGGGCCGCGATCGAGGCCGGGTGACCGGAAGCGCGCCACCCGGCCCGGCGAGGGGGACATGCCGCTGACGGCGTAATGGCCGGGTCGGGCCGTCCGGCCGCGTCAGGCTGTGCTTTCTTGATCGCGGCCGCGTCGGGAGCCCGGGTGGACAGGTGGGGTGAGCGGATCCTTCCGCGGATCGGTCGGGACCGCCTGCCGGGCGTCGGCCGCCGGGGCGGGAGACGCGCGGAAATCGTCGACCACAGCGGCCTCGCGGTGCCGCGTCCCCCCGCGTGGATGCGCTGGCTGCCGGTCGGCTACATCGCGTTCGTGATGCTGCTGGAGACCGTCACCCCCACGCCTTGGGCGGTGAGCTTCCTGCTCATCGCGCTGCCGGTGATCGCCGCATACGCCCTCGGCCCGGTGAGCGTCGCGGTGTTCACGGTCGTGGCGGTCACGCTGGAAGGGGTGGTGGCCGGCACGCCCTGTTGCACCGGCCACAACATCCACGAGCTATGGGAGAACCACCACGTCGCCGCCTATATCGCCACCGGCCTGGTCGGCGTCCTCGGCATGGCGCTGGCCGCCCACCGACGGCGCCAGGAACAGCACCTGGTACGGGCCAACTCGGTGGCCGAGGTCCTGATGCGCACCCTGCTGCGCCCGGTGCCGCGCCAGGTCGGGCGGGTGCTCGCCGCCGGTCTCTACCGTTCCGGCGAGGTCGGCACCATGGTCGGCGGCGACCTCTACGACATCCGCGCCACCCCGTCCGGTGAGCGCGCCATCATCGGCGACGTCCGGGGCAAGGGGCTGCAGGCCGTCCGCACGGTCGCCGACATCCTCGGCAGCTTCCGCGAGGCCGTCCACGACCCCGGGGACCTGCCGGCCGTGGCCGCCCGTATGGAACGGCGTCTGAACCGCGAGGCCGAAGAGCTCCCCGACGACGAGCTGTTCGTCACCGCCGTCCTGGTCGAATACGACGCCCCGGCCCGGCGCGTGACGATCGTCAACCACGGCCATATCGAGCCGGTCCTCATCTCCCGCGGCGAGGTGACGGCTCTCACCGGTCCGCCCGCCCTCCCGCTCGGCCTGGGCGCCCTGGCCGAGGAGGACCCCGTCGCCTACACCCACCGCTTCCACCGGGGCGACGTCCTGCTCCTCTGTACCGACGGCCTCATCGAGGCCCGTGATCACACCGGTGCGTTCTACCCGCTCCTCGACCGCCTCCACCACCGCTTCCACGGCGGACCCGCCCCGGGCCCCGACGACGTCATCGACTTCCTCAACACCGACCTGCCCCGCCACACCCGTCTCTTCCATGACGACGTCGCCCTCCTCGCCCTGGCACCCTGCGGCGACGGCGACGGCTCCGGCCACCGCGATCCGTAGCCGGTGCGGAGGAGCGGCGCGCGGGGCAGGCCCGCACGGCGTCGCCCCGGTAGTCCGCCCGGCCGGCTCAGTCCGTCTGGTGGGCCTTGCGCGCCGCGTCCACGAAGTCCTCCAGCGCCGCCCAGAAGGGGCGGTAGGCGGCATTGAAGGTGTCGCGGACTTCGGTGTCGCCGGGAAGGTCGTCCGTGAGGGCAGCGTAGAAGGGCCGGGTCGTCTTCTGGAGGGCGAGCGCCGCGGCGGCGGCCGAGGACGGGCCCTCCAGCTCGACGACCCGCGCACAGCGACGGATCTTCGCGTACTCGGCGACCTCGCGGTCCCGCAGCTCGTCGAGCGCGGCGGTACGGTCCTCGGAGCCCGGCATCCGCAGCGTCGCGGAGATCTCCCACAACAACTCGCCCATCCGGTGGGCCTGTTCGATCAGGTCCAGGTAGGCGGTGCGCCGGCTCTCCCGTAGCCGCTCGGCGCGCTGGGAGCGCGCGCCGATCTCGGCCTGGAGCCTGGCGGCCCGGGCGCTGCCCCGGCCGGTGACCCAACTGGAGAGCACGGCCGTGCCGCCGGTCACCGCCGCGATCGCCAGAGTCCACCACGTACTGTCGCCCACCCGGCGCACCTTACCGAGCCGCCTCGACGCACCCCGCGCCGGCCGCCGCTACGACGGGAACTCTCCCGGCGGCACCGTACTCGTACTGGCATTTCCGCCGATCACCTTGTTCAGGGTGAACGTCAGCACCGTGTACTGCGTGCCGCCCGCGACCCGCACCGTCCGGAAGGTCGCGCTGTCGTCGAACTTCTCGAAGCTGCAGGCGCGGGTGAAGGAGCTCTTCGCGTCGTTCCAGTCCTCGCCGGTGGTGAAGTACACCCTGTACGAGCCGCTGTTGACACTGCGAACGGTCGCCTGGGAGCCCTTGCGCACGTACACGGAGAACGCCGTCCGGCTCCCGCGGGTCAGCGTCACCACGGCATCGCCGGCGGTGCCGTTCTTGACGGTCAGCCGCCCCAGACCGCCCCGGCTGCCGTCGTGGACGAAGGAGCCGTTCGCGAGCCGCCGGTGCTTGGCCCGCTCCGTACGCGGCAGGCGCAGCGTGACGTCGTAACCGAGGGCGGTGAGGGCACGCCCGGCCTCCTTGATGCTCTGTGGGCTGTGGGCCGTACCGAGTGCGACGCGTGGTGAGGTGGCGCAGCGGCCGCCGCTGCCGCGGGCGCTCCTCAGGTCCTGCGCCAACGCACGCAGTGCGAGGGCGAGTTGACCGTTTCCGCTGAGGGCGTCGTCCGGCGTGGCGGCCGCTTGCAGGCTGCCGGCGGCGGTGTCCGCCTTGGCCGCTGCCGCATCGAGCGCCTTGTTGAGCGGCCCGCCGTCGTGCGCCCCGTCGACCGCGCGCAGTGCGCCGTTGAGCGGCCCGAGGGCGCTGGACAGTGCGCGCCGGTAGGTGGCCGGATCGACGCTCGGGGTCGGGCTGGGGGACGATGCCGAAGCGGCGGCCGAACTACTGGGTTCGTCTGCCGCGTCGCTGCTCTCTCCGCCCGGGGAACAGGCCGCCAGTGGCAGCGAGAGGGCGAGTGCTGCCGCGGTGCCGAGGGCGGCGAACCGGCCCTTGCCGCGCGGCCGACGGGCCGGGCGCAGCGCGTGCGTGGTGGTGGCGGTGCGGCGCCTGCCGTCCGGACGGGCCGCGTCCGTGTCCGTGCTCGCGTCCGCGTTTGTGCCCGATCCCGAGCCCGAGCCCGAGCCCGATCCCGAGCCCGAGCCCGAGCCCGAGCCCGTGCCCGTGCCCGCCGTTCTCCCGTTCGTCGCGCGCGCAGAGGTGTACCTCACGATGAGTCCCCCGATTCCCCCGGTATCACCCGACATCCGGCAACTGCCGAAAGAACCAGGCTTCTGCGCCCACAAGGGACTGTCAAGGCCGTTGTCCGGGGCGGCAGTTCCGCGGAAATCCCTCGGAATTCCTGCTTCCGCATAGGTGCGCGGTCACCTGGGCGTATGTAGAGTCCCCTGCCATGGCAGCGCTGAATGATCTTCTCCCTCAAGCGGCCGTACGCCTCGACGTCCGGGTGGCGGACTGGCGGGAAGCGATATGTGCGGCGGGTGGGCTGCTGGTGGAGACGGGCGCCGCCACCGACACCTACACCGCGGAGATGATCCGCAATGTCGAGGAGAACGGGCCGTACCTCGTCGTCGCGCCCGGCTTCGCGCTCGCCCACGCCCGCCCCTCACCCGCCGTGCTCCGGACCGGGATGTCCTGGGTCCGCCTGGAACAACCGGTGGAGTTCGGCCATGAGTCGAATGACCCGGTGCAGCTGGTGGTGGGACTTGCCGCCGAGGACTCCGGGGCGCATACAGCGGCGATGGCCGCACTCGCGCAACTGCTCGCCGACCCGGCGACGGCGCGGGCCCTGCAGGACGCGGCCGGTCCGGAGGCGCTGCATGCGGTGCTCGCCGGGCCGGAGGGGGAGCGGGAGCGCGAGGACCGGCCCCGGGACGAGGAGGCCGTACGCGAGCGGGCCGCATCCGACGAGCCCGCATCCGAACAGACCGCAACCGAGCAGGCCACAGCGGATGGGGGCGCAACGGATCAGGCCGCATCCGGGCAGCCCGGAAGTGCGCGGGCGGTGCACACGATCCTGACCGTGTGCGGCAACGGCGTGGGCACGAGCCTGTTCCTGAAGAACACGCTGGAGCAGGTGCTCGACCGCTGGGGCTGGTCCCGCCATGTGACGGTGGAGGCGACCGACACCATCTCGGCCAAGGGCAAGGCCTCCGAGGCCGTCGTGATCCTCACCTCCCGGGAGATCGCCAGGACGCTGGGCGATGTCGGCGTGCCGGTCCGGGTCGTCGAGGACTTCACCAGCGGTCCCGAGGTGGACCGCATCCTCCGCGACACCTATGACGTGTGAGTACGGCGACTGAGCACGGCGTCCGGGAACGACCGCCCGCCGACGACGCCGGAGATACGGCGTCCGGCCCATGCCGCCCAGGACGGATGGACCGGGGCGCGCCGTCCGGCACGCACCGTCCGCGCTACAGCACCTGGGCTACGACGTCGGGCTTACGGCGTGACACGTCACCCGGCACCCCTGACCTCTCCTACCCGACTCTCACCGTCGGCCTCCCGCATCCGACGTGCCCCACCTCGCCCTTCACGCCTGACACACGACGCTCCCCTTGACGGAAGCCGGGAGGACGGACGCCACCATGGACTGGCTCATATCCCTCGCCACGTTTCTCGTGAACGAGATCCTCAGCCAACCCGCGTATCTCATCGGCCTGATCACGGCGGCCGGTCTGCTCGCGCTGAAGAAGACCGCAGGTCAAGTGGCCGGCGGCGCCATCAAAGCGACGCTCGGCTTTTTGCTGATCGGCGCCGGGGCGCAGTTGGTGGTCAGCTCCCTCGCCCCGCTGGGCGGCATGATCCAGGGCGCCACCGGGGCGCATGGTGTGATCCCGACCAACGAGGCGATCGTCGGCATCGCCCAGGCCCGGTTCGGGGCGCGTGTCGCCTGGCTGATGATCCTCGGCTTCGCGGTCGCGCTGCTCCTGGCCCGCTTCACACCGCTGCGGTATGTGTTCCTGACCGGCCATCACATGCTGTTCATGGCCACCCTGCTGACCATGGTCCTGGCCACCTCGGGCCGCTCCGCGGTGAGCGTGGTGGTCGTCGGCGGACTGCTGCTGGGCATCCTGCTGGTGGCGATGCCGGCCTTCGCGCACCCCTGGACCAAGCGCATCACCGGTAACAACAGCATTGCCATCGGCCACTTCGGTACCGCCGGCTACATCGTCGCGGGCGCCGCCGGACAACTCGTCGGCAAGCGCAGCCGCAGCACCGAGGACATGAAGCTCCCCGAGGGCCTGCGCTTTCTGCGGGACTCGATGGTCGCCACGGCGCTGTCCATGGTGCTGATCTACGTCATCATGTCGCTGGTCTACCTGGCCCGGGCGGGCCGGGCGACGGCGTTCAAGGCGTTCGCGGCCGACGGCGGCAGCGCGGCCGGCGACCTCGGCAACTACGTCATGCAGTCCGTGATGCAGGGCCTGCAGTTCGGGATCGCGGTCGCGGTCATCCTCTTCGGCGTCCGTACGATCCTGGGCGAACTGGTCCCGGCGTTCCAGGGCATCGCCGGCAAGCTGGTCCCGGGCGCGGTGCCCTCCCTCGACGCCCCGATCGTCTTCCCGTACGCGCAGAACGCGGTGCTCATCGGCTTCCTCGCCAGTTTCACCGGCGGCCTGGTCAGCCTCGCCCTGCTGACCTGGGTGGGCCATCCGGCGCTCGGCCTCGCGCTGGTCCTGCCGGGGCTCGTACCGCACTTCTTCACGGGTGGCGCGGCCGGCGTGTACGGCAATGCCACCGGGGGACGGCGCGGTGCGGTCGTCGGTGCCTTCCTGAACGGTGTGCTGATCACGTTCCTGCCCGCGCTGCTGCTCAAGGTGCTCGGTGCGTTCGGCAAGGAGAACACCACGTTCGGCGATGCCGACTTCGGCTGGTTCGGCACCCTGCTCGGCAACGCCGCCAAGGCGGGTGCCACCGGCGGCATCCTCGCGATGCTGGCCCTCGGCGCCGTACTCCTGGGCGCGGCGATCCTCTTCCAGAAGCGTGTCGTGGACGCCGGCTGGGACCCGGGCGCCCGCCGCGACGCCGCCCTGCCGCGCACGGCGCCCGTGGCATCCGGCACGGCCCCGGCGCCGGACCGGGTCCATGCGAAGATCGCGCCGCCGGCGGGGGCGCCGACCCCGCCACCGCCACCCGAAGGGCGCTGAGCCGGTCCCCGGCGGCGCAGGCTCCCGCCCGCCCGCCCGCACGGCACGGCACGGAACGGCCCGGCTCCCGGCTGGGCCGTTCGATGCCCGTCCCGCGCGCGTCCGGGCCGCTGCCTCCTGCCCGGAGCTAAAATCCGGACATGGCTGCAGGGGAGTTCCCGACGCGCCGGACGAGGTGCCGACCGGCGGACGGCGGCTCATCCGCCACCGGCCGCGGGCCGGCCTGACCGCCGCCCGGCCCCGTGGTTGCTCACCCCCGCGGCCGGGGCGCGGCCGCGCGAGGGCGGGACCCGCCGCAGCGCCCTGGTACGCGAGCGGGCCGCGCGCCTGCCCGAGGCCGGCCAAGGGACGCCGACGGCGGCCCGCCCGGCCCCGCACGGTCGCGCCCACCGCCGGCACGAGGAAGCGGAGCGCGTATGACCTGCGAGGACGAAGGAAGGCCGGGGCGGATGTCCGGCGCGGTCGGACCGGCCGGCGAGCCGCACGCAACGGAAGCCGCGAGACCGGACGCGACCGATGGTGCCCCGGACGTGACCGCTCCCACCTCGGACATGACCACACTGAGCCGGGACGGGACCGCTCCTGGCCCGGACGTGACCGCGTCCCGCCCGGATATGACGGCTAACGGCCCGGACGCGACCGCACCCGACGCCGTGACCTGCCGGGCCCTGCGCTACGCCTTCGGTGAGACCAAGGCCGTGGACGGCGTCGACCTCTCCGTCCGCCCCGGCGAGGTCTTCGGCCTGCTCGGTCCCAACGGGGCGGGCAAGACCACCGCGATCCGCTGTATCACCACCCTCCTGCCCGTCCCGGCCGGCATGGTGCGGGTCTTCGGGCACGATGCGGCGAAGGAGCGGATGGCGGTGCGCCGGCTGCTGGGGTACGTACCGCAGCAGCTGTCCGCCGACGCCGGGCTGACCGGCCGCGAGAACGTCGCCCTGTTCGCTCGGGTCTTCGACGTCCCCCGCCGGGAACGCGCCGCACGCATCGCCCAGGCGCTGGAGGCGGTCGGCCTCACCGACGCGGCCGGCCGGCTCGCCAAGACGTACTCCGGCGGCATGATCCGCCGCCTCGAACTCGCTCAGGCGCTGGTCAGCGCGCCCCGGCTGCTGATGCTCGACGAGCCGACCATCGGCCTCGACCCGATCGCCCGTACCAGCGTCTGGGAGCACATCAACGCCGTACGGGCCGCCACCGGCATGACCGTCCTGGTGACCACGCACTACATGGACGAGGCCGACCAGTACTGCGACCGTCTCGCCCTGATGCACCACGGCCGCATCCGCGCCCTCGGCACCCCCGACGAGCTCCGGTCCGCCCTGCACGCCCGCCGCCGCGCGGCCGCGTCCACCGCCCCCACGGCACCGGACCCCGCGGCCACCGCCGCCCCCGCACCGGCCGATGCCCCCTCATCGCCCCCTTCGGCCGGACCGGCCGATGCCCCCTCCTCGTCCTCCTCTCCCTCGTCGGCCCCATCGCGCTCGTCCGACGCCGTGCCGACCCTGGAGGACGTCTTCCGGGACGTCGCCGGCAGCGGCCTCGACGAGCAGTCAGGAGACTTCCGCGATGTCCGAAGCACCCGCCGCACCGCGCACCGAGTCGGCTGAACCGGCCACCGGCCCCGGCGGCCTGGACCTGCTGCTGGTCCCGCCGCGGGCCCGCACCGGATGGCGGGTGCTGCCCGCCAGAGTCCTCGCGATGTGCGTGGTCGAACTGCAAAAGCTGCGCCACGACCGCACCGAGCTCTACACCCGCGCCGTCCAGCCCGCCCTGTGGCTCCTGGTCTTCGGCGAGACCTTCACCCGTATCAAGGCCATCCCGACCGGCGGCGTCCCGTACATCGACTATCTGGCGCCCGGCATCATCGCCCAGTCCACCATGTTCATCGCGATCTTCTACGGCATCATGATCATCTGGGAGCGGGACGCCGGCATCCTCACCAAACTGCTGGTCACGCCCACCCCGCGCTCGGCCCTGATCGCCGGAAAGGCCTTCGCCGCCGGGGTGAAGGCGCTGATCCAGGCCGTCGTGGTGATCGTCATCGCCGCACTGCTCGGCGTGGCCATGACCTGGAACCCCCTACGACTCCTCGGTGTCGTCGTCGCGGTGGTGCTCGGCTCCGCCTTCTTCTCCTGTCTGTCCATGACGATCGCCGGGATCGTGCTCACCCGCGACCGCCTCATGGGCATCGGGCAGGCCATCACCATGCCGCTCTTCTTCGCCTCCAACGCCCTCTACCCGGTGGCGATCATGCCCGGCTGGCTCCAGACGGTCAGCCGGATCAACCCCCTGAGCTACCAGGTCGATGCCCTCCGCGGTCTCCTCCTGGGCACCCACGCCCATCTGGCCCTGGACTACACCGTCCTGGTGGGCGCCGCCGTACTGGGCATCGCCGCGGCCTCCTCGCTTCTGGGCCGCCTGGCCCGCTGACACCACGTCACCCACCGGCTCCCGGCCGTCCCGCACCGACCCGAACTCGCCCCGTGGGCCCGGCGTTACACTCGCGCGGAATACGTTCCTGCGGTCGTACCGCCCTCCGGACAGGCAGAAACGGGAGTGATTTCTCGGCCGCCGACATTGCCTGCCGGCGGGCGACCGGCACATCACTCCCGCTTTCCGCCGGGGCGGTGCATCGTGTTCCTTTTGCCGAGGCGATGACGGTGGGTGCGATGATGGAAACGGCGGAGCGGACCAGGGGCACGTGGTTCACCCGAATATCCTCGGACCGCCAAGTCCCCCCTTTCGCAACCGCGTTCGGAAACCGCCTGCCCGGCCCACGGGCCATGGGCTGGACCGTCACCGCGGTATTTTTCGTGCTGTACACCATGGTGTCGGTGCTGCGCAACGACCGCATGCTCAACGCCGGCTACGACCTGGGGATATTCGAGCAGGCAATCCGCGCCTACGCGCACGGCCGGGCGCCGGTCGTGGAACTCAAAGGACCGGGATTCAATCTCCTCGGAGACCATTTCCACCCCATCCTGGCGCTCCTCGCCCCCCTTTACCGGCTCTTCCCCAGCGCCGTCACCCTGCTCGTGATGCAGGCCGCACTGATGGCACTGGCCTGTTTTCCGCTCACCCGCTGGGCACACCGGGCCGTCGGCCCGGTCACCGGCCTCGCGGTGGGCTGCGCACTGGGCGCCTCGTGGGGCCTGGTCGCGGGAGTCACCAAGGACTTCCACGAAATCTGCTTCGCGGTCCCGCTTCTCGCCTTCAGCGTGACCGCGCTCGGACAGCGGCACTGGTGGGCGGCGGCAGCGTGGGCACTGCCCCTGCTCCTGGTGAAAGAGGACCTCGGGCTCACGCTCGCCGCGATCGGTGCCTATATCGCCTGGCAGGGCGTGCGCGAGCGACGTGATCGGCCGGCGGAGCGGCGACGCTTCCCCCTCCTGCTCGGCGTCGCGGTCGCCATTCTCGGCGTGGCCGGCACGGCGGTGGAGATACTCGTCCTCCTGCCCGCCATGAACCCCCGCGGCGGCTTCGATTACTGGCACCAGATGCCGGGAGAAACGTCCTCCGCCGGCAGCCTCCCCGGTCTCGTGTCCATGGGTGTGCACCTGCTCTGGCCGCCGATGAAATGGCTGCTGCTGTTCATGCTCGCCGCGCCCACCGCATTCCTCGGCCTGCGTTCCCCTCTGACGCTGCTGTGCATACCCACCCTCGCGTGGCGACTGCTGGCCGGCAACGAGCACTACTGGCAGCCGAATTTCCATTACAACGCGATCCTGATGCCGCTCGTATTCGCCGGTCTCATCGATGTGCTCCACCGGCGGCCGGAGATCGTGCCGCCCCACCGGCGCCGTAAGGTCCTCGCCTTCTCCGCCGCCTTCACCGCCGTCACGGCCGCGGTCTACCCGCTCCACGACCTGGTCCTCCCCTCGGCCTGGCAGACCCCCGCCCATGTCCGCACGGCGGAAAGACTGTTGACGCGCATACCCGACGGCGACACCGTCGCCTCCTCGAACCGCCTGGCCCCGATGCTGACCGGACGCGCCACGGTCAGCCTGGTCTGCTTCGGCACCGGCCCCGATCCCGCCGCACCCACCGCGATCCCGGCCGATCCGCCCCGCTGGGTGGTCGCGGACCGAAACGACCCGACCGTCAAGACCCCCTGCCCACTGGCTCAGACCCACCGCATGCTGCGCCTCTACCGCGCCCATGGCTACGTCCAGGTCGCCGAGGAGGACGGCATCACCCTCCTGCGCAGGCCGTAACGCCCGCGCCGCCCCCTCCGCCCTCCCTACGGCTCCCTCTCCCGAGGAATTCCAGCCCCCAAGAATCGGGAACGGTCGTTCAGAGCCAGTCCCGCCGCTTGAAGATGAAGTACAGGCTCACGCACACGAGGGCCATCAGCCCGATCGCGACCGGATAGCCGAAGGTCCAGTGCAGTTCCGGAATATGGGCGAAGTTCATGCCGTAGATCGTGCCGACGAGTGTCGGGGCGAAGAGGATGGCGGCCCAGGAGGAGATCTTCTTGATCTCCTCGTTCTGTTCGAAGCCGGCCTCGGCCAGGGCCCGCATTTCGGCGTTCTGCTGCTGGTTCACCAGGGTCGCGTTGACGGCGAGGATGTCCTGCAGGGCCTGCCGGAAGCCGTCCACGCGTTCGGTGGTGTGCAGCGCGTGGTCGGCCACATCGCGCAGGTAGCGGCGCAGTTCCTCGTCGATGGCGTACTTCTCGAAGCCCGCGGTCAGGCTCTCCAGCATGCCGTTCAGCGGGCGGGTGGCGCGCTGGAACTCCACGACCTCGCGGGAGAGTTCGTAGATGCGCCGGGAGACGCGTGGGTCACCGCCGAAGACCTCGGTCTCGATCTCGTCGATGTCGTTCTGGACGCCGGCGACGACGGGCGCATAGCCGTCGACGACGGCGTCGAGGATGGCGTAGAGCACGGCTTCGGGGCCGCGTTTGAGGAGTTCGGGGGTGTCCTCCATGCGTGCGCGTACCGCCGAGAGGTCGGGGGCGCCGCCGTGTCGCACGGTGAGCACGAAGTCGCGGCCGACGAAGACATGCAGCTCCCCGAAATCGACCTCTTCGGGGTCGTCGAGGTAGCGCGCGGCGCGCAGGACGACGAAGAGGGTGCCGCCGTAGCGCTCCAGCTTGGGGCGCTGGTGGGCCTCCAGGGCGTCCTCGACGGCGAGGGGGTGGAGGTCGAATTCCGACGCCAGGGTGAGCAGTTCGTCGCGGCTGGGGCGGTGCAGGCCGATCCAGGCGAGGGTGCCGGAGGTGGCGCGCTGCTGCCGGAACGCCTCGGCGAGCGTGTCATGGGTGCTGACCCGGTGTCCGTCGCGGTAGAGAACGGCGTTGATGACGCTGCTGGTGGTTTCGGCCGGTGGCTCGGCCGCGTCGGACTCCTCCGTGGTCTCGGCGGGCGAGGGCCCGGCGGGACGCTTCTTGGCGGGCTTGCGCAGGCCGCGCAGACCGCGCGGCCGACGACCGGGAGGCTCAGAGCCCACGACAGCACCCACCTCCGTCACTGGGGATGAACAGGCACACAGAATCTCGACGGAGGATATCTGCCGGAGATGTCGGAACAGGTCAGCGGGCATGGTGCAGGATGGAACGGGGCGTGCGCGGCGTGTGTCGCGTCCGCCAAGGTTTGTATGTTTATCCCTAGAATTGTGCGATGCAGATACCGCAGACAGCCAGCGCGCTCCCAGGTGAGGTGATTCGGTGAACGGCCCCGATGCCACCGACGAGCAGTGGGAAGGGCTGGCCGAGGTCGTCCCGCTCCGCGGCAGCAGTGGATGGCCTTCCTGGCCCGATCACCGCGCCCTCCCCGAGGAGGAGCCGGCGCAGGAGGCGCGGCGGTTCATCGTCATCCGCGTCCAGATCTTCGCGGACGCCCGTGAGGTCGCCGAGTACCTGATGGCGCAGATCCCGGTCCTGCTGGACCTCACCAGCGCCGACGCCGATGTCGCCAAGCGCATCCTGGACTTCTCCAGCGGAGTCGTCTTCGGGCTCGGCAGCGGGATGCACCGCGTCGACACCAATGTCTTCCTGCTGGCGCCTCTTGGCACCGAGGTAGCGGAGGAGGCAGCCGGAACTGTCCCTCGTTAGTAGGAAGAGCTGTTGGGCGTAACGGTTCTCCGGCCGGGGCGCTGCATAGCGTCCCGGCATGAATCCCGACAGTGTGCGGCCGGCGGTCACGGAGTTACGACTGTCCGCCTTCAAGTCCCATCGCGGCGTCACCCTGCCGCTCACCCCCCTGACCCTGTTGAGCGGTGAGAGCGGAAGCGGCAAGTCCAGTGCGCTGCAGGCGTACGAGATCCTCGCCCGACTCGGCAGCGGAGAATCGCTGGCACGGGCGGTGGGCGAGGTCGCCGGCAGCCCGGCGGCCTGTGTGCCCGTCGGGGCGCGCCCCGACGAACAGGGACGGCGCGGGTTCCGCATCGGCTGCACGGTCGACGGCCCGGCCGGCCCCGTCGATCTCGATCTCGCCATCCAGGCCGAACCCGAACTGCGCATCGTCGGCGAGCGGTTGACCGGCGGCGGCGAGACGCTGCTGACCACCGCGCTCACCGACCCCACCCGCCCCGCGGTCCAGGCCGCCTGGCACACCGCGGGTGCGACTCCCGTGACCCGCGCTCCGCTGCCCGACGACCGGCTCGGCACCTCGCTGCTGCCGTTGCGTGTCGCGGGCAAGACGGCGGGACAGCGGCTGGTGCTCGCCGCGGCGGAACAGGTGGTGGTCGCGCTGCGGTCGGCGTTCGTGTGCGACCCGCGGCCGGAGGTCATGCGGGGTGTGGGGACGCGCGGTACGGGTGCGGCCGGCGACGGCGGACGGGGCGCGGACGGCGGGGGTGGTGCGGGGCGTGCTCCTGGGGCGCGCGGGGGCGGCCGAGGAAGCGGCTCGGGGGCCGGGCGCGGGAAACCGGTGAGCGGAGCGGGGAAAGCGCAAGGGCCCGGCGGAACCGGGAGTGTCGGAGGGGCTGCCGTGGCCTGGGGGGCGCGGGGCCGCAGGACGGGCGGTGGTGAGGCGGGCGGCTGGGGCCGTGAGGCGGGGGAGCCGCGCGACGAGGGACGGCTGCGGTCGGCCTGCGACAACCTGCCCACGGTGTTGCAGCGGACGAGCCTGGAGTGTGCGCGGCGGCATGCGGTGCTGGTCGCGGCGGTACGGGAGGCGTGTACCGGTCCCGTCGAGGGGCTGCGTGCGGTGCCGCGGCAGGCGGGCGGGGCGGGTGACGGGGCCGCCGACGCTCCTGCGGCGGTGGGGCGCGGCGGCTCTACGGGGACGCAAGGTGTGCCCGGGGCCGGTGGTGCGGCGGGTGTGCGCGCCGTCC
The DNA here is from genome assembly GCF_009811555.1 of Streptomyces caniferus. Classification (GTDB taxonomy): domain Bacteria; phylum Actinomycetota; class Actinomycetes; order Streptomycetales; family Streptomycetaceae; genus Streptomyces; species Streptomyces caniferus. The sequence continues at coordinate 275,163 of NZ_BLIN01000001.1, read as the reverse complement.
TCGACCGGGGCGAGCTGGGGGAGCTGCCCGTCGAGCAGCTCGGCGACGGCGAGCTGCGGTTTCTCGCGCTGGCGCTGGTGCTGCTCACCGGGCCCGACGTGCTGGCCATGGACCCGGTGGGCGAGGTCCCGTCGGCCCATCAGCAGATGACGGTGATGGCGGACGGGATGGATCGCTGTATGGACCGCAGGCAGGCCCGCGAGCTGGTGTCGCTGGCCGTGCGGATGACCGAGCGCGGGCATGTGCGGCTGCTGGGGACGGTGCGGGATCCCTCGGTCGCCGACGGGCTGCCCGGCGTACAGGTGCTACACCTAGAGGCATGAGTGAGGATCTTCATGCGCTGCAGCGACGCCTGGCCGAGTTCGCGGCCGCGCGGGACTGGCAGCAGTACCACACGCCCAAGAACCTGGCCGCCGCGTTGAGCGTCGAGGCGGCCGAACTCGTCGAGATCTTCCAGTGGTTGACGCCGGAGGAGTCGGCGAAGGTGATGTCGGACCCGCGGAAGGCCGGCCGGGTCGAGGACGAGGTCGCGGACGTACTGGCGTATCTGCTGCAGTTCTGCGAGGCGCTGGGGATCGACGCGCTGGCGGCGCTCGCCGCGAAGATCGAGCGCAATGAGTCGCGGTTCCCGGCGGTGCGGTCGGCGCGGCCCGATCGTCCGCGGGAGGGGGAGGAGTAGCGGGGGCGGGGCGGGGGCCTGGGGCGTAGGGACGAGCTGGGCCGGCGGAGGGCGGTGGGGCGGGGGCGTTGGCCTCCGCCCCACCGGCGTTCGGGATTCTGGCGGTGCCGGGTTTTGGGCCCGGCTTTCGGCTCCGGGGCGTGGGCCCGGGTTCAGGGTCTGCGTTCAGGGCCCGGTTTGTGGGTCCCGCGTTGCGGGTTCCGGATTTCGGGGGATTTCGGGGCGGGCACAGGGTTCGGCCGGTTCGTCCTGCCGGCCCTCTGTCGGCGTCCTGCCCGTCTCCTCGCGGGGCGTGCCTTCCAGCGCCCTGTCCGTCTCCTTTCATCGGCGGCGCCTTCTGGGGTGCCCCCTTCGGGCGTTTCGGGTGACTTGTGCAGGGCGTGTGGAAGGTGGGGGAGCTGTGGCGTGAGGGGCGGGAGCGGGCCTGAGGTCACGCTTCGTCACTCTTTGGAGTCATGGATCTTTCCACATCGCCTTGCTTGTCCAGAGATTTGCGAATTCCTCTGGCTTTTTTGGGTGTTCACCCTCACTCTGGGTAGTGGGAAGAGTGCAGGGTGCACGCGAATGATGAGGAGAGGAGGGAGCGGATGGACGCGGTGCGGATCATCGCGGCAAGCCGGCGCGGTCTGGCCGAGGCGAACACGGTGCAGGGAGTGATCGCCGAGGCGTGGCAGGCGCAGGCCTTGGCGGAGGCGATCGGCAGCCATCTCGCGATATTCGGGCCGTACGAAGTGCGGTCCAGAGCCCGAGGGCTGGGCGACGCGGGCGGGCGGTTCAGCGGGGGACTGCTGTGCCAGGCGTCGGTCACTGGTGGGCTGCGGGCGGTTCAGCTGTCCGAAGTGCGGGACGTCAAAGAGGCTTTAAACGGCCTGTGCCGACTGCTGCGGGAAGTGTGCGAGGCGTTGGTGAGCGTGGTGCTGCTCGCTGACGAGGACGGGATGTACTGGACCTGTGTCGAGGCGATGGACACGGTCGACGAAGCGAGAGACCGCGTGGCCGGGATATTGGAGAAGCTGGAGGTGCGCGACCGGAATCCTGCCTGAAGCAAACAGTGCTGAGCCCGCCGCGTACGCGCGGTGTCCATGCCCCGAGCGGTGTCTCACCGCACGAGGGCGGGGGAACGCTGACGCTCGACCCGACACCAGCATCCTCGCGCATCTGCGCACCCACATCCGGAACCCCGCGCTCACCACCTCGACGTGCGCCCACACCGTCCATGTCGCCGCCCACGCGTCCTGGATGCCCTGCCATCCCCGTCACCCCGCTGTCCCGGTTGCCCCGGCGTCCGGGTCCCCCACCGTTCCGGGCGCGTACACCCTCCGGGTCCCCCACCGTTCCGGGCGCGTACACCCTCCGGGTCCCCCACCGTTCCGGGCGCGTACACCCTCCGGGTCCCCCACCGTTCCGGGCGCGTACACCCTCCCGGTCGCGCGTCTCATCGCCCTCGCCGCCACCCCTTGCCACCGCCCGTCGCCACCACCCCTTGCCGTCGTGGCCCATGCAGGCGGCCAATGACCTGTCCGCGGGCATGACCTGCCCGGTCGTGCCCTGACCTGGCCTGATCTGCTCCGGCTCACCCGGACCGATGCATCGATTCGCCTCCGACGGTTGGTTCGCCGCTCGGAGCGCAGGATGGAGGTATGGAGCTACGCATCTTCACCGAGCCCCAGCAAGGGGCTTCCTACGACACCCTTCTGAAGGTCGCCAAAGCTACTGAGGACCTCGGCTTCGACGCGTTCTTCCGTTCGGACCACTACCTGCGGATGGGCACTGTCGACGGGCTGCCGGGACCGACGGACGCCTGGATCACACTGGCGGGCCTGGCGCGCGAGACCAAGCGCATCCGCCTCGGGACGCTCATGACGGCGGGCACCTTCCGGCTGCCGGGCGTGCTGGCCATCCAGGTGGCTCAGGTCGACCAGATGTCCGGCGGCCGGGTCGAGCTCGGCCTCGGTGCCGGCTGGTTCGAGGAGGAGCACAAGGCTTACGGCATTCCGTTCCCCAAGGAGAAGTTCGCACGGCTGGAGGAACAGCTGGCGATCGTCACCGGCCTGTGGGCCACCGAAGCAGGAAAGGAGTTCAATTACGACGGAAACCATTACCGGCTGGAGAATTCGCCCGCGCTGCCCAAGCCCGCTCAGGGCAAGGTGCCGGTGCTGGTCGGCGGCCACGGTGCGACGCGTACACCGCGGCTGGCGGCCCAGTACGCCGACGAGTTCAACATTCCCTTTGCCTCGCTCGAAGACAGCGAGCGCCAGTTCGGACGGGTGCGGGCGGCCGCTGAAGCCGCCGGGCGCAAGGGCGATGAGCTGGTGTACTCCAACGCCCTCGTGGCCTGCGTCGGCAGGGACGATGCCGAGGTGGCGCGCCGGGCCGCGGCCATAGGGCGGAACGTGGACGAGCTGAAGGCCAACGGCCTTGCGGGCTCGCCCGCCGAGGTCGTCGACAAGATCGGGCGCTACGCCGCCATCGGAGCGTCCCGCGTCTACCTGCAGATGCTGGACCTGGACGATCTCGACCACCTCGAGCTGATCTCGGCGCAGGTGCAGTCGCAGTTGAGGTGAGGAGAGAGGGGCAGAGAAGAGCGGGGGTGAACCGGGCTGAGGGGAGAAGAGGCGGACTGAGCTGAGAGGAGGGGGAGGCGGGAGGGGGAGGCGGGAGGGGGAGGGAGGGAGGGAGGGAGGGAGGGGGCCGGGCTGAGCTGTGATGAGGTGAGTTGACATCTGAGCCGACGACAGGCGGTGCTGCCGGAAAACCGGTGTGGATCGAGGCGTGCTACGGCAATACTCGGACGGGTGTTCCTGACGATCACCACCACCGGCAGCGCCGACCGTCCCGCGACCGACCTCGGTTTTCTGTTGCACAAGCACCCTGACAAGGTGCAGCAGTTCTCGACGTCGCACGGCACCGCGCACGTCCTCTACCCCGAGGCGGACGCTCAGCGCTGCACCGCCGCGCTGCTGTTGGAGGTCGACCCCATCGCCCTGGTGCGCCGGAGCCGTGGGAAGGGCCGTGGCGGCGCTCCGGATTCGGCGCTGGCGCAGTACGTGAACGACCGGCCGTACGCGGCATCGTCGCTGCTGGCGGTGGCGCTGAGCAGCGTCTTCGCCAGCGCGATGAAGGGGCAGTGCACGGCGCGGCCTGAACTGGTGACACAGGCGATGCCGCTGCGTATCGAGGTGCCGGTGCTACCCGCCCGGGGCGGCGCGGCGCTGGTGCGCAAGTTGTTCGAGCCGCTGGGCTGGGCGGTGCGGGCCGAGCCGCTGCCGCTGGACGAGACGTTCCCGGAATGGGGCGACTCGTGTTACGTACGGCTCGTGCTGGAAGGGGAGTGCCGGCTCGCCGAGGCGCTGCGACATCTGTATGTACTGCTGCCCGTACTGGACGACGCCAAGCACTACTGGGTCGCCCCGGACGAGGTCGACAAGTTGCTGCGGGCCGGCGAGGGCTGGCTGGAGGACCACCCGGAGCAGCGGGTGATCGTCGGGCGCTACCTTGCGCGGCGCTCGTCGCTCACGCGCCGGGCCATGGAGCGGCTGGAGTTGGAACGGCTGGCCGAGTCGGACGACGTGGCCGCCGAGGAGCTCGACAATGCGGTGGACGAGGAGGCGGACACCGAGGAGAAGCCGGTGCCGCTCGCCGTCCAGCGGCGGGAGGCGATCCTCACCGTGCTGCGCTCGGCCAAGGCGGCGCGTGTGCTCGACCTGGGATGCGGGCCGGGGCAGCTGGTCGGTGCGCTGCTCAAGGAAGGGCAGTTCACCGAGATCGTCGGCGTGGACGTGTCGATGCGGGCGCTGCACGAGGCGCGGCGCCGGCTGCGGCTGGACCGTGTGCCCGAGCGGCAGTCGGAGCGCGTACGCCTGCTGCAGGGGTCGCTGGCGTACACCGACAGCAGGCTGAAGGGTTATGACGCGGCGGTGCTCAGCGAGGTCGTCGAGCACGTCGATCTGCCGAGGCTCCCGGCGCTGGAGTATGCGGTGTTCGGGTCGGCCAGGCCACGGAACGTCGTGGTGACGACGCCGAACGTGGAGTACAACGTGCGCTGGGAGTCGCTGCCGGCCGGGCGGGTACGGCATGCGGACCACCGCTTCGAGTGGACGCGGGAGGAATTCCGGCGGTGGGCGCGGGAGGTCGCCGCGCGGCACGGCTACGAGGTGAGCTTCGCCCCGGTGGGCCCGGACGACCCCGAGGTCGGCCCGCCCACCCAGCTGGCGCACTTCCGGATGACTGATGAAGGCAGCAGTCATCGTGGGGGAGGCAGTCGTCGTGAGGACAGCAATCGTCGTGAGGGCAGCATCGGCGGCGGCAGCCGTGAAAGCTGCGGCAGCCGTGAAGAGGGCAGCGGTGAGGGCAGAGGCGCCGGGGAAGGCGGCGGCGCTTCGACGAGTGGGAAGGAGGTCGCGGTATGACGGACGACGGCCGTACGGAGTACGGGGACGAGAACCAGCGCGCGCACGACGACCGGCAGGAGGACAGGGCGCAGCAGGAGCACGAACCCGAGCCGCAGCTTCGCCCCGAGCCACAGCTTCGATCCGAGTCGCGGCCCCGGCCCGAGCCGGTGCGGCGGACGCTCGCCGTGCCCGACCTCTCGCTCGTGGTGCTGATCGGCGCCACCGGCTCCGGCAAATCCACCTTTGCCGCCCGGAACTTCCGGCCGACCGAGGTGCTCTCCTCCGACTTCTGCCGGGGGCTGGTCAGCGACGACGAGAACGACCAGAGCGCCAGCGGCGATGCGTTCGAGGTACTGCACTTCATCGCGGCCAAGCGGCTGGCCGCCGGGCGGCTGACGGTCGTGGACGCGACCAATGTGCAGTCCGAGGCGCGAGCCCAGCTGGTGCGGCTGGCCCGGGAGCACGACGTACTCCCGGTGGCGATCGTCCTGGACGTACCCGAGCAGGTCTGCGCCGCACGCAACGCGGGGCGAACCGACCGGGCCGGCCTGCCCCGCCGGGTCATTCAGCGCCACCAGCGTGAACTGCGTCGTTCCCTGCGGCACTTGGAGCGTGAGGGTTTCCGCAAGGTGCACCTCCTGCGGGGACCGGAGGAAGCGGAGGCGGCCGAGGTCGTCACGGAGCGGCGGTTCAACGATCTGCGGCATCTCACCGGCCCGTTCGACATCATCGGCGACATCCACGGCTGCCGTTCCGAGCTGGAGACCCTGCTCGGCAGGCTGGGCTATGCGCTGGTGCGCGACGGGCTCGGCCGGGCCGTGGACGCGGCACACCCCGAGGGCCGTACGGCGGTCTTCGTCGGTGACCTCGTCGACCGTGGGCCGGACAGCCCCGGGGTGCTGCGCCTGGTGATGGGCATGGTGGGAGTCGGGCATGCGCTGTGCGTATCGGGCAACCACGAGAACAAGCTCGGCCGCCACCTCAAGGGCCGCAAGGTCCAGCACACCCATGGGCTCGCCGAGACCATCGCGCAACTGGAGAGGGAGGACGCCGCCTTCCGCGCCGAGGCCGGGGAGTTCATCCACGGGCTGGTCAGCCACTACGTCCTGGACGGTGGCGGACTCGTGGTCTGCCATGCCGGGCTGCCGGAGAAGTACCACGGCCGGACGTCCGGGCGGGTGCGGTCCTTCGCGCTGTACGGCGACACGACAGGCGAGACCGACGAGTTCGGCCTGCCGGTGCGCTACCCGTGGGCCGAGGACTACCGCGGCCGCGCCGCCGTCGTCTACGGCCACACGCCCACCCCGCGTGCCAACTGGCTCAACAACACCCTCTGTCTGGACACCGGTTGTGTCTTCGGCGGGGCGATGACCGCGCTGCGCTGGCCGGAGCGCGAGCTGGTGGACGTACCGGCGGAGCGGGTCTGGTACGAGCCCGTCAAACCGCTTGCCGCCGAGGCGCCCGGCGGGGCGGACGGCCGTCCGCTCGATCTGAACGATGTGGCGGGGCGGCGGATCGTGGAGACCCGGTACATGGGCCGGCTCGCGGTCAAGGAGGAGAACGCCGCGGCCGCGCTGGAGGTGATGAGCCGCTTCGCGATCGACCCGCGGCTGCTGCCGTACCTTCCGCCGACGATGGCGCCCTGCGCGACCTCGACGGAGGACGGCTACCTGGAGCACCCCGCGGAGGCGTTCGCCGGGTACCGCGCGGACGGCGTGCGGGACGTGGTGTGCGAGGAGAAGCACATGGGGTCGCGGGCGGTGGTCCTGGTGTGCCGCGACGAGACGGGGGCCGAGGAGGGCTTCGGGGTGCCGAAGGGGGCGTCGGGCGCTCTGTACACCCGTACCGGCCGGCCGTTCTTCCACGACCCGGAGATGACCGAGCGCATCCTGCGGCGGGTGCGGGACTGCGCCGAGGAGGCCGGTCTGTGGGCCGAGCTGGAGACCGACTGGCTGCTGCTGGATGCCGAGTTGATGCCGTGGTCGCTGAAGGCGACGGGGCTGCTGCGCAACCAGTACGCGGCCGTGGGAGCGGCGTCCGGGGCCGCGTTCCCGGGTGTGCTCGGTGCGCTGGAGGCGGCGGCCGCCCGAGGGGTGGAGGTGTCTCCACTGCTCGCCCGGCAGCGGGACCGGGCCGCGGACGCCGCGGCCTTCACGGAGGCGTACCGGCGCTACTGCTGGCGTGTCGGGGCGGAGCCGGAGGGCCCGGCGGGCCCGGACGATCCGACGGGCTCGGTGGACCCGACGGACCGGGCCGCCCCGACGGACCCGGTGGACCAGACGGACCGAACGGACGCCGCCGATGCGTCGGATGAAGCACCCGCCGTGGCGACCTCGCGCGGCGGTGAGGCGGCGCTCGCCGAGGGGGACCTTCGCGGCGACGAGGCAGCACCCGCCGAAGGGAACCCGCACAGCGACGACGCACCGCTCGCCGAGGGGGTCCCGCGTACCGAAGACGCGCCGCACGCTGCGGTCGTCCGGCCCGCCCCCGCGGCCTCCGACCGGTTCGCCGGGCTCGGTGAACTGGACGGTGTGCGGCTCGCGCCGTTCCAGATTCTCGCGGTGCAGGGCCGCAGCCTTGCCGGGCTGGCGCACACCGAGCAGCTGGCCCTGATCGACCGGCTCATCGCGGCGGAGGGCGCGGTGACGGCCCGGGACGGCACGGCGGCCGGCGGCGGCCCGGACCGGCCCGGTCTGCTCGCCACCACCCGGCGGATCATCGTCGACACCGAGGACGAGTCGTCGGTCGCGGCCGGCACCGCCTGGTGGCTGGAGCTGACCGCCGACGGTGGCGAGGGCATGGTGGTCAAGCCGGTTCGGGCGCTGATACGGCAGGACGACGGACGGCTCGTCCAGCCGGGCGTCAAGTGCCGTGGCCGCGAGTACCTGCGGATCGTCTACGGACCGGAGTACACCCGCCCGGAGAACCTCCAGCGCCTGCGGAGCCGTCATCTGGGCCACAAGCGCTCGCTGGCCCTGCGCGAGTACGCACTGGGTCTGGAGGCGCTCGACCGGCTGGCGGACGGCGAACCGCTGTGGCGGGTGCACGAGGCGGTCTTCGCGGTGCTCGCGCTGGAGTCGGAGCCGGTCGACCCGCGGTTGTAGACGGTGGACCCGCGTTTGCAGCCGGTGGAGCGCGGTTGCAGAGGGGGCGAAGTGGCGTACGGGTCGTGGGGGAGAAGTACCCCCGGCCCGTCACGCCGTCCGCCCCGGGCGACCCGACATCCTCCGACTCCCTCCGCGGAGCCGTCGGAGCGGCCAAGATGGGTGGATGGGATTCCAAGTCGACTCCGAGGCCGGGCGGCTGCGCCGGGTCATCCTGCACCGCCCCGATCTGGAGCTGAAGCGGCTCACGCCCTCGAACAAGGACGCTTTGCTCTTCGATGACGTGTTGTGGGTGCGCCGGGCGCGGGCCGAGCACGACGGGTTCGCGGATGTGCTCCGCGACCGGGGTGTGGAGGTGCACCTCTTCGGGGACCTGCTCGCCGAGAGCCTGCAGATCCCCGAGGCGCGGAAGCTGGTCCTCGACCGGGTCTTCGACGAGAAGGAATACGGGCCGCTGGCCACCGACCACCTGCGGGCGGCCTTCGACGAGCTGCCGGTGCCGGATCTGGTGGAAGCGCTGGTCGGCGGCATGACCAAGCGGGAGTTCCTGGAACGCCATGCCGAGCCGACCTCGGTCCGCTTCCATGTGATGGATCTCGACGACTTCCTGCTGGGCCCGCTGCCCAACCACCTCTTCACCCGCGATACCTCCGCCTGGATCTACGACGGGGTCTCGATCAACTCGATGCGCTGGCCGGCCCGGCAGCGCGAGACCATGCACTACGAGGCGATCTACCGCCACCACCCGCTCTTCCGCGACCAGGACTTCCACGTCTGGTCGGAGGGGCAGGCGGACTTCCCCTCGACCATCGAGGGCGGCGACGTCCTGGTGATGGGCAGCGGCGCGGTGCTGATCGGGATGAGTGAACGGACCACTCCGCAGGCCGTGGAGCTGCTGGCGCGGGGCTTGTTCGCGGCGGGTTCGGCGCGCACGATCGTGGCGCTCGACATGCCCAAGCGCCGGGCCTTCATGCATCTCGACACCGTCATGACCATGATCGACGGGGATACCTTCACCCAGTACGAGGGGCTGGGGATGCTCCGCTCGTACACCATCGAGCCGGGCTCGGGCGATCAGGATCTCAAGGTCACCGATCATCCGCCGGAGCATATGCACCGCGCCATAGCGGCCGCGCTGGGCCTGTCCGACATCCGGGTGCTGACCGCGACCCAGGATGTGCACTCGGCCGAGCGTGAGCAGTGGGACGACGGCTGCAATGTGCTGGCGGTGGAGCCGGGCGTGGTGGTGGCGTACGAGCGCAATGTCACCACGAACACCTTTCTCCGCAAGCGCGGCATCGAGGTGATCACCATTCCGGGGAGCGAGCTGGGGCGCGGACGCGGTGGGCCGCGCTGTATGAGCTGCCCGGTGGCGAGGGACGCGGTGTCGGGGGCAGCCTGAGCGTGACCCCGGATCCGTCCCGGGAGCGCGACTCGGTATCCCTTCCCGGGAGCGGGAACCGGTTCCGTGTACGGGAGCGGGGCCCGGCTCCCGTACACGGGAGGCGCCGGCCGTATGGGGCGGTGGCTCCGTATAGGGATACGGAAGTGTGTATACACTTCCGGGGTCTGAGTCCGTCCCGACTGCCGCGAACCAGGAGCCCACCCATGGCGATAGATCTCACGGGCCGCCACTTCCTCAAGGAGCTGGACTTCAGCGCCGAGGAGTTCCGCCGACTGATCGACCTGGCGGCCGAGCTGAAAGCGGCCAAGCGCGCCGGCACCGAGGTGCCTCGTCTCCAGGGCAGGAACATCGCCCTGATCTTCGAGAAGACCTCGACCCGGACCCGCTGCTCCTTCGAGGTCGCGGCCGCGGACCAGGGTGCCTCGACCACGTACCTGGACCCGGCCGGCTCGCAGATCGGGCACAAGGAGTCGGTGAAGGACACCGCCCGGGTGCTGGGCCGGATGTTCGACGGTATCGAGTTCCGCGGGAGCCGGCAGTCGGACGTGGAGGAGCTGGCGGCCCACGCCGGAGTGCCCGTCTTCAACGGACTGACCGACGACTGGCACCCGACCCAGATGCTCGCGGACGTGCTGACCATGGTCGAACACGGCGGGGGCCGCCCACTGGCCGAGACCGCCTTCGCCTACCTCGGCGACGCCCGCAACAACATGGGCAACTCCTACCTCGTCACCGGCGCCCTGCTCGGCATGGACGTACGGATCGTCGCGCCCCGGCAGCTCTGGCCCGAGGAGACGGTGGTCGCCCGGGCGAAGTCGCTCGCCGAGACGAGTGGCGCCCGCATCACCCTCACCGAGGACGTCGCCGAGGGCGTGCGCGGCGCGGACTTCGTGACCACCGACGTCTGGGTCTCCATGGGCGAGCCCAAGGAGGTGTGGGACGAGCGGATCGCGCTGCTCGCCCCGTACGCGGTGACCATGGACGTGCTGCGCGCGACCGGCAAGCCGGACGTGAAGTTCCTGCACTGTCTGCCCGCGTACCACGACCTCGGCACCGCGGTCGGCCGGGAGATCCACGCCCGGCACGGGCTGTCCTCGCTGGAGGTCACCGACGAGGTCTTCGAGTCCGCGCACTCCGTCGTCTTCGACGAGGCGGAGAACCGGATGCACACGATCAAGGCGGTGCTGGTCGCGACGCTCGCCCGGTAGTCCCGGGTGACGGCGCCCTGCCTCCGCCCGGCCACCGTCACTGCTGTCGGCATCAGCGCCGGCGGGGGCGCCGCCTCTCGGGAAGGGTGAACCAGACGGCCTTGCCGCGCGGCGTGGGGCGGCAGCCGGAGGCATGGCTGAGGGACCGGACCAGCAGCAGTCCCCGACAGTGGTCCTGGCCGTGGCCGTGGCCGTGGCCGTGGCCGTGGCCGTGGTCGGGGCCCTGGCCAGGGTCTTGGCCATCGGCATGGTCAGGGCTCGGGTCGCAGCGGCTCGGGCCGGCGCCGTCGATACGGTGCGGGGCGGGGGCGCTGTCGGCACGGGCACGGGGAGGGCCACCGGGATCGGCGTCGGCGTCCGCGCCCCCGTCCACTTCAGCGTCCACTTGCATCTTCACGTCGACGTCCGAGGCGGCGTCCGCCCCGACGCCCCCGTGCCCGTCCGCCCCGACGTCCCCGCCCCCGTCCACGCCGACGCCGTCGTCCCGCTCGGCGTGACGGGCCCCGCCGACGTCATCCGTCCCGTCCCGACGCTCCTCGTTGCGCCCGGCAGGCTCGGTGCCGTCCGTTTCGTCAGTGTCCCGGGCCCGCCCGCCGCGCTCCGTGCGCTGCATCGGGAGGTGGCCGTCGTCGGTGGGGAGCCCGCCCACCGTGTGCTCCCGCGCCCGGGGACCGTCCCCTGCGCGGTCCTGCGCGTCACGACCGTCCGTCGCGCGACCTCCCGCCTGGTGCCCGTCCGCCGCGCCATGCCCCTCCGCCGTACGGCAGGGCGCGGGCCCGGGACCAGGACCAGGTCCCGGGCCGGAACTAGTCCCCGCTCCGGAACCAGGCCCCGGACCGGAATCAGGACCGTGACCGGGCCCGCCAAGGGCCTCGCCCCCGATCGGCACCCCCACCAGTCCCGGTCCGTCCGGATCCATCGCGGGCGGGGGGCTGCCCAGCCCCCCGACGAGCAGGGGGTCGCCGTCGTGCACCTCGATCCGGCAGCCGGTCGTCCGCAGTTCCACCACCAGCTCGATGGGATCCGCATCGCGGGTGTGCCGCAGGGCGTTGGTGACCAGTTCGGCGGTCAGCAGCTGCGCGGTGGTGCGGTCGGCCGTGGCCCGGAGGTCCTGCATGGCGGTTCTGACCATCGCGCGGGCGATGGGGACGGCGGTAGGGCTGCGCGGCAGTGTGATGCGCCAGGTCGAGGTGGCGGGCGGTTCCAGCATGCCGGTGCGTTCCGTTCACAGAAGGCCGGGTCGGATACCCGAGGCCGGACGGGATACGTCCACGCTAGGGAGTGCGGGGGTGCCCGGGGCAGGGGCGAGCGGCCAGGAAGGGCATGACCTAAGTCATCCGGCGGCCGGGACCTTCGACCGGCCCCCGGCCCGCTCTGCCGGGGCGCCACCGGCCTGCCGCTCCCGCCCGCTCTGCCGCGGCGCCACCGGCCTCCCCCCGCCCCCTCTCCGCCGCGGGCGCCACCGGCCCGCCACGCCGCTATCGCGTCCTCGTGACGACAGTCATGAATCGGTGATAACTTCGACAGGGCATCCGGAACACCATCCACCCGGCCGGTCGGCCAAAGGGGGCAGGCAGCCCGATGAGCCCGTTCGCAGGATCAGCCCGCAGCACAGAGGCCTGGCAACACATCCGCGTGACCAGGAAGGACGGGATCGCCACCGTCACGCTGGCGCGCCCGGACAAACTCAATGCGCTCACCTTCGAGGCCTACGCCGACCTCCGTGACCTGCTCGCGGAGCTGTCCAGGGAGCGTTCCGTACGTGCCCTGGTGCTCGCGGGGGAGGGGCGCGGCTTCTGCTCCGGCGGGGACGTCGACGAGATCATCGGCGCCACCCTGGGCATGGACACCGCACAGCTCCTGGACTTCAACCGGATGACCGGGCAGGTCGTCCGGGCGGTGCGGGAGTGCCCGTTCCCGGTGATCGCGGCGGTGCACGGGGTCGCGGCCGGAGCGGGCGCGGTGCTCGCGCTGGCCGCCGACTTCCGCGTCGCCGACCCGTCCGCCCGCTTCGCCTTCCTCTTCACCAAGGTCGGGCTCTCCGGCGGTGACATGGGCGCGGCCTATCTGCTGCCCCGCGTGATCGGCCTCGGTCATGCCACCCGGCTGCTGATGCTCGGCGACGCCGTCCGGGCGCCGGAGGCCGAACGGCTCGGCCTGATCAGCGAACTGGCCGACGAGGGCCGGGCCGACGAGGCCGCCGCGGCGCTCGCCCGACGGCTCGCCGAGGGGCCCGCGCTGGCGCACGCCCAGACCAAGGCGCTGCTCACCGCGGAGCTCGACATGCCGCTGGCCGCCGCCGTGGAAATGGACGCTGCCACCCAGGCGCTGCTGATGAACAGCGCCGACTACGCGGAATTCCACGCCGCTTTCACGGAGAAGCGGACGCCCAAGTGGCAGGGGAAATAGGCATGCGGGTCGCCGTCATCGGCGGGGGGCCGGGCGGGCTGTACGCCGCGGTCCTCCTCAAACGCCTCGACCCCACCCGCGAGATCACCGTCTGGGAGCGCAACGCGCCCGACGACACCTTCGGCTTCGGTGTGGTGCTCTCCGACGAGACCCTCGGCGGTATCGAGCACGCCGACCCGGAGGTCTACCGCGCCCTCCAGGCGGAGTTCGTCCGCTGGGACGACATCGACATCGTCCACCGCGGCCGCACGCTGACCTCAGGCGGGCACGGTTTCGCGGCGCTGGGGCGGCGCCGACTGCTGGCCGTGCTCCACCGGCGCTGCCGCGACCTCGGCATCGAACTGCGCTTTCGCACCGAGGCCCCGCCCGCCGCCGAGCTGGCGCGCGCGTACGACCTGGTGATCGCCGCCGACGGGGTGCACAGCGCGACCCGCACGGCACATGCCGACGCCTTCCGCCCCCGGCTGACCACCCACCGCTGCCGCTACATCTGGCTCGCCGCCGACTTCGCCTTCGACGCCTTCCGCTTCGAGATCGCCGAGACCGAGCACGGCGTCGCACAGCTCCACGCCTACCCCTTCGCCGGCCCGTCGTCCGCCGGGCACCCCGGGGCGCGGCCCTCCGGGACGGCGGACGGCACGCTCGGGGCCAGCACGGTCATCGTCGAGATGCGCGAGGAGGTCTGGCGGTCGGCCGGACTCGACCGCTGTGATGAGCGCGAGTCGGCGGAGTGGTGCGCCAAGGTCTTCACCGACGCCCTGGGCGGCCGGTCGCTGCGCTCCAACAACTCCAGCTGGATCGCCTTCCGTACGGTCGTCAACGACCGCTGGTCGTACGGCAATACGGTGCTGCTCGGCGACGCGGCGCACACCGCGCACTTCTCCATCGGCTCGGGCACCAAGCTCGCCGTCGAGGACGCCCTCGCGCTGGCGGCCTGCCTCCAGGAGCAGCCCGACACCGCCAGTGCCCTGGCCGCGTACGAGGAGGAGCGCCGCCCGGTGGTCGCCTCCACCCAGCGTGCCGCCCGCGCCAGCCTCGCCTGGTTCGAGGAGCTGGCCACGTACCTGGACCAGCCGCCCCACCAGTTCGCCTTCAACCTCCTCACCCGCAGCCGCCGCGTCACCCACGACAACCTGCGGCTGCGCGACGCGGGATTCGTCGCCGCCGTCGAGAAGGAGGCGGGCACCCCGGCCGCCACTCCCCCCATGTTCACGCCGTTCCGGCTGGGGGAGCTGACGCTGCGCAACCGGGTCGTGGTCTCGCCGATGGACATGTACTCCGCGCAGGACGGCGACGGCACCCCCGGCGACTTCCACCTCGTCCACCTCGGAGCCCGCGCGCTGGGCGGCGCCGGTCTGGTGATGACGGAGATGGTGTGCGTCAGCCCCGAGGGGCGGATCACCCCGGGCTGTACGGGGCTCTACGCGCCGGAGCACGAGACGGCCTGGCGCCGGGTCACCGACTTCGTCCACACCTCCGCACCCGGCACCGCCATCGGCGTCCAGCTCGGCCACTCCGGCCGCAAGGGCTCGACCCGGCTGATGTGGGAGGGCATCGACCAGCCGCTCCGGGACGGCAACTGGCCGGTCGTGGCACCCTCCGAACTGCCCTACCGCGCCGGCGTCAACCAGATCCCGCATGCGTTGTCGGAAGCCGAACTGGGTACGGTCCGCGAGCAGTTCGTCCGGTCCGCCGAGTCCGCCGCGCGGGCGGGCTTCGACCTCCTCGAACTCCACTGTGCCCACGGCTACCTGCTCTCCGGCTTCCTCTCGCCGCTCACCAACCAGCGCACCGACGCCTATGGCGGCGATCTCGCCGGCCGGCTGCGGTTCCCGCTGGAGGTCTTCGACGCGGTCCGGGCCGTGTGGCCGGCCGGTCGCCCGATGACGGTCCGTATCTCCGCGACCGACTGGGCGGAGGGCGGCACCACCGCGGACGACGCGGTGGCGATCGCGCGGGCCTTCGCCGAGCACGGCGCCGATGCCCTCGACGTGTCCACCGGCCAGGTCGTCCCCGACGAACGCCCCGACTACGGCCGCTCGTACCAGACCCCGTTCGCCGACCGGATCCGCAACACCCTCGGCGTGCCGGTCATGGCGGTCGGCGCCATCTCCTCCTGGGACGACGTCAACTCCCTGGTACTGGCCGGGCGCGCGGACCTGTGCGCACTGGCCAGACCGCATCTGTACGACCCGCACTGGACGCTGCACGCCGCCGCGGAACAGGGGTACGCGGGGCCGGGCGCTCCCTGGCCGCTGCCGTATCAAGCGGGCAGCCGCACCCCGCCCACCGGACGTACCGACGCGCCGAAGCCCCGCCTCACGCTGCGGTGACGGGGAGGCACGGGCAGCGGGGCGGGGCCGATCAGGGGCCTGCCGGGCAGGTATGCGGCGGCAGGCGGAGCGGTCCGTCGGGAGAATCGAGGGGCCGGCGAGGGAGGCGGTCCGGGAGGGGCGGTCCGGTGCGGACGGCCGGTCGGGCAGCGGGCGGGCCGGTGCGCGGGCCGGTCAGGACGACGTCGGTACGCAGCCGATCTGTGCCGTGACCACCGGCTTGCCGTGCTGTTCGACGGCGACCTCGACCTCTCGGCGGTCGCCGTCGGTGCGGTCCGTGGTCCGGGCCTGTACCCAGGTAGGGGCGTCGAGTTCGGCGTAGCGCTCGAAGGAGCAGTCCATCGACACCGGCACGGTGAAGCCGGGCGTGGCGGCCTGCGCGGCCTGGCGGGCGGCCTCGATCATCAGCATGCCGGGCGCGTGGTCCACGGGGTGATCGAAGAGCACCGGGTGCGAGGTGTCCACCCGGAGCTGCCAGTGGGCGGCGCGGTCGGTGGGGGAGAGCACCACATCGCGGTCGTGTTCCCGGGCGACCAGGTGCGGGGCGATGGCCTGTGGCAGCGGCAGTTTCCGGGAGTAGGCGAAGGCCACGTCGCCGTAATCGCCGCGCAGCCTGCGGTAGACGGCAGGGCTGTGGCAGGAGTAGATGAGCGTCGCGGAGGCCAGGTCCTCCCCGTCGCACCGGATCCGGAATTCCTGATGGGCGCTGACCAGGCGGGTGCCGCGGTGGACCATGTCGCGGTCGGTGACGTGCAGTTCGACCTCGGCCGGCTGCTCCGCGGCGCGCAGCGCCCGCGTCGTGAGGTCGTAGCGGACCCGCTGCCAGATGATCGGGTGGTCGAGCGGCACCCGATGCGCGACATGGCTCAGTAATATCCCGGACTGCCGGATGGTCTCTATCAGCAGTATGGGGTCGTGCAGCCCGTGGGCCGGACCGTAGAAGGTGTGGGCGCGCGGCCACTGGGCGCTGACCACCCAGCCGTCCTCGGCGCGCTGCCAGTTGGTCAGGAAGACCTCGGACAGGGCGACGCGGTGGACGTACTCGCGCGGCACGGTCGTGGTGAGCTCCGACGGTCCGTTTCCGTCGGCGCACCGGCCTCCGATGTCGTGGCGCTGAGCGCGCGAGTACGGCGTGAGCGTGGCGCCGGCCATAGGTCTTTCCTTTCTGCTGTGCGACTCGGAGCGTCCTTGCGGGCCGAGCCTTGGTGGCGGACTCAATAAGATACGGACCGTGTGGTTTGTTTTTTGGATGCCGAGCGGGCCGTGACCCGCCGGGGCGGTGGGGGAGAGGCGTCAGACCGAAACCTTCACACAGCGGCCCTGCGGGTCCAGGTGGCCCAGCGCGCCGGGCGCCGCGAGGCCGGGGAGCGTGTGCTTCCACAGGGTCGTGACGCGCTCCGGGAGGTCGGCGCGGTTGGTCGCGGCCCGCGAGAACAACTGCACCCCCATGTAGGCGGCGACGAAGAACTCGGCCGCCCGGTCCGGTGCCACGCCGGGCAGCAGCTCGCCGTTGTCCCGGGCCTCGGAGAACATCGTGGTGATGATGTCGGTCCAGGCCTGGTACGGCACGAGCGGGTTCTCGCTGAAGGTCGTCTCGACCGCGATACGGGTGCCGGCCTGCAGCAACGGGTCGCTGCGCAGGGCCAGCGCCACCTGGTGGGTGAAATCGATGGCGTCCTGCAGCCGGGACTCGCTGACTTGCGGCAGGAACGGATCCGTCTGCTCCGTTATCACCGCGCGGGCCAGTGCGTCCTTGGACGTGAAGTGGAAGTACACGGCTCCCTTGGTGACCCCGGCGCGCTGGATGATCTCGGCCATCGTGGCGGCCTGGTACCCGCGGGTGCCGATGACATGGGCCGCTGCTTCGAGGACGGCGCGTCGGGTGCGCACTGCGCGTTCCTGCTTGACCACCGATCATCCTCCGTATGCTCTCTTGGAGTTGTTGTACCTGAGTGCGACCCGCCGCCCGTGGCCGCGCAGTCTATTTCCGCATCATAAAGAAGCCAACCATGCGGTATTGAGTTGTGCGGACCCCGGCGGGGAGCCCGATGGGGCATGTCCGGCGCCGTGAACCGGTGCGGCGCCGATGAGCACTACGAGCGCGAGGAGCTGTCCGATGCCCCCCACCGTCGTCCCCGCCATACCCGCCGTGCACCGTGAGGTCCGGCTCGCCGACCGCGCCGAAGGTGAACTGACGGTAGGTCATTTCACCATCGCCGAGGTGCCCGTGCCGGAACCGGAGCCGGGTCAGGTGCTGGTGCGTACCCGTGTGATGGCGGTGACCGCGGCGATGCGGACCCAGATGGCCGGAATCCGGCTGCCAATGGCCTCATTTGTGCCGGGTGAGGCGCTGTGGGGCTCCGCGGTCGGCGAGGTGGTGGCGGCGCCCGGCGGTGGCTTCACCCCCGGCGAGCTGGTGCATCATCCCTACGGCTGGCGGGAGTTCGCGGCCGTCGAGGAGTCGCGCGTACGGCGGCTGGATCCGGCGGAGCTGCCGACTCCCGCCGCGCATCTGTCGCAGGGGGCGACGGCCTGGGGCGCGCTGCGCCTGGCCGCCGAGGTGCGGCCGGGGGACACCGTTTTCGTCAGCGGGGCGGCGGGTGGCGTCGGCAGTCTGGCCGGGCAGCTGGCGCGGCGGCTGGGCGCGGGCCGGGTCGTCGGCAGCACCGGCTCGGAGCGCAAGGCGGCCCGGCTGCGCGCCGAGTTGGGGTACGACGACACGATCGTGCGCGGCGCCGGTCCGATCGAACGCCAGCTGCGCCGGGCGGCGCCGGGCGGGATCGACGTGCTGCTGGACACCGTGGGCGGCGAGCAGCTCTCGGCGGCGCTCGCGGTGGCCCGCCCCGATGCGCGGTTCGCGCTGGTCGGCGCGCTCTCCAGCCAACTGGGCGAGGGCGGAGTCCGGGGCGCGCCGGTGGAGCTGGACGCGGCGCTGATCATCACGCGGCGGGTGGCCCTGCGCGGCTTCGGTCTCCATGCGCACCCGGATCTGCCGCAGGCGTGGACCAAGGAGTTCGGGCAGGGCCTGCGGGAGGGCTCCCTGGTCTTCCCGCATGCCCTTCTGAAGGGGATCGAGCAGGCGCCGCGGGCGCTGTGCGAACTCGCGCAGGGGCGCCATATCGGGGCCGTGCTGGTCGAGTTGTGAGACCGCGGCGCCAGGGTCGCGGCGGGTGCGGTGGGTGAGGCCGGGCGGGCCGATCCGGATCAGCCCGCCGCCGGGATCTGCGTCGGCGCCGGGATGCCGACGGCGCAGACCTGTCCCGGCGCGGCCGGCAGCAGCGCCCAGAGTCCGACGACGGCCTCGCGGTCCCACCATGCCCGGTCCTCGCTGCCCAGATGCAGCAGGCCCACCACGAGCGAGGTCAACAGCTGCGCCGTGCGCCGGGGTTCGGTGTCCGAGGCGTGCGGTCCGGCCGGTCCACCCGTCCCGCACGTCACCGCCTTGTCGAGGAAGAGGGCGTACCAGCGCTGCTCCAGGGCGTAGATGCCGAGCCCCGGCGCGGTCTCCGGGCGCAACCGCAGTCCGGCGCGCAGCACGGCGTCCGACTCGACCCGGCCGAACAGCTCGACGGTGAAGTCCCGCACGGCGGTGGTCAGCGGCTCCGGGGAGCGGCTGAAGGCGTCCTCGATCTCCTGCAGGGTCGCGAGCGCGGCGTCCCGCACCGCGAGCGTGAGGTCGTCCTTGGACGTGAAGTGGAAGTAGAGAGCCCCTTTGCTCAGCCGGGCCCGTCGGCTGATCTCGACCATGCCCGCTGCGGGTACCCCCTTCTCCAGGAAGGTCTCTGCGGCCGAGCGGATGAGTGCCTGGCGGCTCTGGATGGCGCGATGCTGGGTGGGCACGGTGTCCGTCCCGTCTCTAGTACGGCTGCGAGCTCATTGCAGTCTACATAGAAAACCAACCATGCGGTTCTGTATGCTCCTCAGGAATGGCCAGAACTGACGTGCCCTGACGAGAAGACGGCGATCGGCCGCTCGGGAAGCGCCCCGGGGACTTTTGGCGCGCCGTGCCTCCAGTTTGGCCCCCGGTGGGGGTGTTGTCGACCCGTTAGAGGCGATAGGGGTCCATTGACAAACAGCGCAGACGGTTTTTAAATCTCCGAAGGCGGTAAACGGGACGGTCCCTTCCGTTGCGCCGCCTTGACGGTCGCGTACCGCCGCTGGACAGCGGTGCGCCATGGCGAGACCGCCGCTGCCCTCACCAGTCCTCGACCGCAGGCCGCCCAACCAGCCGAGCCAGCAACGTCACCCGAGCCCCTGCACCCCCATCGGAATCCGGAAAGGTCTCCAGCCATGCGCGTAGCAACGGAAGTCGAACGTCCCGTGAGAGGTGTACGGGGTGCCGGCGGTGAGACGATCAGGGCCGCCGTCTTCGATCTGGACGGCACCCTCGCCAACACCCTTCCCCCGATCAGCAAACTGCTGGTCAAGGTGGCCTCGGAACAGGGGTGTTCGGTGACCGCCCGGCAGGCCGCGGCCGCCATCGGCAAGCCGCCCGGCCCCGCCTTCGGCCGGCTGCTGGGCAAGCCCGAGGAGGACGGCCGGGTGCAGGCGGCCATCTCCCGCTACCGCGAGCTGTTCGCCTACGAAGTGCTGTGCCAGGGACCGCAGCTGCTCTTCCCCGGGGTGACCGCGGGACTGTCCGCGCTGCGCGCCCATGGCGTGGAGCTGGCAGTCGCCACGTCCAAGACCACCCGCAGCGCCGAGGCGCTGCTCGACGTCATGGGCATCCGCGATCTGGTCGGCCCGGTCATCGGCCAGGACATGGTCCGGCGCGGCAAGCCGCATCCGGAGATGGTGCTGCGGGCGGCGGGCCGGCTCGGTGTCGCGGCCTGGCAGAGCGCGTATGTGGGGGACATGAGGATGGCGGTCACCGCGCGCATGGAGCCGGTCGCGGTGACCTACGGCGTCGGCACGTTCGGCGAGCTCGCCGCGGTCGCCGGCACCCGGATGTGCAGCTCGTTCAAGGACGTGGTCTCCGTGATCGCCGCCGCCAGGCCGCGACCGGGCGTCGCCGTCGGGGCCCAGCAGCGCCGCCGCTGAGACGAGGGCGGCGCGGCGGCCGGGGCGTGTCCGCTCTAGGCGCCGGTCGTCACCTCGTGTGCGTAACGGGCCCCGGCGGCCTGGAGGGTGGCGTGCAGCCGCCCGAACACTTCCGCCGCGCGGCCTCCCGGCCAGCCCTCCGGCAGGAGGGGAGAGGGCAGTCCGGGATCCGCGTAGGGCAACTGACGCCAGGCGTCCAGCGCCAGGAGATAGTCGCGGTAGGCCGCTTCGGGGGGAACCGAGCGGCGCCGCGACCACCGTGCGAGGACGGGTTCCTGCTCTTCGAGGAAGGCGCGGTGCCGCGCGGCGAGGGCGTCCAGGTCCCACCAGCGCGCCACCGCGTCGGCAGTGGGGGCGAAGCCCGCGTGCTCCCCGGTGAACAGGTCGACGTACGGGGCGAGTTGCAGCCGCTCCAGGGTGTGCCGGGTCTCCTCGTAGAGCTGTGCGGGGGCGATCCACACGCCCGGGGCCGCGGTGCCGAAGCCGAGCCGCGCCAGCCGTGAGCGCAGCAGATGCCGCTTGTGCCGCTCCTCCTCGGGGACGGAGAAGACGGCCAGTACCCAGCCGTCGGACAGTCGGGCGGCCGGGCGGCCGAAGATCCGCCGGTCGCCGTCCTCCAGGAGCTGGCGGGCGTCGTCGGACAGTCCGTAGGCCGCCGCCCCGGTGGCCGTGCGCGCGGGAACCAGCAGCCCGCGCCGCTTGAGCCGGGAGACCGCGGAGCGCACCGACGGCGGATCCACTCCGAGCGCACCGAGCAGCCGGATCAGGGCGGCGACCGGCACCGGGGCGGCGGTGCCGTCCGCGGAGCCGGTCCCGCCGCGCCCGTAGGCGCCGTAGAACGTGACGATCAGGGACCGTGGGGTGCGCTGCGTTTGCTGGTCGTTCACCGGGTCACTCTAGATGGGGTCCCCGCAGCCGGAAGCGCTGGAGCTTGCCGGTCGGGGTGCGCGGCAGCGCGGTGTGGAAGACGATCTCGCGCGGGCATTTGTAGGGCGCGATGCGGGTCTTGGTGAAGGCGCGGAGGGCGGCGACGGTGTCCTCGCCCTCGGCGACGCCGGACCGCAGCACGACATGGGCGACGACCACCTGCCCGCGGTCCTCGTCGGCCCGTCCGACCACCGCCGCCTCGGTCACGTCGGGGTGGTGCAGCAGCGCGTCCTCCACCTCGGGGCCCGCGATGTTGTACCCGGCCGAGATGATCATGTCGTCCGCGCGGGCCACATAGCGGAAGTAGCCGTCCGGTTCGCGGACATAGGCGTCGCCGGTGAGGTTCCAGCCGTCCCGTACGTACTCCGTCTGCCGGGGGTCCGCGAGATAGCGGCAGCCCGTCGGACCGCGGACGGCGAGCAACCCCGGCTCGCCGTCGGGCAGCGGGGCGCCGTCCGCGTCCACCACCCGCGCCTGGAAGCCGGGGACCGGCAGTCCCGTCGTACCGGGGCGGGCCGCGCCGTCGGCGGCGGAGATGAAGATGTGCAGCAGTTCCGTGGCGCCGATGCCGTTGATGAGCCGCAGGCCGGTCGCCTCGTACCAGGCCTGCCAGGTCGCGGCGGGCAGGTTCTCGCCGGCCGATACGCACCGGCGCAGCGAGGACACGTCGTGCCCGGCGAGCTTGGGCAGCATCGCGCGGTAGGCGGTCGGCGCGGTGAACAGCACCGAGATCCGGTGCGCCGCGATGTCGCCGAGCAGCCGTTCCGGCCCGCCCCAGTCGGCGAGGAAGGCCGAGGCGCCGGCCCGCAGCGGGAAGATCACCAGCCCGCCGAGGCCGAAGGTGAAGCCGAGCGGCGGGCTGCCGGCGAACACATCGTCCGGCTCCGGACGCAGCACCTGCGCCGAGAAGGTGTCCGCGATGGCGAGCACATCACGGTGGAAGTGCATACAGCCCTTGGGGCGGCCGGTGGTGCCGGAGGTGAAGGCGATCAGCGCGACATCGTCGGCGGAGGTCTGCACGGCCGGGTACGGCGCGCCGCCGGGTGGGGCGAGCTGCCGGAGATCGCCCGGCCCGTCCCCGCCGAACGTGGTGATCCGCAGCCCCGGGATCTCGGCCTTCACGAGGTCGTCGACCGAGCGGACGTCGCACAGCGCATACCGCACCTGCGCGAGCCCGGCGATCGTCGCCAGCTCCTCGGGGCGCTGCGCGGCCAGCACGGTCACCGCGACCGCCCCCGCTTTCATCACGGCGAGCCAGCAGGCCGCCAGCCAGGGCGTGGTGGGCCCGCGCAGCAGGACGCGGTTGCCCGGCTCCACCCCCAGCGGGCCGGTGAGCGCATGGGCGATCGCGTCGACCTGCGCCCGCAGTTGCCCGTACGTCCAGACCGGCCCGCTCGCGTCCCGGATCGCCGGCCGGTCGGCGCCGAGCCGGGCGATGGTGCCGTCCAGCAGCTCGGCGCCGCAGTTCAGGCGGTCGGGGTAGCCCAGGTCGGTGAGGTGCGGCCACTGGTCGTGGGGCGGCAGGCGGTCGCGCGCGAAGGTGTCGGCGTGAGCCGAGGGCCGTAGCTCCATGGCGTATGCCCCCTAGGGCGTGATGTACGGATCATGGCGGACTCGCGAGGGGGTGGCCGACGAGCGGCCGGGGAGGGGCGGGCGAGTGGGGCGGGCGGTGCGGTGACCGGTCGGGAGGGCGTGGTGCGCGGCTCGTCCGCCGGGTCGAGTACTGCCGTTCGGATCCGTCGTCAGCGTAACGTGTTCGTGACGGCAGTCAACAGACCGCGATAGAGCACCGCTACCAGGGAGCCGCCTCGTGACCGTATGCGTACTGGGACCGGAGGAGCAGGAATGGTGCGCCGAACTGCGCGCGCTGACGGCCGAACGGCTGAGCCCGCTGGCCGAGAAGGGGGAGGAGGGCCGGGTCAACCGCCCGCTCGTCGCCGCCCTCGGTGAACTGGGCCTGCTGCGGCGCCTGTTCCCCGACGGCGGCGCCCTGCGCGCCCTGGACCTGTGCCTGCTGCGGGAATCCCTCGCGCAGGAGTGCACGGAGGCGGAGACCGCCCTGGCGCTCCAGGGCCTGGGGAGCTATCCGATCGTGCAGTCCGGGACCGAGGCCCAGCGCGCCCGCTGGCTGCCGGAGGTGACCGCCGGCCGCGCGGTCGCGTCCTTCGCGCTGAGCGAGCCGGGCGCGGGCTCGGACGCCGCCGCGCTGTCCCTGGCCGCCGAACCGGACGGCCCGGACGGCTGGCGGCTCACCGGCGAGAAGTGCTGGATCTCCAACGCCCCCGAGGCGGACTTCGCGACCGTCTTCGCCCGCACCGGGGGCGGGGCGGGCGCGCGCGGCGTGACGGCCTTCCTCGTGCCCGCCGACCGGCCGGGCCTGACCGGCGCACGCCTGGACATGCTCAGCCCGCACCCGATCGGGACGCTGGAGTTCGACGGTACGCCCGTGACCAGGGCGGACGTCCTGGGCGAGGTGGACGGCGGCTTCGCCGTCGCGATGGCCACCCTGAACCTCTTCCGGCCGAGCGTCGGTGCCTTCGCGGTCGGCATGGCGCAGGCCGCACTGGACGCGGCGCTGACCCATGCGGGCACGCGCACCGCGTTCGGCGGCCCCCTCAAGGACCTGCAGTCCGTCGGCCATCAGCTCGCCGAGATGGCCACCCGCGTCGAGTCCGCCCGCCTGCTGGTGTACGCGGCGGCATCGGCGTACGACACCGGGGCCCCGGACATCGCCCGCCGTTCGGCGATGGCCAAGCTGCTGGCGACCGAGACCGCCCAGTACGTCGTCGACGCCGCCGTCCAGATCCACGGCGCCCGTGCGCTGCGCCGCGGCCATCTGCTGGAGCACCTCTACCGCGAGGTCCGTGCGCCCCGCATCTACGAGGGCGCCACGGAGGTGCAGCGCTCGATCATCGCCAAGGAGCTGTACCGGGAGCGGTCCTGACCGCCGTGCGGGGCGGGGCCGTTGCCCGCCTCAGCGGTTGGCCTTCCAGACCTGGCCCAGCTTGCACTTGCCCGACCGCGGCCCCTGGCCGTCGGGGCTCTTGAGGAAGGTGCCGGAGACCGTGGCGGGCCGGGTGGCGCCGGCGGCCACGGCATCGACGGAGATCGACGCGGAACCGAAGGTGGCGCCGCTCTCGTCGGTGAACTGCACGGTGCCGTTGTAGCTCGCCGAGCTCTGGGAGTTGCCGTTGGTCACGCTCAGCTCGGCGCTCAGCGTGCCGGCCGCGCTGTCGACCCGGCAGTCGGTGATGCGGATGTCCGACTCGGGCGGTGTGGTGGACCCGGCGGTCGGCGAACCGGTGCTGCTCCCGCTGGTGGTGGTGTTCCCGGAGCTGCTGTAACCGCTGCTGCCGGAGGTGCTGTAGCCACTGCCACTGCCACTGCTGCTGTCGCTGCCGCTGGTGCCGGAGCTGCTGTAGCCGGAGCTGCCGTCACCACCGCTGGTGCCGGAGCTGTGGCTGTTGCCGCAGCCCCCGCCGTGCGAATGCCGTGCGCCGGTCAGCGCGACGACCACCAGTGCGCATGCGGCGACCGCGCGAGCATGGCGAAACTTCATGATGTTCTCCCCCGTGGTGGCGGCCGTCCCCGTGGATGCCCGCTGTCTACGCGCAATACGCGCAATACGCGCACTCATATCCATACGCGCAGCCGATTGGCGATGCACTCGTCGTCACTCCTGCTTGACGAGCGCGCGTCAGGCTAGCAAGCCCGTGCGCGGACGACGAATTTCGGCCAACGGGCGGTTGCGGGTGCCGGATGGCAGGCTGAAATCAGAGGCCCGGCGAAGGGAATCGTCATGATCACTACTGATTTCGTCCCCGGTTCCCCGTGCTGGCTCGATCTCGGTGCCCCCGATGTCGAGGTCGCGGCGGCCTTCTACCGGGCCGTGTTCGGCTGGCGGCCCGAACCGTACGGCGACCAGGGCGTGGGGGGATATACGCTCTTCCGGCTCGGCGGCAGGGCCGTCGGCGCGGTCGGGCCGCTCCCCGAGGCGGGCGCCCGCACGGCCTGGACGCTCTACTTCCACACCCCCGACGCGGATGCCACCGTCAAGGCGGTGGAGCAGGCCGGCGGCGCGGTCCGTTCCGCGCCCGCCCTGGTCGGTGCGGACGACGGCCGGTTCGCCCGGCTCACGGACCCGCAGGGCGCGGAGTTCGCCGTCTGGCAGCCGGTGCGCTACCCGGGCATCGAAGCCGCGGACGGCCCGGGCAGCCTGTGCTGGACCGAGCTGTACACCACCGACGCGGCCGCCGCCCGGACCTTCTACCAGACGGTATTCGGCTGGAGCACCCAGGACGTGCCGCTCCCCGGCGGTGACGGCATCTACACGCTGCTCACTCCCGCGGACGGCGGCGAGGAGCGGATGCACGGCGGCCTCATGGAAGTGCCGGCCGATCTGCTCGGGTCCGGCGGAAGGCCGTACTGGCACCCGGTGTTCGCCTCCCGCGACTGCGACGCGACCGTCGGGATGGTGACGGGCAACGGCGGCACGCTGTCCATGGGCCCGGAAACCGCCGAGGGCGTCGGCCGCCTCGCTGTCTGCACGGACCCGTTCGGCGCGGAGTTCGTGGTGCTCACGCCGCAGGAGACGCTCTGACGGACGCGCCCGACGGCGGTTCTTGCGGGGGCGGGGAGGTGGCCCGGCCTTCTCTCCTCGCCTGGGCTCCGGTGTGCCGAGAAGCGAGGTTCTGCGACGGGTCCCGCCGGACGGTGCGCGCCCTCGCGGACCAGTGTGTCCGGGCCGCTCGGGCAGAGATGACGCCATCGACGGGAATTGCGTGAGCGGGGGGTGATGCCCGCCGTAAAGTACGGGGTCAGGGCCCCTTCCCGACGCCATGAGGCCATCCTGCGAAGGCCGTTGGGGTCGGTGCCTCCGCCTCGGTCGCGCCGACGGTGAGGAGCGGCGCGGCGGCGAGCGGGACGGCGACGTGCGTCACGACACCGTGCGAGGCCGGATGCCGCGGCTCATCCCCGTGGGGCCGGTCCGGCCCGAACGCTGTTGACCGGGCGGATCTCCGAGCGGCGCGCCCACTTCGAACATACCGTCAAAAACGTTCCGCACGGCCTGCTGTCGCGGCTGCCACTCCGCACCCGCGCGCACCGTCGCGTACGCACTACGAGAGGGACACATGTGATGAGCGCAGAAGCAGGAGCGGGTCCAGACGTGGGAGCAGGAGCGGGAAAGGCGGCAGGCGCCGCGTACCCGCGTCTCGGGGCGGGGGAGCGGGCATGATCCATGAGGTCGACGAGGCGCTGCGGCGGGTGCTGCGGGGAGGGGCGCTGCCGGACGCTGCGGGGGACGTCGCGTTCGAGGCGCCGAACCGCGACTGGGCGGCACGGCGCAACACCCCCACGCTCAACGCCTATCTCTACGACATACGCGAGGACGTGGCCCGCCGCGAGCGCGGGGCGATCGCGGAGCGGGATGCGCGCGGCGTAGTGGTGCGCAGACGTCAGCCGCCGCGCTGGTTCCGGCTGTCCTACCTGGTCACGGCGTGGACCAGCCGTCCGGAGGACGAGCACCGGCTGCTGTCGGCCGCGCTGGGATGCCTGCTCGGGCAGGAGGCCCTGCCCCCGGCCGCGTTGACGGAGGCGCTCCGGGCGCTGGAGGCGACGATCCCGATCTCGGTCGCGGTACCCGCCGAGTCGCGCTCGATCGCCGACATCTGGTCCGCGCTCGGCGGCGAACTCAAGCCGTCCCTGGACGTGGTGATCACCGTGCCCTTCCCGGTCACGCCCTCGTACGAGGTGGCGCCACCGGTCACGGAGGGCGCTGCGGTGGTCGTCCGGGGCGTGGACGGTTCGCCGGACGACTCCCGGCCCCGCATGCTCCGGTCGGCTCCGGACGCTTCGCCCTCCGGGGCGGGCCCTCGTGAGGGTGAGCGGTGAACGGGTCGGCGACGGTGGGAGGCGGCACGGCGGTGCGCGAGGACGCGAGTGGTGCGCTGCTGGGGCGGCTGGCGGAGCTGCGGGAGCGGGTGGCCGGACTCGTCGAGCGGCGCAGCGCCGACGACCCCACGGCCGCGGACCCGCTGCGCGGGCTGTATGTGACCCCGGAGACAGCCCGGCGGCTGGCCGCGCAGCCTCCGGAGCGCGGTACGGGTGAGGCGCCGGAGGATGAGGCGCCCCCGGGGGAGGTGACGGAAGGGGGGACAGCGGATCGATCCGTGGCGCTCGCCGGGCGGTTCGGGCTGTCCGCCCTCGATCTGTCCATCCTCCTGGCCGCGCTGGCCCCCGACGTGGACCGGCGCTTCGAGCCGCTCTACGGCTACCTCAACGACGATGTCGGGCGCCGCCGCGCCACCGTCGCCCTGGCGCTGGAGCTGGCCGGCACCGGCCCGTACGAGCCCGCGGCGCGCGCCCGCTTCCACCCCGCCGCGCCGCTGCGCTCCGGTGGGCTGCTCGTCGTCGAGGAGGAGGACCGGCCGCTGCCCGGCCGCGCGCTGCGGGTGCCGGAGCGGGTGGTGGCCCATCTGCTGGGGGACGGCGGACTCGATCCCGAACTGTGCGGTGGCGACGTGGAGTTGCTGCTCCCGAGGGAGGGGTACGGAGAGCGCCAAGACGGCGACGGGCGGGCGTTCTTCGGGCGGCTGGCCGCCCTGGTGGGCGAGCGGCCGATCGCCGTACATCTGCGGGAGCGCCGGCCCGGGGCCGCGGCCGGGCCGGTGGCCGACGTGGTGCGGGGGGCCGGCCTGCCCGTGCTGCGGTGTCGGCCGGAGGGTGACCAGGCCGCCGGTGCGGGGCCGGTGGGCGCGCTGTTGCGGGAGGCGCGGCTCCGGCGGGCGGTGCTCGTGGTGGGGCCGCTGCCGGAGCGGCCGGCGGGGCTCGTCCGGGCACTGGCGGGCCGGGGGGTGCCGGTGGTGTTCTTCGGGAGCGAGCCGTACGACCCCGGGTGGGCCCCCGACGCGGGGCTGCTCGCGCTCGACGCGCCGGACCGTGCGGTGGCGGCGGCCGAGGTGTGGCGCGCCGAAATCGGTGCCGTGGACGATGGCTTCGATCTTGATGCCGCCGTGGCGCCGTACCGGCTGGCCGCCGGGCAGATCCGCCGTGCGGCCCGTGCGGCCACCGCCCTCGCCGCGTTCGACGGGACGCCGCTGACGGCCGCCCATGTCCAGCGCAGCGCGCGTCAGCAGTCCGCGCCGCTGCTGGACCGGCACGCCCGGCGCGTCCGGCCCGCCGTCGGTTTCGACGGGCTGGTCCTGCCGCCCGAACCGCTGGCCCTGCTGCACGAGCTGGTGCAGCGGGCCCGGCACCGGGATCAGGTGCTCGGCACGTGGGGGCTGCGGACCGGCGGCGGCCGCGGCAGGGGCGTGGTGGGCCTGTTCGCCGGGGAGTCCGGCACGGGAAAGACGCTCTCCGCCGAGGTCGTGGCCGGTGAACTCGGTCTGGACCTGTACGTGGTGGAGCTGTCCGCGGTGGTGGACAAGTACGTGGGGGAGACGGAGAAGAACCTGGAGCGGATCTTCTCCGAGGCGGACCGCACGGACGCCCTGTTGCTCTTCGACGAGGCCGACGCCGTCTTCGGCAAGCGCTCGGAGGTCAAGAGCTCACACGACCGCTACGCGAACCTGGAGAGCGCGTATCTGCTGCAGCGGCTGGAGGCGTTCGACGGGATCGCCGTCCTCACCACCAACCTGCGGGCCAATATCGACGACGCGTTCACCCGGCGGCTGGACCTGGTGGTCGACTTCCCGTTCCCGGACGCCGAGCAGCGGACCGCGTTGTGGCGTTCCTGTCTGACGGCCACGCCCTGTGCGGACGACCTCGGGCTGGAGGCCTGTGCCAAGGAGTTCGAGCTGTCGGGCGGGGCGATCCGGTCGGCCGCGGTGACCGCCGGATATCTCGCCGCGGGCCGTGGCGCACCGGTGTCGGCCGAGGACATCCGGGCCGGCGCGCGGCGCGAGTACCGCAAGATGGGGCGGCTGGTGCCGGACGCGTCGCCCTTGTGGGACTGACCACCGGGACCCGGCGCCGCCAGGTACGGTGCCGCCGGGGAACGGGGCCACCGGGGAAAGCGCCCCGGGGAACGGCGACGCCGGGGCCGGACGAGCGATTCCTCGTCCGGCCCCGGCGGTTTCAGCGGTCCCGGTAGGCCCCGGTGGCCCGGTCGGTTCCGGTGGCACCGGTCAGCCCCTGCGAACCCCGGCCGGCCCCTCCCGGACAGTTGGCCCCGGCGCTCACGGCCCGTCGGAGATCTTCCAGTCCTGCTGCTCGTTGGGCCCGTCGGAACACGTCCAGGTGATCGCACCCTTGTCGTTCTGCATATCGGTGAGGCACTCGTTGTTGCTCGTGTTCACGATGCGGGTGCGGCCGTTGTCCGTGTCCACCAGCCGCCACTTCTGATTCTCGGACAGCTCGCCCGACTCCAGGTTCTCCGCCGATACGCCCTCGATCTGGACCTGGTTGGTGCCCGACTTCAGGTCGACGACGCTGCCCGGGGCGCTGGCCGCCTCCAGGGCGACCGAGTTGTTCTCGGGGTAGTGATGGATGATCCACCACTGGTTGCGGCCGAACTCGTCACCCGTCCACCGGGGGTTCTGGCCGACCTGCGTGCCGTCCTCCTGACCACCCTGGTTGACCTGGAGATACCAGCCCTCGCCCGACGCGTCCCGGATCGTCTGCGCCTGCGGCCCCTCGTCCTTCTTCTCGTCGCCGCCCCCGGGTGCTTCGTCCTTCGGCTGCTCCGGCTCCGCGGAGGGAGCCGCGGGCTCGGACGGCTTCTCGGCCGACGGCGAGGGTGCCGGAGCCTTGGGGGGTTCGATCGGGCGTCCGACCGGCCCGGGCTTCTCCTTCGCGCTGGTGGCCACCGAGGGCTGGGCCTGGAACCACAGCGTCACGAAAGCCAGCGCCGCGGCCAGCAGCAGCGAGCACAGCACCATGGCCCAACGCGGCAATACGGACAGTTGGACGTAGGTGCCGCGCAGCTCGGCCGGCTCGGGTACGCCGGCGCGCAGCGCGGAGACGGTGAAGGGGTGCTTGGTGGCGCCGCCGACCCAACTGACCCTGCCGGGACGGATATGGAGCCGGGCGAAGGCGGCGCGTCCCGGGGCGACCTGCACCGAGCTCGGCTCGGCGTCGACGGTGAGGGCGTCGCCGTTCTCGCGGCCGGAGAGCGAGACCGTCAGCGGCTGGTTGCCGAGGTTGTCGACGGCGACCGCCGCTTTCGCGCGCCATCGGCCTTGTACGGTCAACGGGACCAGCTCACTGCGGAGTTCGGTGAACGGGCCGACCGTGACCTGCCCCTCGACCACATCACGGATCTCGGGATGCTCGGCGGGCTCGACGCGGATGCCGAAGGGCGTCGGCCCGGCCACGGCGTCCGGTGTCCTCGGGGGCTCGAAGGTGATCTGCGCGGTGCCCTCGGCCCCCGGGTAGAGCCGCAGCACCTCCGGCTCCACCCGCGTCCATCCCGCGGGGTCGCCGACCGGCCGCAGCCGGTACTCCTCGACGGTGTCGCCCGTGTTGCGGATGCGTAGCCGTACGCTCGCGACGGCACCCGGGTCGACGGTGATCGCGGCCGGTTCCAGTGAAGTCCACATACTCACCCAGGTAGTCAACCCGTACGGCGGGCGCGGGTCAGTGTCCGCAAGGGCAGAGCGCGGGGCAGAGATCCGTGTACGGACGGCCGGGCAGGCGGACGGCAACGGCCCGCCCGGCTCCCCGGCCGCCTCCGGGCGCGGTCCCGCCGGGCCCCGGCCACGCGGCGGGCAGGCGTCCGCACTCCGGCGAGCCGCCGGACCTCGGGCCCCTGGTGACCGAACGGGCAGTGCGCCCTGCCCCCGTCGGAGCCCGTTCGTCTCTACAACCGGGCCCGCCCGCCCGCCAGGATCGAAGGGAAAGAACGGCGGCAGCGACCGGACAGAAGAACGGCAAGAGCGATCAGCGGTGACCGGCGCTGGTCGGCGGTGAGCGGGACGGGGGAATGTCATGCGGGCACCTGACCGGCGGCCCCAAGCGGGGGGCGCACGCGCGGGGGCTGCTCCCGCGGCGCGTACGACGGCCCCGTCCGTCGCCGAGGAGCATCACCGCCATGGCACGGGCTGCGGGCACACCGCACCGGCCGCCGTGCAGCGCTCGCCCCTGGAGGACGTCCTGCGCACGCCCGGCCGTTCGCTCGACGACTCGGTACGGGCCGACATGGAGTCACGGCTCGGCGCCGACTTCTCCGACGTGCGCGTCCATACGGACGGCGCGGCCCATGAATCGGCCGCCTCGGTCAACGCCCATGCCTACACGTCGGGTGCGCACATCGTCTTCCAGATACAGCAGTCGGGTCTGCTCAGCAGCGGCTGGGTGATGCTCTCCGACTTCGCCGGAGATCTGGTCGACGAAGGGCCGACACCGACTCGACGCTCCCCACCCGCGACCTCAAGAATCCGGGCAAACACACCGAGCCCGTCCGCAAGTTCGCCCTGGGTGTCGGCGCCCTCGAGGCGGAGGACGTGATGGCCGTGGCCGGCCGCCCGGCCGCCGAACGTGCAGCCGCCTCCCTCGTCCTACCGCAGGTCAGGGGCGATGAGGAGAGCACGCAGAATTACTACGGCGAGGACGGAAAGCCCGTTGCCTACAAGGAACGGCTCTTCCAGAACATCCTGCACGGCCCCGACATCGTCCCCGGTCTCACCGAACGCGCCGTGATGGAGATCGCGGGCTTCGAGCAGAGCAATCCGAAGCCGGCGGACAGCCTGAAGGGCATGAGGGGCGAGGCCCTGATGAATTACCTCCTCAAGTACTTGCTGAGGCCGCAGGCCATGCTGCCGAATGCGGCGCAGATCGCCGAGGAAAACATTTCGTACCACGTTTCCACCTGAGCGGATGCCGCCTCGGCCCCCATTTCCACCCCACGCCTACTAGGAGCAACGTTCCATGCCCAATTACCTGTCGCCCGGCGTATACGTCGAGGAGGTCGCCAGCGGATCCCGGCCCATTGAAGGGGTGGGAACGTCCGTTGCGGCGTTCGTCGGGCTGGCGCCCACCGGCCCGCTGAACGATCCGACGCTGGTGACGAACTGGTCCCAGTACGTGGCGGCCTTCGGCGAGTTCACGGACGGGTACTACCTGGCGCACTCCGTGTACGGATTCTTCAACAACGGCGGGACGGCCGCGTACGTCGTGCGCGTGGGCGGCACCGCGGACGGCCCGCAGTCCGGTGCGAGCGCGGAAGCGGCGCCCAGGGCGCTGACCGCCGGGGAGCCGGTCGCGCTGGGCACCTTCAAGGTCGCCGCGATCGCGGCCGGTTCCGCGGCCGGCGGCGCACTCACCGTCGAGGTGCAGGAGCCCGAGGGCGAGGGCGGCGCCGACCGGTTCAAGCTGGTCGTCAAGGACGGTGACAAGGTCGTCGAGAGCTTCGACGTCAGCGCGAAGAAGAGCGCCCGGAACTATGTCGTCACGCAGGTGAAGCAGCGGTCGAAGGCGATCGTCGTCGAAGAGGCCGTAGCGGCCGGACAGCTGGCGAAGCCGGACGCCCAGAGCATCGCGCTGGCCCCGCCCGCCCCGGCACCGGTCGCTCCCGCCATGCCCGGGGCCGCCGAGCGTCTGAACTCCGGCCGGTTCATCGGTGACTCCGCGGACCGCACCGGATTCGGCGGCCTGGAGGCGCTGGACGAGGTCAACATGGTCGCCGTACCGGACCTGATGGCCGCCTACCAGCAGGGCCTCATCGACGAGGAGCAGGTCAAGGCCGTCCAGCTCGGGCTCGTCGCGCACTGTGAGCTGATGGGCGACCGGATGGCCGTCCTCGACCCGCCGCCCTCCCTGAACGCCCGTGACATCCGTAAGTGGCGTCAGGAGGTCGCCGGTTACGACTCGCGGTACGCCGCGCTCTACTACCCGTGGATCAAGGTCTTCGACCCGACCTCCGGTCAGTCGCGCGTGGTGCCGCCGTCGGGCCACATGGCCGGCGTATGGGCCCGTAACGACTCCGAGCGGGGCGTCCACAAGGCACCGGCCAATGAAATCGTCCGTGGGGCGATCGATCTGGATCTGCAGATCACCCGTGGTGAGCAGGATCTGCTCAATCCGGTCGGCGTGAACTGCATCCGGGCATTCCCCGGGCGCGGAATCCGGGTGTGGGGCGCGCGGACCCTGGCGTCCGATCCGGCGTGGCGCTACCTGAACGTCCGACGCTACTTCAACTACCTCGAAGAGTCGATCCTCATCGGGACTCAGTGGGTGGTGTTCGAGCCGAACGACGAGGCGCTGTGGGCTCGTATCCGGCGCAACATCTCGGCGTTCCTGGTCAATGAATGGCGTTCGGGCGCCTTGTTCGGCCAGCGGCCCGAGGACGCGTTCTATGTGAAATGTGACGCCGAGACCAACCCCGTCGAGTCCGTCGACCTGGGAAGGGTCGTATGCGAGATCGGCATCGCGCCGGTCAAGCCCGCCGAGTTCGTGGTCTTCCGCTTGGCGCAGTTCTCCGGGGGCGGCGGGGAGCTGGAGGAGTAGCCCTCCTCCCTTCCCTCTCCTCTCCCTCACCAGACATCCTCTTAGCGCAACAGGAGTAAACTCCCGTGTCCCTTCAGCCCGGTGATGCTCTCACCTCACATAATTTCGGCCTGCAGATCGACGGTGTGATGGTCGAATACCTGCAGGAGGTCAGCGGTCTGACCATGGAGCAGGACGTCATCGAATACCAGCAGGTCTCGGCGGACGGAAAGCCCGTCGTGAAGAAGATGCCCGGCACGAAGAAGGCCGGCGAGTGCACGGTGACCCGCGGTATGACGCAGAGCGGCGCGTTCAGCGAATGGATCAACAAGTCCATTGCGGGTGACATGGGTTCGGCCCGTAAGAACGCCACCATCATGATGATGGACTACCAGAACAACCCGGTGAAGCGCTACAACATGCGCAATGCCTGGTGCAGCAAGGTGGAGACCAGCGGGGTCAAGGCGGGCGACGCGGCCGCGCTGACCGAGCAGGTCACCATCGTCTTCGAAGAGCTGGTCATCGAATAATGCGGCGCGCAGGCCCGGGGGCACGGACGGCCGCCACGGCGAACATGTCGAACGCGGCAGGGATGGGTGGTTCGGACGATGCGGCGGGAATGACAGCTGCGTCTCCTACGGCGAATTCGCCCCACGCGGCCGTTCGTGAACCGTTGCGGACGGAGTTCGAGTTCGAGCTGCCGCGCGGATTCGTGGACGAGTCCGGAACGGTCCACCGCCAGGGGGCGATGCGTCTGGCGACGGCACGGGACGAATTGATTCCGCTGCGGGATGTGCGTGTACGCGAGAACCCGGCATATCTGTCGGTCGTACTGCTCGGCCGGGTCATCACCCGGCTCGGCACGCTCGGGTCCGTGCACGACGGCACGGTGGAGAACATGTTCGCCTCCGACCTGGCCTTCCTGCAGGACTTCTACCGGCAGATCAACGCCGAGGGACACACCCGCGCAGCGGTGGCCTGCCCGCACTGCGAGGAGTCCTTCGAAGTGGAGCTGGCCGGGAGCCGCCTGGGGGAATCGTGACGTACGCGGCCGATCGGATCGAGGAGGAAGTCGGCTATCTGGCCTACCACTTCCACTGGGGGCTGGACGACATCCTCGACCTCGAACACGCCGACCGGCGCGCGTACGTGGCGCAGAGCGCGGCCCTGGTCGAGCGGGCTGAAGGGAAGCGGTGACGGGGGATGGGCATGTTCAGGTGGCTGCGGGGGCCGCGGAGTGCGCGGGGCGCGGAGCAGGTGCAGGCGCCGGAGGGCGGGACGGCGGTGGACGCCGGGGCGGTGGCCCCCGGGTCGGCGGACGCCGCGGCCGGGAGTGACGGGAGCCAGGGGAGCGGTGGGCGTGGTGGCTGGTCCGCCGTGCCCCCCGTCCAGAGGATCCTGGGAGCGCCCCGGACCGTCGCGGAGACCGGATTCGCCGCCTCGCTGAGCGCGCACCGTGATCCGTCCTTCGGGGGCGAGCTGGGGCATGACGTGCGTGCTTCGGCACCTGGCGGGCTGCTCCGCGGTGTCCTCACCCCCCTTCCGGCAGCCGGCGCGGGGACCCCTGCTCGTCTCGACCTGCCGGTTCTGCGGCTGCCGGTCGCGGGACGGCGTGGTGAGGAGGGCCAGGAGGGTCAGGAGGGCCAGGAGGGCCGGGTCGAGGCGGGAGCGTTCGGTGCGGTGGGCAGGGGTGGGCTCCCCGGGGGTGGGGCCCCTGGGGGTGGGGGAGGGCTGACACGTCCGGTTCCGAGTCGGCCTGCGGATGTGCAGCGTTTGTCGTCTGCCTCGTCTATCTCCTCTGCCTCGTCTGCCTCCTCTTCGCCGTCCGCTGCGTCGTCCGCGCCGTCCGTTTCGGCAGCCAGGGCGCGGAAGTCGGTACGGCCCGCGCTGATGTCGGCGCCGGGGGCGGCCGGTCCGCCGGTGCGTCGGGTGGCGGTGGTGGGTGGCGCCCAGGCCTCCGCTGTGCCGGGAGCCCCTGCGCCGGTCGCCGCGGAGCGGGCGCCGGTGGCCGCAGAAGTGGCTCCCCTGGCCGATGCTCGGCCCTCAGACGTCCCGGGCCCGATTCCCCCGTCGGGACCCGGGACACCCGCCGCGGTATCCGGCCGTACCGCGGCGGTGCCGGCCCCCGTCGCGGTACGGCCCGATACCCCCGTGCAGGCCGTACAGCGACGGACGGCCGTGCGCCGGGTACGGAAGGCCGCCCCGGAATCGGGAGCCGCCCCCGCGGCCGTTCCCGGCGCGAGTGGTCCTGGCCGTGGACCCGATCCCGTAGCCGCATCGCCGAGCAAGTCGGGCGGTGGGGGTGCGTCCATGCCGGCGTCCAAGACTGCGGCCGAGTCTGCGCCTGTGGCGGCGTCCGGGCCCACGCCGATGCCGGCGTCGACGCCTGCGGCCGAATCTGCGCCTACGCCTGTGTCGGCGTCGGGGGCCGCGCCCGCGTCCGCGCCTCTTCCTGGCTCGGCGTCGGGGTCCGCGCCTGTGCCCGTCTCCCGGGCTGTGGCGGCTTCCGCGCCTGTGGCGGCGCCCGGGCAGGCGTCGGTTTCCGGGCATGAGTCCGCGTCCAGGCCCGCGTCCGGGCACGCGTCCGCATCCGGGCCCGTGTCATCGTCCGCACCTACGAACGGACCCGTGCCCACGGCGGCATCGCCCTCCGCGTTCACGTCCACCACCCCGTCGACGTCTGCCCCCACCGTGGGGCCGGGTGCACACGAACCTCGGACGGAGGGCCCTCGGACGGAGGGCCCTCAAACGGGCCGTTCCGTGCAGCGGTCAACGCCAACACAGAGGCCACGTCGAGGGCTTGGGGCTCCGCTGCGGTCTTCCGGTGGGCCGGTCGAGCCGGGGAGGCTGCCCGAGACCGGCGCCCCGGAGGCCACGACATCGCAGAGCGGAGTACGGGCGCGGGCTACGGCCCAGGAAGGTGTGGCTGCCCCCGCATCCGCCGCCCCCAGCGCGGACTCCGTCCAAAATCCGATGCGTGGCGTGCCGGGGGACGACCGTCGGGCGGTGCAACGGTCGGCGAGCGCCGATGCGTCCTCGGGCCCGATGCGCAGTGCCGAAGGGGGCACCCCGCCGACGTCGCCTACCGGTCGGCGCCGCCCGTTGATCGGTGCACCGTTCGTTCCCAGTGAGCCGTCGGGAGATGCGGCCGCGTCGACACGCCTCCAGCGTGCGAGTGCCCCTTCGGCCGTGCCGCTGCGTGCCCCGCTGCCTACGTCGGCCGGCCCCGAAGCGTCTGCTGTCTCCGAAGGCGGGGCGACGCCTGTGCCACGTGCGAGTGCGTCGTCAGCCGTGCCGCCGGGTGATGCCGCAGTGCTCCCGTCCACGGTCCCCGAGGTCGGGCCGGCGCCCGTTCAGCGTGCGAGCGCATCGTCGGCCGTACCGCCGCGCGACGTCGTCCTCCCGGCCGCCTCCACCGGAGTCCGCCCCGCACCTGAAGGACCGCCACAGGACACTCCCGGCCGGGCCGCCGTACAACGCGTCACCGCACCCACCGAACGCACAGCACCCACCACACCCACCGAACGCACAGCTCCACGAGCCGTACCCGTAAAGGCGGACGTGCCTTCGCCGCAGCCGCAGCCGCAGCCGCAGCCGCAGCCGCAGCCGCAGCCGCAGCCGCAGCCGCAGCCGCAGCCCCAGCCCCAGCCGCCGGCCCGTGCCGGGGCGCCCCGGACTGCCCCGCCGACGAGTGAGGCGACGAACCGGACCAGCGCCGCTCCCACGAGTTCCGGCACACAGCCGTTGCTGCGCAAGGCGGTTGAGTCCGGCCCGTCTGAGTCCGGCCCGTCTGAGTCCGGCCCGTCTGAGTCCGGCCCGTCTGAGTCCGGCCCGTCTGAGTCCGGCCCGTCTGAGTCCGGCCCGTCCGAGTCCGGCCCGTCCGAGTCCGGACCGCGGCCGGGTGTGCGGCGCGCCCCTCTCGCGACGGCTCGGCCGCTGGTCACCCGGGAGCCCGGCCACGACAGCAGCGGACCGCTCGGACGAGGCGGAACACCGGGGCCGTCGGTCGCGCCTCGGACCGCGCCCGCCGTGCCGCTGCGGGCGCGGCAGGCCGGCGCGCCTGCCCGGCCGGGAGACCCGACGCGGCGGCCACAGACTCCCCAGCCCCAGACTCCCCAGCCCCAGACTCCCGGGCCACTCCCGCAACCACAAACGGTCCAGCGGAGCTCTGCTGCCTCGCCCCTCTCGGCGGCCCGAGCTGTTGCTCCTGCCTCTGTTGTCTCCTCTGCCTCTCCTGCCTCTGTGGCCTCGCGGCCCACGGCCCGCTCTCTCGCTCCTGCCTCGGCCCTGGCCCCGACCCTCGCTCCTGCCTGGACCCCGGCGGCTCCGACCCCGACCCCGACCTCGGCCCTGGCCCCGGCTCTGCCCCCTGCCTCGACCATGACGGCGCCGCATTCCCCGGCCCCGGCCCCGGCAACGCCCTCCGCCCTGACCTCCGCCCCTGTCGTACAACGGCGCACCCCCATGTCACCGGCGCCATCAGTCGCCCCCTTGGCCGCGCCCACCCCTCTGCCCCCGGCCGTGACCGCCCGCGCGCCGCGCACCGTGCAACGCGCCGGTCAGGCGATGACAAGCCCTCCCACCGTCACTTCGGCGAGCACCACTAGAAGTGCCCCTACGGGTATGGCGGTGAGCACCGCGCCGAGCCTCCGCACGGGTACGTCGGTGACCACCTCGACCATCAGCTCCCCCGTCAGCACGACGGCGAACACCACCACAAGCGTCTCCGGAGGCGCCACGGCGACCACCGCCTCGCCCCGCCTCCCCACAAGCACCACAGCGAACGCCCCGGCAAGCACCTCCGTACCACCACCCCCGCTCCCCGCCCCCATCCAGCGCACCCGCGCCACCACAGACCGACCCGCAACCCCTTCATCAGCCACCACGTCCGCCACCCCCACCACACCTCCCGCCCCAACCCCCGCCTCATCCGCCCCATCAACACCCGCCGAGCTCGATGAGCTCGCCCGGCGCCTCGTGGCGCCGCTGTCGCGTCTGCTGCGGGCGGAGTTGCGCAGTGACCGCGAACGGATCGGCCGCCTACGGGACGGCGGCCGCTAGCCGCTGCACACCCCGTCCGGCCGCCGGCCCTCCCCACCCCACCCCGCACCACCCACCCGAGAAAGCCACCCCATGCCCGCGCCCAAGGACCCCGGTTCCACCGTCTTCTTCAAGCTGTCCATCGACGGGCAGGACCTCGGCCTGTTCAACGGCTGTGACGGGCTGGCCTCCGAGGTGGAGGTGGAGCAGCGGCAGGAGGGCGGCAACAACGGATTCGTCTGGCAGTTGCCCACCCGCGTCACGTACTCCACGATCCGTCTCACCCGCCCCCTGACCGCCGACACCTCTCGCGTGGCGGCCTGGATCTCCTCCATCGCCACCGGTATCCGCCGGCCCACCGCCCAGATCGCGGCCCTGCGCGCCGACGGTTCGATCGTCGCGCAGTGGGGGCTGGTCGAGGTGCTGCCCGTGCGGTGGCAGGGGCCGAGTCTGGACCCGTCCAGTCCGGGTGTGGCGACCGAGACGCTGGAGATCGCGCACCACGGATTCACCGACGCGGGGGGTGCCTGAGATGCCCGCGCCGACCGGCGGGAAGGCGGGCGCGAGCCTCGTACGGGCCGCGCTCTCGATCCATCAGCCCCCCACCGACCTCGGCGGCTCCATCGGCGGCCGCATCGGTGAGGTGGAGTTCCAGTTCAACCCGACCCAGTTGCAGCTGGGGCGGGAGGCGGAGTGGCACACCCAGGCCGCGGTCGCGTACACGCGCGGCGCGCCGCCGAAGTTCACCGGCGCCCGGCCCGCCACCCTCCAGCTGGAGGTGTTCCTGGACGCCTCCGGCACCCCGAACGCCGGGAAGGTCCAGAAGCAGGTGGAACTCCTGCTCTCCTGCTGCGAGGTGACGCCGCAGAGCGTCAACTCCAAGCGCCCCTCGCCGCCTTGGGTCCGTTTCTCCTGGGGTGCCTTCAACACCGTTCAGTTCGTCGCGTACGTGACGAGCGTCAGCGCCACCTACACCCTGTTCAACCCCACGGGTGAGCCGATCCGGGCCACCTGCTCGCTGTCCCTCACCGAGGTGGCCATGCCCACCAAGGGGCAGAACCCCACCTCCGGCGCGCTCTCCGCCCGCCGCATCCACCGCACGGTCGCGGGTGACTCGCTCGCCTCACTGGCCTGGCGGGAGTACGGGGACGCGACCCGCTGGCGGCTGATCGCGGAGGCGAACGAGATCGACGATCCGATGCGGCTGCGGCCGGGCACCGAACTGCTGCTGCCCGCCGCCGACGAAGCCCCGCCCGAAGGCCGCCCCGCAGCCGGCCCCACCGGTCATCCCACACACCAGGAGCCCCGCCGATGAGCGAGAAGACGTACACCAGCGTCCTGCACGTCGAGATCGGCGGCACGGTGCTGCCCGACAAGCTCGCCACCCTCCTCACCGAAGGCTGGGTGGACGCCAGCGTCAATGTGCCGTCCGCTTTTCAGCTCACCTTCGCCGACGGCGGCTCCGACATCCTCCAGACCTTCCCGCAGATGAAGATCGGCGCGAAGGCGGTGCTGTCGCCCTTCACCGACGGGCAGCGCGGCACGCCCATGCTGACCGGGGAGATCACCGCCCTCGAAGTGGACGCGGACGCAAGCGGCAAGTCCCTGGTCGTCCGGGGCTACGACCCCGGGCACCGGCTGCTGCGCAACCGCCGCGTCGCGGGCTACCCCAACATGACCGCGAGCGACATCGTGCGCCGCCTCGCCGGCCGCAACAGCCTCGCCCTCGGCACGGTGGAGGCCACCCGCACCGTCTACGAGCTGGCCACCCAGCCCAACATCACCGACTGGGACTTCCTGCTCCGCCTGGCCCAGGAGAACGACGTCCACCTCTCCTTCGACCCGCAGGGCAAGCTCCGGTTCGCCAAGCTGGCTCCCGCCTCCTCCGCGCCCGCGGACACCACCCCGGCCGCGCAGAGCCCGTACGTCCTGGAGTTCGGCCACAACGCGCTGCACAGCCGGATCGCCGTCACCGCCGCCGGGCAGGTCGCCAAGGCGGGCGCGCGCGGCTGGAACATGCGCGCCAAGCGCGCCCTGTCCGCCGAGTCCCCGGCCACGACCAGCAAGGACATCGTCGCCGACATCGCGCCCGGAGCGCTCAGCAAGCCCTTCGGTGCCTCCGAACTGACCGTCACCGACACCCCGTTCACCACCCAGGCCCAGGTCACCCATGCCGCCCGCGCGCTCGCCGACGACGTGGCGGGCTCCTTCGCCGAGCTGGAGGTGGCGGTCACCGGCAACCCGCAGCTGGCACCGGGCCGGCCGGTCGCGCTCAAGGGCGCCGGCTTCCCCTTCGAGGGCAAGTACACCGCTACCGGCGTACGCCATGTCTTCGAGTCCGGACGTCAGTTCACCACCTGGCTGACCGTCTCGGGACGCCAGTTCCGGTCGCTGTACGGGCTCGCGTCCGGCGGCGCGGAGGCGGCCCCGCCCATGCCGGGCGTGGCGATGGCGCTGGTCAGCAATGCCAAGGACCCGCTGAAGCTGGGCCGGGTCAGGCTGCGCTTCCCCTGGCTGTCGGACACCTACGAGAGCGACTGGTGCCGGGTCGCGCAGCTGGGCGGGGTACGGGGCGGTGGCCTGATGCTGCCGGAGGTCGGCGACGAGGTGCTGTGCGCCTTCGACCGGGGCTCGCTGGAGCATCCGTACGTCCTGGCCGGGCTGTACAACGGCAGGGACAAGCCGACCCCCGACCCGGACGGGCTGCCCGCCGTGGATCCGACGAGCGGACGGGTCAACTGGCGCTCCCTCGCCTCGCGCAGCGGCCACACCGTCGAGCTCGTCGACGCCAAGTCCCGGATGAAGAGCGGCATCAGGCTGCAGACCGGCAACGGCAGGCTCACCGTCCACATGGACGAGACGCGCACCGCGGTCACCATCCGCAGCGACGGTTCCGTCTCCATCACCGGGACCCGGAACGTGAGCATCAAGGCGGGCGGCAACCTGTCGCTGACCGCGGGCGGCTCGCTGACGATGAGCGCCGGCGGAGCGGTCGACATCAAGGCGGGCGCGAAGTTCGGCGTGATGGCGGGCGCCGTCGCGGACATCAACGCGACCGGCGCCATCAGCCTCAAGTCGGCGGGCGCGGTGGCCGTCAACTCCGTGGGCGCGGTCTCCGTCAGCGCGGTCGGCGCGGTGGCCGTCAACGCGGGCGCCGCGGCAGCCATCAACTCGCCGGCCACGGTCACGCTGAACGCACCGGCCGTCCTGCGCAACGGCATTCCTTTCTAGGGGGCGTGACGAAGTTGAGCGACGTGCATCTCAAGGGGGGCACCGGACATGAGTGAACAGTTCGTCGGCGCGGGCTGGACCTTCCCGCTGCGCACCGACGCGGGCGGCGGCATCGCACTGGCCCGCCGGGAGCGGGAGATCGAGGAGTCGATCCGGCTCGTCCTGGCCACCGCGCCCGGCGAGCGGCCGATGCGGCCGGAGTTCGGCTGTGCCGTGCACGACATGGTCTTCGCGCCGGTCAACGAGGCGACGGCCGGCCGCATCCGCTACGAGGTGCGGTCCTCGCTCGACCGCTGGGAACCGCGCATCGAGGTCCAGGACGTCGAGGTGAGCCCGGCGCCCGATGAACCGTCCGTGCTCTTCATCGACGTGCGCTACAGCGTGCGCGGCACCAACAACCCGCGCAGCCTCGTCTTCCCCTTCTACGTGATCCCGTCCTCGGAATCGCCGTCCACCGAAAGCGACGCCTGATGGCCCTGCCCGCACCCCACCTCGACGACCGCCGCTTCCAGCACTTCGTCGACGACGCCAAGCGCTATGTCCAGCAGCGCTGCCCCGAGTGGACCGACCACAACGTCTCGGACCCGGGCGTGACCCTCATCGAGGCCGTCGCGCACATGGCCGACCAGATCGTCTATCGCCTCAACCGGGTGCCGGAGAAGAACCATCTGGCCTTCCTCGACCTGCTCGGGGTCACCCTCTTCCCGCCCTCCGCGGCCCGTGCCGACGTCACCTTCTGGCTCTCCGCCCCGCAGGCCGAGGCCGTGGTGCTGCCCGCCGGGACGGAGGTGGCCACCGGCCGTACCGAGACCGAGGAGGCGGTGTCCTTCGCCACCGAGGAAGACCTGACGGTCGTGCCCTGCGAACTGGCCGCCGTGCTGCGGCAGGAGGCCGGCATCACCCCCGAGGACCGCAGTCAGGACATCCTCGGCGGCAGCGATGTGGCCGTCTTCGCGCCCGCCCCGCAGCCGGGCG
Organism: Streptomyces caniferus; assembly: GCF_009811555.1. GTDB lineage: Bacteria > Actinomycetota > Actinomycetes > Streptomycetales > Streptomycetaceae > Streptomyces > Streptomyces caniferus. The sequence goes on along the minus strand of NZ_BLIN01000001.1, from coordinate 231,995 downwards.
ACACCTTGCTGTTCGGGCTGTCGGCGGCGGTGCCGCGGTGCGCGGCCGTGCTGCGCCTGGACAGCCGGGTGGACGGGGTCGGCGTCGACCCGCGTCAGCCGCCGCTGGTCTGGGAGGCGTGGACCGCCGACGGGTGGATCGAGTGCGAGCTGGCGGAGGACTCCACCGGCGGCCTCAACCGGCCCGGTGAGGTCGTGCTGCACGTCCCCGAGGGGCACGTCATCTCGCGCGTCGGCCGGATCGACTCCGCCTGGCTGCGCTGCCGGGTCGTGGAGGCCGCACCCGGCCAGCCCTTCTACAGCGCCTCGCCGACCGTCCGGTCCGCGTCCGCGTTCACCATCGGGGGCACGACCACGGTCGCGCACGCCGACGTGGTGCGGGACGAGCCGCTGGGCGAGTCCACGGGCGTGCCCGGCCAGCGGCTGCGCCTGGCGCACGCCCCCGTCGTCGCCGACCGTCCGCCGCTGCGGCTGGAGGTCTCCGACGGGGACGGCTGGCAGGAGTGGCAGGTCGTCCCCGACTTCGCCGCCTCGGGCCCGCACGACCGGCACCTCACCCTCAACGCCGCCACCGGCGAGATCGCCTTCGGCCCGTCGGTGCGCCAACCGGACGGCGAGGTGCGGCAGTTCGGGGCCGTACCACCCAAGGGCGCGGTCCTCCGGGCCGCGCGCTACCGCACCGGCGGCGGGCGGTCCGGCAATGTGGCGCGCGGCGCGATCCAGGTGCTGCGCAGCTCCATCCCGTATGTGGCGCGGGTGGAGAACAGGGAAGCGGCGCGCGGCGGGGTCGACGGCGAGACGGTGCAGGAGGCGAAGGTGCGGGCGCCGATCGCGCTGCGCGCCCAGGAGCGGGCCGTGACCGCCCGCGACTACGAGGAACTGGCCCGGCGGGCGGCCCCCGAGGTGGCCCGTATCGCCTGCCTCGCGGTCGATCCCGCGGAGCCCGCAGCGGGCGCGAGCACCGGCACGGCGGGCCAGGGCGGCGCGGCCGGCCGGACCGGCGAGAATGCCGTCCGCGTCCTGGTCGTCCCCCAGGCCGTCCCCGACCGCGGCGGACGCCTGCGCTTCGAGCAGCTGGTGCCCGGCGAGGAACTCCTCGGCCGGATCACGCGGTTCCTGGACGAGCGCCGCCCCCTGGGCACCCGCCTCGCCGTCGGCCCGCCCTTCTACCAGGGCGTCACGGTCGTCGCGACGCTGCACTCCTTCCGGGCGGCGCGGGCCGAGCGGGTACGGGCCGAGGCCCTGGACGCGCTGTACGCCTACCTCGACCCGCTGACCGGCGGCGCGCACGGGGAGGGCTGGCCGTTCGGCCGCCCCCTGCGCTCCGGTGAGATCTTCGCGGCCCTGCAGCGCGTGCCGGGCGTGGAACTCGTCGACGAGGTCCTGCTGCACCCCGCGGACCCGCTCACCGGCCGCCGCGGCGACGCCACCGACCGCATCGAACTCGCCCCGTCCGCCGTGCTGTTCCCGTTCGACCACCGCGTCCGCGTGATCGAGGCACGATGAGGGGCACATCCGCCGGGGCGGTGTCCACGCATCCCCTGGGCGCGGCGCTCCCCGCCGTCTACGCCGACGACGACTTCACCCAGCGCTTCGTGGCGGGCCTCGATGTCGTCCTCGCCCCGCTCTTCCACGTACTGGACTGCCTGGAGAGCTACTTCACGCCCGCGCTCGCGCCGGAGGACTTCGTCGACTGGCTGACGACCTGGGTCGGCACCGAACTCGACGGCACGGAATCGCCGGCCACCCGCCGCCGCGCGGTCGCCACGGCCGTCTCGCTGCACCGCGTCCGCGGCACCCGGCGCGGCCTGTCCGAGGCCGTCCACCTGGCCTTCGGCGTACAGCCGGAGATCGCCGAAAGCGGCGGCGCGACCTGGTCCGCCCGCCCCCTCGGCCCGTTCCCCGGCTCCCCCGGCCCCGGCCTGCGGGTGACCCTGCGCGTCGCCGACCCCGCCGCCACCGACCGGCACCGCCTGCACGCCGTCGTCGCGGCGGCCCGCCCCGCACACCTCCCCTTCACGGTCGAGGTGACCCCGCTCCTCGCCCCCTGAAGCCCTCCCCGACGCCACGCCCGAAGCCACCTCCGAAGGAACCTGCCCCATGGCCACCGACCACACCACCTGCCCGGACTGCGGCGCCCCGGCTCCCCAGACGGGACAGTCGTTCTGCGACTCCTGCGGCGCCTTCCTCCGCTGGGACCGGCCCGCGGCCTCGACGTCCGCACCGCCCTCGCCGCCGGTGCCGCCCTCGCCCTCGGTGCCGTCGTCCACGACATCGCCGCCCGGGTCCGCACCGGCCGCCTCGTCTCCGCACCCCACGGCGGGCGGACCGGCCGCCACCGGCCGCCCCACCGCTCCGGACCCCGCCGTATGGACCGACACCACCGCGCCGCGGACGAGCCCGGCTCCCCCCACTACTGGGGACGCCACCGCCCCGCCCTCCGGCCCGCCTCGGGGCAGCAGCGGGGACCCGACCACCCCGCTCCCGGCAACCGCCGCGGATGACAGGGGAGCGGCCCCCTCCCGGCCCGCCCCGAACGGCCCGGAGCGTCCGACGGGCCCGGCCCACCCGCAAGGTTCGGCCCACCCGACCACCACTCCGACACCACGCCCGGCCGGCCACGGGAACATCTCCGAGACCGGCATCCGCGCCCTCCTGGTCCCCGTGCCGGATGCCGCGCCCGTGGCACCCCCTGAGGCACCCGGCGGTGTGCTGCCCGGCCGGCCCGACGCGGCCCGGCCCCGGGTCCGTACTCCGCAGGCCGCCCCCGAGCCCGTGGACGGCATGCCCTGCCCGAGCTGCGCCAAGCCCAATGCGCCCGGCCGCCACTTCTGTCACAGCTGCGCCACCCCCCTCACCCACACCGCCCGCCCGGAGGCCGAAGGACCGTACGCCGGACAGCGCCCGCGGCTGCACCGCGACCGCACCCGGTGGATCGCCCGTGCCGTGGTGGCGGCCGTGATCGCCGCCGTCGTGGTCGGGGGCATCATCGGGGGGCCGCCGGCCGCGCGGGCCGTCCAGGACCACTTCGCCCAGCGCGTCCCGGTGCCCGCCGCCACCTGGAAGGCCTCGCACTCCGGGCCCCAGAACGGCCCGAAGCTCGCCTTCGACGGCTACTCCAACACCTGGTGGGGAACGGGCTATTCGGGCGCCTCCGACGGCCAGTACATCGAGGCCGGCTTCGGCCAGCCCACCGATCTGCTGAACATGGTGATCACGCCCGGCGCCTCCCCGCGCACCCCGCAGGCCACCGACCCGGCCCGCCCGCACGAGTTCGACGTGATCGTGAAGGACTCCGCGGGCAAGCGACACCTCTCCCGCTTCCGGATCAACGACGGCGGGCCGCAGAGGATCGACGTCCGTGTACGGGACGCGCTGACCGTACGGCTGGTGCTGCACACCGCGTACGGCACCACCGACCGCAAGCAAGTGGCCATCGCCGAGCTCGAGTTCTTCGGCCGATCGACCGGATAGGGACGGCCGCCACGGCGCGACAAGCCCCCCACTGCGGTGGCTGAGGCTCTCCCCGCGCATTGCCCGACCGCCGCGGACGGACCAGGTTCCTCCGCGGCGGGGAGGCTCGCCGGTGCTCGCAGTGCGGCACAGTGCCGCCCCGTTCCCCGAGTCGGCCGTTCCCGTGCGGCCGACCCGGCCCGTGGGCGGTCTCCCGCCTGACCGACAGGGGGACGTGACCGGTGCGCCGCACCAACCGCACCACCGGAACCGCCGTTCGCCCACCCGGTGAACCTCGCGGAGACATCAAGCCTTCGCGCGCCCGGGGATGCCGTAGAACCCCTTCCTGACCCAGATCATCACGGGCCAGGAAGGGGAGGCGGCATTCTCGCGAAGACCCCTCAGATGTCCCGGAAGAGACCAGGGGGCGCCGTGACCTGCTGCGATGGGCGGTTGCGGGGCGCTGACCTGTGCTGATGGCCTTCCGGCTGTTTCACGGTCATACCCGTTGATGCGGCTTGAAGTCTCAGAGAAGTCCCAGAGGACGCCCTCTGCCCGGAGTCAGTCTTTCGGTCCCACGCAAGGTGGGGAGCCGGTGCCGCCGGCGTCAGGTCAGTGGCGGTTGTTTTGATCCGAGGCACCGCGCCGCACACGAGGGCGTTCCGGGAGGCGTGGGCCGGGCTCTCGGGGTCGGCAAAGACCTGGTCGAGCACAAGCTCGGCCAGCTACCGCAGTATCTGCGGGCTGGGATTGCCGCTCGCTCTGATGAGCCACCAGGTGATTCAGCCGCTGGTCAGGTGGTCCGCTCACTGCGAAGCCGTGGCAGGTGCTGGAGAGTTCGTGATGCCAAGTGATCTTGCTCGGCCAACTGTATGGCACGCCAAGTAGATTGTTCCTCTGTCGGCGGCACGGCGTTCATAGTGGTGCCGACCTCCTGAAATGGTGTCTGCGGCCGCAATTGGCCCGGGCATTGGACGACGGTGAGGGGTGCGGGTGTCTGCCGCCTGGCCGGACGGCGCCGCTGACGGCCCGGCCCGCCGAATCCGGCGGCGGCCGGGCCGTCAGCGGGTCACGTTCAGTGGACGAGTTGGATCTCAGTGTGCGTACCGGCAGCGTCTACGCCCGGATAGAGGCTGACCGCCCCGCTCGCCCACCGCACCATGATGTCGTTGGCCCGGTCGTTGGCGGCGAAGGCACCGGCGGCTACCACCGTCGCGTTCTTCCAGAAGGACATCCGTGGGCGGACGCTGATGTCGCCGTGGAAGCCATCGGCATCGACGCCTGGATAGATGCTGGCGGCACCGTCCGACCACCGGACGAGCAGGTCCGCCGTCTTCTTACCGGTGAACTCGCCCGCAGTGATCTGAGCCGCTTCCTTCCAGGCTGTGTTCGCCTTCATCAGTGTCTTCTCGGCATTCAGACCATTGGTGGCGAGATCGCTGTTGAGCGTGACCCGGCCGTCGTCCCAGGTCACGATCATGTCGTCGCGCTGGGCGTTGGCCGTGTATCGGCCCATGGCGATCTGCCGGGCGTGCGGCCATTTGTCGTTCTTCGGCTTGGCGAGCTGCTTCTCCGCGTGGAAGCCGCTCTTGTCGACGTGGGCGTACTGCGTCAGCTCCCCGTCGCCCCAGCGCACGATCAGCCCGTCCGTGCCGCCCCCGAAGCCCGCACCGGTGAACTGCTTGGCGTACTGCCAGATGCTCGTCTTGCCCGGCTTCGGCGGTGCTGCCAGTTGGTACTCGGCGGAGAAGGGGCCTCGGCCGTCCTTCTCGTCGGAGCCCTGGTAAAGGGTGATCTCCGCGTCGTTCCAGCGCACGATCATGTCCATGTGCCGGGTACCGCCGGCCGAGCCGCCGGTGAAGTACCCCGTGGCGATGTGGGTCGCCTTCGCCCATGGTGCGCCGGCGAAGACCGGACGGTATCGGACGTTCTGCACCCAGGAGTTCAGGTTGTCCACGCGGGTGCTGGTCGCGTCCCTGCGCGTCTCAGCCGCGTCGACGCCGAAGCAGCCCGCCTGCCAGGATGTGCTGTTGAGGGCGACCAGCTGCGGTCGTCCTGACACGGTCCGGAAAGCGGGGCCGCCGGTGTCGCCCGCGCAGATGGCGGCATTGGCGGGATCCGCCCCGCCGATCTTCAACGAGGTGGTGTCCGCCGCCTTCACGGTGAACTCGGCGGAGTGCAGGCGCTCGGGTGCCCATTCGTCCTCGGTGCGCCCGTAGCCAGTGACCCGCAGTGTCTCGCCCTGCGCGGCGGGATCGGCCGCGACCGTCACCGGTGTGATCCCGGTGACCGGCTTGGCCAGTCTCGCCATGACGACATCCCGGTCCGCGTGGGGCACGAGTTCCACGATGTCCGCGATCTGCCCCTTGTCACCACTCATATCGGTACGGCCGATGGTGGCGACGGTCTTCAGCTTCGGGGCGCCGGGCTCGACCTTGGTGCTCTGATCGGGCCGGTCGGCGAAACACCGGGCGGCGGTTATCACCCATTGCGGGTCGACCAGCGCTCCGGTGCAGCTGCGCTGGCCACCGATGTCGAGCTGCGCGGTGAAGGCGAAATCACCGTCCTTGACCGCCGGGCCGACCACGGCGTGGGCCGGTGCGGCGGTGAGCAGACCTGCCGCGACGCCGGTGGTGAGGACTCCGGTTAACCACGCCAGGCGTGGCTTCCTGCCGAACATCTGTGTCTCCCTCTGGAGTTGTGGGAATGCAGCGAGGGCTGCCGGACGGGCAGCGGCGAGCCGCGCCTGCTTTCGTCGGACCGGTACTGCGGGGCGTCACTCACCTGGTGGCGACGAGTTCCAGCAGGGTGTGGTCACGGTGGGTGGGGTCCGCAGTCTCGCCCACCGGGGTCCAGGCGTTCTTCGTGATGTCGAAGGACACGTCGCGGTTGTTCACCGTCATGTTGGCGCGGAGCTTGTAGTCGTTGCCCTTGATGCCGTAGACCCGCGGGAGCTCCATGCTCAGATAGCCCTTCTTCCCGGTGACGCGGAAGCAGAACTTCCCCAAGTCGCGGGTGGACATCTCGACCAGATCGGGACGGCTGTCGCAGGTGGCGAGCACGATGTGCCCGTCACCGCGCTTGAGGAGGATGCCCTTCTCCTTGAAGATCTTGTCGGCCTGCGGATAGGCGAAGTCTTCGACTGCCGACGGTTCCGTCGTGGTTCCCGGGTCGTCCGGCTGGTCCGTGGCCGCTGCCACGGCTGCGCCCTGCATCACCGCGGCAGCGGCCACAATGCCGGCGGCCAGCAGTCGGGAAGATCGCTTCATGGTTCCTCGCCCTCGTCACGCAGTGCATGGAAATGCCGCATACGAGACACGTATGCGGGGCCCGGCGCCGGGAACTCAGGAGGCACGCTCCCGCGTCGCCGGCCGGGTGACGGCCGGCGAACTCCTCGACCAATCAGGCTAATTCGCCTATTGGTATCACCTGGATCCGCTTTCCACGATGCCTGCCAAATGTGGCATGAGCCACACATCGCAGCGGTGTTGGTGATTTGAGCTTCGAAATGTTCTGATCTGCTGCCATGTCCGACTCCTGGCGATGATGCGACCGTTGCCTCTTTGATGCCTACTCGTGACGAGTCGTCGTACTTGGCTGGATCACCCTCGTGTGGTTCTCCACGTCCGATTCGCTGTGGAAACATACGCGGCCGCGACGCTTGGCGTCGGAAGACAGGCCCGTCGACGGGCCCTGCACAGTCTCGAGGGGATATGCGAAGACAGAGAACTCGGTTATTTCGAGAGGGCAGTTCACGATCCGCGGTGACGTTCGCGATGGTTCTGGCCCTCTGTACAGGGGTGCTGGGTACCACTGTGGCCGTGGCGGCGCCCTCGGCGGCGGCCGCCGAGGCTCAGCCTCCCCTCAGCGAACGCGCCAGAGCGGTCGAGGCCTGGCGGACAGGAGGCCGGGCCACCAGGGAAGCCGCCGAGCGGGCCCTGACCGGCTCCGACACGGACATCACGGCGTTTCTCGGCGAAGGCCGGCGGCTCGCAGCCGAGGAGGACGACCGGCTGACGGTGCTGCGCATGCTGAACTCCAGCGGCAAGGGTGTGCGCGACGCCGCTCAGGAGGCGCTGAAGACGCCTGAAGCCACCCGGGAATTTCTGGCCTCGGGCATTCGGAAGCCCTTCGCGGATGACCAGCGGGTCGCCGTCCTGCAGGCCATGAACGACGGCGCCAAGGCGGTGAAGGAGGCCGGGCAGAAGGCCCTCGACGACGGTTCCGCAGATGCGCTCGCGGGGTTCCTGGCCTCCGGGCAGTACAAGGCCCAGCGCGAGGACGATCGTGTCGAGACTCTGAAGATCCTCCATGACGGCGGCCCCGAGGTGAAGAAGGCCGCCCAGGCGGCACTGGACGGCTCGGCCGAGGACATCAAGGAGTTCTTGGACAACGGCCAGCACGTGGCGCGCTCCCGCGACCAGGAGACACTGACCGTGGCTCAGCTCGCGGACGCGGCAGCGAAAGCCGGCAAGCGGGCCAAGCGGGAAACCGACGCCGCCAAGGAGGCCGCCTCCCGCGCTGAGGACGCCGCGCGCCAGGCCAAGGAGGCCGCACAGCGCGCGGCCAGGGAAACCGCCGCAGCCAAGGACGATTCCCAGCGTGCGGCGGGGGCCGCGGGCCGGGCGGCGGACGCGGCGGACGCGGCCGCGAATGCCTCACGCACTGCCATTCAGGCGGCCAACACCGCCACTTCCGCGGCCCGCACAGCCGCGAACGCCGCGTCCGCCGCGGCCTCGGCCGCCGCCGCCGCCGGGCAGGCGGCGTCGCGTGCCTACCAGTCGGCGAACTCCGCGGCCCAGGACGCGAGCCAGGCGTCGACCGCCCGGAAGGCGGCCCAGGACGCCCGTGCCGCCGCGGCCGGCGCACGCACCGCCGCGGATGCCGCGCTCAACGCGATGAAGGCCGTTTTCAACGCCGTCAACTCCGCGCAGTCGGCGGCCAGCGCCGGTAGCCACGCGGCAGCGGCAGCGACGGCGGCGGCCGAGGCAGGGACCTATTCGGCGACGGCGGGTGCGGAGGCACACCGCGCAGCGGTGGCCGCGGCCAGAGCCCGCCGGGCAGCGGCCACCGCGACCCGGGCCGCCAATGCAGCCGAAACGCTGGCCAATACAGCCGCCGCTGCGGCGAAGGAAGCCCACAGCGCCGCAGACAGCGCCGCCAAGCACGCCGACGCGGCCGCCGACGCGGCCGAGGACGCCGCACAACACGCCGGCCAGGCCAACCGGTGGGCGGACAAGGCCAAGAAGTGCGCCACCGCGGCGATCAGCGCGGCCAACGACGCCGGCAAGGCGGCGCAGCAGGCCCGCACCGTCGAGCAGACCGCGCGTAAGGCCGAAGCCGCCCAGTTGGACGCCGACAAGGAACAGGCCATCCAGTCCGCCGAGGACGCCAAGGACAAGGACAAGGAGCAGGACGAGGACCTCTCCTGGGAGCGGGCCGAATCGGCCCGGCAGGACAAGGAAACCGAACAACTCCTCACCGAGGCGACCGCGAAGGACGCGGACGCCGGTACGGCCGTCGCCAAGGGCCGCCGGGCCGCCATGCGGCTGATGGTCGCCGGGGGGCCCTGGACGCAGCAGGCCGCGGCGGATGCGCTGTCCGGTACCGGCGCCGACGTTCAGCAGTGGCTGCTCACCGGCCGCAGGACCGCGGCGGAGCAGGACGATCGCGCCAGGGTCGGTCACCTGGCGGACTCCGACAGGCCGAATCTGAAGAGAGCGGCACTGGCCGCCCTGTCCGGATCGCCGGCCGAGATCGAGGAGTTCCTCACCACGGGTCAGCACACGGCACAGGCTGACGACTACCGTGTCGAGATCCTGCGGCTGATGAAGGACGGCGGGCCCTCGGTCAATGAGCGGGGCAGCGCAGCCATCGATGCCGGGACCGCCGACCGGCTGCGGGAGTTCCTCGACGTAGGCCAGTACGCGGCTCGCGAGGTGGACGACCGTGCCGAAACCTTACGGATCATGCACCAGGGCGGTGCTCGTGTGAAGGCCGCTGCCGAGGTCGCGCTGGCCGGTCCGCCGTCCATGCTGCGGGACTTCGTCGGCGTTGCCCACTTCAAGGCGGCCAAGCAGGATTTCGACGCCGCGGTCCACGTGGCGGAGGTCAACCGCCTCGTCGCCAACGCGCAGCGCTCCGCCGCGACGGCCAAGAAGAATGCCGCGCAAGCAGCCGAAGCCGAAGCCAGGGCCCGGCACGCGGCGGACGAGGCGAACAAGTACGCCAAGCAGGCACGGGACTCGGCCACCGAGGCCCAGGGGTATGCCGACGACGCGAAGAAGTCGGCGCACGACGCCGACGTGTCCGCCGAAAGCGCCGCCGACTCCGCCCGCCAGGCCAAGCAGGCTGCCGCATCCGCGGGCAGAGCGGCAGTTGCCGCCACCGCTTCCGCCAACCGGGCATCGTCGTCCGCGGCTCAGGCCCGCACATACGCGGACCTGGCCTACGCCTCCGCGGAGTCGGCCCGCAAGTCCGCCCTCGACGCTAACAAGGACGCCGCCGAAGCGGCCAAGGCCGCCACTGAAGCCGTCGAAATCGCGGCCGAGAAGTGGCGCAAGGAAGACGCGGAACGGCGCAAAGACACCTCCGAGCCTTCCGGCGGCAAGGGCGCCGGGACCGTGGACGCCCTCAAGGACTATGAGAACGGCTCGGCACTGCTGTCCTTCGACGGCACCTGCTACCTCAATGGCGTCCCGCTCCCCGACAAGCTGGGCATCGGCTCCTGCGAGGCGCTGGCTGCGGACTTCGACAGGTGGATGGGGGACAACGCCGACCACCTCAGGATGGACACCTTCAAGGACCGCGACGACGCGGCCGCGATGCTCCTGGCCGGGTACTGCTCGTGGACGAGCAACAGCATCTTCTCCGACGCGGGCAACAGCGACAAATGCGGCCCGGAACTGATGAAGCAGCTCCAGAACACCCCGGCCGTCGAGCCATACCTGGAAAACGGCATCGGGTCCGGACTGGCCAAACTGTTCAAGCCGCTCGGCAGGAAGCTCGGTTGGAAATGGCTGGGAGGGCTCTCGCGCCCGTTGAACCAGCTGGCGCACAACAGGTACCTTCACGAGGCTTACAAGGACATCCTTCGGGCCGAGATGCAGAAGCCGCAGGTGGGCAACGAGAAACTGCAAGAGTCCATAGATAAGCTGTGGCGCAAGAACGCCGTTATCGGCAATGGGAGCACCGCAGCCGCCGTCCGGTTCACCAAGCTCACAGGGAAACTCGTGGGCGATTCGGACCATATAGATAAGGCTGAGCAAGCCATCGTGTTCCTGGGCAGATGGCTCAGGAATAATCCCGAGGCAGCGGCATCCGACCGCCATGCCGCGGAAAATGTGATCCGTGATCTGCAGAATTCTTTGGAGGGCAAGCCCTGATGTCCACACCTACCTGGTGGAGTGAACTGCTCGGCGCGAGCCAGGTGCTCGCCGAGAGTGACCGCGAGGAAGTCCGTGAGTGGCGGAACAAACCGGATGGTGAGGATCTGGTTGTTCCCACGGAGCGGGACGAGGATGACGTTCCGCCACTGACCGCACGCCTGGGTTTGCTCGCCGGCGCGTTCTGTAAAAATGTTCCCGCGATGCCCTCGGAGGAACGCAGGAGAGTCCTCGGAGTCCTGGAACGCATCATGGCCACCGAGAGCCACGAGGACCGCACTGCGGTGGGAACCGGTTTCCTCGAACCGCTGCTGATGGCTTGGGACGAAGGCTTTGATCTTCGCCTGATCTGGGGCGAACTGGGTCGGGAATCCCGTTCTTTCTGCCTGGCACTCAACGAGTTCTGGGGCGTTGAATCGCCCGACTGGATGCGCGGGGAGTAGCCCACCGCACAAGGGAATGACCCCTTCATCGGCGGCGGGAGCCCTTTGCCTCCGCCGCCCTTGAGCCGACCACAAGGGCTGCCTTGTGATCCTGATACCTGAAATGACGGCCCGCCCGCCGGCAGCCAACCCGGGCCGGGTCGAGGCATGGCCGCCCGAACGCGTGCTGTCCGTCCGGACAGCTCTAGCGGAGCGCTATCGCGTCCTCGTCGAGATCGACGAGGGCCTCGGCCTCCGACAAGGGGAGGCGTTCGGCCTGTCGACGGAGGACATCGACTTCGCCGAGGAGGTCGTGCGCGTCCGACGTCAGGTCAAGATGGTGCGGACGAGCTGTGCTTCGCGCTTCTCAAGGGGCGCAAGATCCGGGAAGTGCCTGCCCTCAAGCGTGGCCAAGTCCCGTCGGCAGCACATGGAACACTTCGCACCAGTGCCGTTCACCATGCCGTGGGACGCCCCGAGCCCTCCGCAGACCCTGGTTGAGGTCAAGCACCGTCGGCTCAGGACATACAACTTGCTGGTGACCGGTCGCGAGCGCAAGGCAATCAACCGTAACTATTCAACTCCTATGTCTGGAAGCTGAAGCCGGCGTGATCGCGGCGCTGGAGAAGAGCGCCTCAGACGGATCCCGTGTCGGGGAGCCCTCCCGGGAACACGGCTACCGTGCACTGCGCCACTTCTCGCCTCCGAGCAGTTGGAGGCCGGCGAGTCGGTTGTTTCCCTGGCCCGTTGGCTTGACCACTCGGACCCAGGGTTCACGCTCCGGAAGTACGCGCATTTTCTGCCCCGAGCTGGCGCACGCGGCAGCTCCGCCATCGATGCGGTCTTCGCGCAGTCGTAATTTCAGGACGGCGAGAAGAGACCGATCCTGGCACAAAGTCCCAGAGAAATCCCAGAGGTGCCGCGGCACCCTTCCAGGCCCGTATCCCTGCAGGTCAGGAAGGGGGCAGCGGCATCCAGATGACGGCTGTCAGATGTCCCGGAAGAGACCAGGGAGCGCTGTGACCTGGCACGATGAGGGGTCCTTGGTCGCTGACCTGTGCGAATGGTCTTTCGGTTGTTTCACGCTCATGCCGGTTGATGGGATTGGAAGTCCCAGAAAAGTCCCAGAGGACTCCCACGGCTGACGGCGCCCTTTCGGTTCTCCTCGACGTAGGGCGGAGCGTCGACGCCGGGACCTGTGCGCTAGCGGTCGCCTTGATCGAACGGCAGCACGGGCTCCCTGGATCGCCTGCCCGTCTACTGCGTCGGCGTGATGGGTTTTCGCCGCACCCGCGACGAACGCCTACGCCTCCTGCGGGAGACCGTCATCGAGGCACGGCGGGAGACGGCCGTGTCCATCACCGCCGAGATCATCGCCCACGCCAACGGGGCGAGCGGCCTGCCGCTGTCGATGCGCACCGGCCCCATCCACTGTTCCGCTGCCGCCGGGATACTGCCCACCGCAAGCACCTTGATCGGATGATTCCGCACCACGTACGCTGACGCCCGTTACTGTGCGTGGCGCAGGGTGAACAGCACGCTGAACGCGGTTCGTTCGGGTTGCCTGGGGGGTTCGGGGGGTGCGGGTTGGACAGCTCCATGCCGGTGGCGGCCGGTGTTCCGCCCATCCATTTCGGCGTGCACGAGGTGCGGACCGGAAGTGCGGACGGGGCACGGGCCGACTTCGAGCAGATGCTTGCTCAGCTCGCCAGTGCGACCAATCCGAACGTCCGGATGATCGCGGTGAATCCGGGCGACTGGGGAATCGACGCTTTCGCGGGTGACCTCGGGGGCTCGATCACGGTGTGGCAGTCCAAGTACTTCATGCCGAAGACCACAACCAGCCAGTCACAGCAGATTCGCGAGTCTCTCGCGAACGGGCTGAAAGCCGCGGCGGCCAACGGTCACACCATCACGCTCTGGATCCTGTGCATCCCCTCCAGCATGGACGGTCCGACAACCAAATGGTGGGACGGCTGGAAGAAGCGGAAGGAAAAGGAGCACGGCCTCGTCATCGAGCTGTGGGACGAGACCACGCTCGTGAAGAAGCTGCAGAGCCCCGAAGCTGACCAGGTACGCCGCGCCTACTACGAAGTCTTCACGGCACGCCCCGCCCCCGCCCAGGAGCAGATGCGCCTCGTGCTGGACGTGGAGGAGGACAAGGCCGCGGCGCTTGACTCGGCCCTGTTCGTGCGCCAGATGACCGAGGCCGGCCACATCGAACTGGACTCGGCCAAACGTCAGTTCTTCAACGCCGACCTGGTGGCGCGCGAAGTCGCACACAAGGGCGTGCTGGCCGAGGTTGCCGCCCTGAGCTCTGCCGACGCCACCCTTCACGGAGTGTGGGAGATGCAGTTCAACGAGTGCTCGGCCGAGGGCACCCTCCCAGCTCTGCACGGCCGGGTATGGCGCGAGGTGCGCTCCGAGCACGACAAACTACCCAAGGTGCTGCGTCTGGAGGTGACGCACAGCTGGGGTCTGGTCCACCGGCTGGTCGACAACCGTCGGGCGGGGTGGGTCACGCACTGGCGGCAGATCGCGAGCGGTCACGCCGACGACTGAGATCTCCCGACCGCCCGTACCGCTCGACCACTGATGAGGAGCATGCCGTGCACGCAGACCGGCCGGTCGTGATGCCCGAGGACGAGGTGCCTTTCCGCCTCGCTCAACTGCTGCTGCTCCTGGACGCCGTCGCCGCGCAGGATGCGAACGGGGCGACCCTGGAACGCATCGGGTACTACGACTTCCTGTCCGCGAACCCCTTCCTCGTCGTTCCCTCTGAGGGCCGGGACGCAAGCCTCCTGCGGCTGGCCGGATTCGATCCGCAGGTCCTCGCCTACGCGTCCTCGTCACAGCGATTCACGAGCCGGCGAGAACGGATCCAGCACGACCTGACGCTCCTGGTGGCCTATGGGTGCTGTCGCATCCGTAATCGCAACGGCTTCCTCACCTACTCGATCACCGAGGCCGGTCAGCACCTCGGCGGGCAGTTCACCGCTACCTACGCCAGCTCCTTCACCACCGCTGCCGGCATCGTCGTCCGCCAGCTCCGCAAACTCAGCGACAAAAGGCTGCGCGAGCAGACCGCACGGTGGCTGAGGCCGGACGGAACCGACGGACCCGCTGCTGCCCTCATGAGCGTCCTGGGGCCAGGGCCCGTGCTGGAAACGTCCTGGGAGGGATGATCACCATGGAGCCGCTTCCCGGCATCCGCATCCGCCGCCTGCGCCTGGTCGGCATGGAACGGTCCTACGACGTCGACTTCACCGCCGAACAGCGGGTGCGGAACCTCTCCGTCATTGCCGGGGCGTTCAGCTCCGGCAAAACGGCGGTACTGGAGTTCATCGCCTACGGCCTCGGCGCGAAACGGCACCCCCGCCACCAGGAGGTGCTGCGCAGGGTCCGTTCATGCCTCCTGGAAGTCGAGCTCTCCGGCGAGCCGCACGTGATCGAGCGGTCGGTCGGAGAACCCTCGAAGGTCGCCTTCGTCCGCCGCGGAACGCTCGAAAGCAGGCCCGCATCCAGGGCCGAGAGCAGGCCCATCGACCCGCCCGGAGCACCGGAGAGCCTGTCCTCCCTCCTGCTGAGGCACTGCAAGCTCGAAGGGGTCCAACTACGCGAAGCACCCACCAACAGCGAATCGCGCACGGACCCGCTCAGCTTCCGCGACCTGATGTGGCTCGCCTTCCTTCCCAACGAACGCGTCGCGGACAAGAACTTCCTGTTTGAGAACGACTACATGCGCAAGCACAAACTGCGGCAGGTCCTCGACGTCGCCTTCGGAGTCCACGACGACCGCGCCGTCGAACTCGGCCAGCGTATCCAGGAACTCGGCGGCCGGCTCAACCGCGCCAAGGCCGAACTCGCAGCAGCTCGCACCTTCGTGGTGGAGCAGGCTCCCACCGCGGTGAACGGCGAACCAACACCTGCCGTCCACGAACGGGAGCTGGCCGACATCACCAGCCAGCTCGAGGAGTTGGACCGGCGAGCGCAGGCGGGAACGGAGTTCGCGGCCCAGCTGCGCAACCAGCACAAAACGGCGGCCCAGACCTCTCGCCGGGCGGCAGCGGTCCTGCGGGACTGCGAAACGCAGCTCCAACGCCTGATGCCTCTCCGGGCACAGTACGCGGATGATCTCCTCAAGCTCGGCATGCTCGGCGAAGCACAGCAGCTCTTCGACCCCCTGAGCGTCACCACCTGCCCCGCCTGCCTGAACCGGCTGTCGGCTCCCCCCACCGCCGACAGCGGACGCTGCAGTCTGTGCCGTCACGGACTGACCACAGAAGAGGGGGCATTGGTCCTGGGCGCTGCCGACACCGGCAGCCAGGCCGGGGACAGCAGGGTGGATGTCGCGGCCGAGACCCGGTCCACCAAGGCCCGCCTCAAAGAGATCACCAGCTACATTGATGAGCTCGGTGGCTCGCTTGCCGCACTCAAGCTCCAGGCCGAAGACGCGGCCCTCCGAGAAGAGGAAGCCGCCGCCGCGCTGGACGCCGCGACGTCTCCCTCCGTCTCACCGTTCCTCGCCGCACGCGACGACCTCCACCGAAGGCGCGAACAGGTCCTGCGCCAACTCGAACAGGCCGAGAGCGCGGTCAAGCTCCGCGAAGGACTCACCAAAAGGGCCGACGTCGTGGAACGCCACGAAACTGAGATCGGTCGCCTCCGAGAGGAACTCGCACGGCTCGGAGACGCCTCCCACGACCGCGACCGTGTCATAGCCAAGATCAGCAGCCGATACGGCGAGCTCCTGCGAGCCTGGCGCTACCCCAAGGTCAGTACGCCCTTCATCAAGACCGACCTCACCCCCTTCGTACGCGGCGAGCCGTACCAGGAAGCCTCGTCCGGCGCCCGCACCCTGCTGACCCTGGCCTGGCAGCTCGCCGTCTTCGAGATAGCCCTCGAAGAAGGGGCCGCACACCCCGGATTCCTCATGATCGACAGCCCTCAGAAGAACCTCGGCCACGGAGGCACCCTCGATGCCGTGATCGCGGACGCCGTCGCCATCGACGACTTCTACCACCACCTCTCCCTATGGCTCGCAGACCGCGGCAGCCGAGCACAGCTCATCGTCGCCGACAACAGCCCGCCACCGGCGGTGGAGAACAGTGTGGTCGTGCGCTACAGCCGCAACGAAGACCGTCCGCCGTACGGGCTAATCGAGGACGAAACCAGTGCGGACGAAGAGGCGGAGGCCGACCTCTGACACGTGATCACGGCTAAGCGCCTCGCTGTTGGTGCGAGGCAGGGGAGAACGAAAGGGGCCAGCTGGCTTCGGTCTACGACCATCAGGCCGCCCGCAGGGGCCGGAACGGGCCCGGAACCGCTGAGCAGACCGACCAGCAGCGCGAGACGTCGACGTGGAGCCCAGGGAGTCGCAGCTCAAGATCGCCGACTATAGGAAGCGCAAGCTGAAGAGCTCCGCACGTGGGCCTGGCGATCGTCGGCTCGGTTGCCTGTCGCCGGAGGCAAGATGGATCGGGGCCCACAGCCATGGGCCCCGATCCATCAGACGGTGTAGACGAGCTGGCGGCCGTAGACGCGCCCGTTGACGAGGTACGCCGGCGCTACGAGGAAGGACATCGGCGCATCAGGGTCGCATGACCCCCAGGCTTCCTGCCTGTCGAGGTCTAGATGCCTTCCTGCGAAGTGGTCGTAGTTCCATTCATGTGCGAGCCCGACTCTGGCGATGCGCTCCATCAGGGTGACGCAGTCGGTCCGCAGCCGGTTGATCGCACCCTCGATGCCAGGGTCCTCCGCTAGGCGTAGCGACTGCTGGATGGACCAGCTGGACGCTGGACTGTTGTTCAGGAGCTGTCGGATGAGCATGGACATCAGGTAGGCGGTGCGTTCCCGGTGGGGCCGGTCCCGGGCGATGTCGGTTTTGTCGCTGTACCGGCGGGCGAAGTTCTGGCACTGCTGCTCAACCAGTGTCCGGGTCTGCCGGGAGAGCTCCTGGTGTTCGCAGTGCTGTGTTCCTGCGAGATCGTCACGTTGATCGAGTTGGGAGGCAAGGAGGGTCCCGAGCTGCCGTTCGAGGCGGTTGATGTGTGCCCACATGCGCTTATGCTCAGTGGCCCCGCGCTGCACCTCGAACTCCAGCGCCCCGATCCGCTGAAGGGCGGTCTCCAGAGCTTCTTCGGTGCTTGGCGCGGGGGCCGGAGGGAGGTACTCGGCGTCTGTTGGCCAGCTGGCAGACTGCCGCTTCGGTTGCCTGGGCTCAAGGAAGAACATGGTCTCGGATCAGTAGTTGGAGTGGAAGCGGACCTGTGTAGCGGCTTCGCCGCCTCCCTGCACGAGCTCGGAGCGCACCTTGACTTCGGTCTCGCCGAACTTCATGAAGGTACGTACTCCGCGCTCTTTTCGATCGAAGCGCATGACCGGGCCGAGGTCGATGGTGACCTCTGCCAGCTGGTCGCAGCCGTCGTCGGTGACATATCGGGGCTCGGCGTCCCGGGTGGCGAAGACACCGAACGTGATCGTTTTCTGCTCGTCGAACAGGGGGAAGATCACGTGGCAGACCTCGGCGTCCGTAGGCACTGACTGTCCGGCTGTGGCGAAGACGTTGAAGCGGTCCACGCACCTGTCCCCGTCCGGTGTGCTCAGGCGGGACGATTCGGGGTCGACGCCTTCTTCGAAGAGCATGGAGGTATCGATGCCGTAGGTAAACCGGCTGCGGCGGGCGCGGGTTTGAGGGTCGTAGCAGAAGTGGACGGCCCCAGCTAGGACGGCGATGTCGGGGTTCGGTGGCACGACGATGGTGGCCCGGGCGGTGAAGCGCTCCCTGATGGCCTGCTGGAGGTACGGCGAGTTACTGAAGCCGCCGGCGAGGACGATCACGTTGGGGACGTCGGGGTCGCCCTGAGTGGATTCCATCTCGTTCAGCTGCGCCTCGATGAGATCGAGGGTCCCCGGTACGACGGTATCGAAGAGCGCGTGCAGCTGGGCAGGAGTGAGGACGATGGCGTCGTCGACCTTGTTCTGGCGGCGGGCCAGCCGGCGTCGGCCCGCTGCTCCCATCTTCCGGTCGATCCCGGTGGGGATGAGGAGGTTGATGTTCTCCTCCTGGTCGAGCCTCACTGCGACCTTGGCGCGTTCCCATTGGTCGATCATGTGCAGTAGGGCGTCGGGGCACTCCTCGCGGATGTCTTCCATAACGTCCTTGCCGAAGCCTTCGAGGATGTACTCGCTCTCGACTCGGCGGTTGAGGAAGTCGGAGCCGAGGCGGTCACCCAGGGAGCGCCCGATCTCGATCATTTTGCCGTCTTGGTCGTTCTGGTAGGCGGTGATGTCGACCGTGCCGCCTCCGCAGTCAACGACCATGAAGCGGGCGCCAGGGGCCATCAGCGGGGGGCCGGCGTCGCCTTGGCGTGCTCCGGATACGCGGGCGTAGTGGGCTGCCGCTTCGGGCTCCAGCGAGAGAAGAACCCGGCCGTCTTCGCCGGGCAGTCCGGCGTTCTTGGTCACATCGCGGTAGATGGCCTTCTGGTAGTCGGTGAAGCACGCGGGCACGGTCAGCACCCAGCGGATGTCGTCCTCGTCGTAGCCGCTGGCGATGATCTGATGAAGCATCGTCTGCACGACCTGGCGCAACAGCATGGTGAGCAGGTTCGTGGTCAAGAGGTCGCGGGAGCTCACGCCGCAGGCGTTGTCGGTCCGTCCGGGCTCGGAGGCATCGTCATCCGTGTTCGCGCTCCTGTCCGGACTCGTGGCTTCCTGCAGAGCGCCGAGGTCCATCTTGAAGCCGTGGTAGTACCTAGCACCTGCGGTGCGCAGGGCCATGCCCTGGGTGAGCCACATGCGCCGAGCCTCGAAACCCCACGCGATCATCTCGCCTCTGGCGTCCAAGAGGAGCGCCGAGAGGTTTTTCACGGTGGGTCCCGGCTGCGATTCCCAGCTGTTGAAGAAGTGGATCTTTCGCGATTCGGGAGACTCGTTGTCTGGTGAGGCCGTGGTCCAGCCTCCGCCGATCGCGTAGGTACCGATGTCTACTGCGGCGAAGACGCGAGCGTCGAACACGGGCGTTCCTTACTCGAATGGCACCGCAGGATGAGTTCCCCCGGCGAGTCCGCCAGTGGGGCGGAGTAGCCAAGGTGTCCCAGGGGGCGGCTGCGCTCTTCAACCGCAAGCCCCGACAGGAGCGCGGAGTTCACCCATACAGATCAACATCGTTGTGCACTTTTGAGCATTCTGTTCACTTCTGCACAGCGTGGTGGCCTATGCTCCGCCGCCGACGGTTCTACGCTGCCTCGCATGGAACTTGATAGGCGCAACATGTGCGATCCAGGTCCCCCGACCTGGATCGCACCGCCGGCGAAGCCAACGGGCGAAGCATTGATCCGTGCGAAGCTCGCGGAGTACCGGAGCATGTGCGAGGAACGGGATCGCCTCATCCTGGAAGCGAAGAAGGAGGGCCTCAGCGAGGTGGCCATCGCCGAGCTCTCAGGACACTCCCGTAACACGGTTCGGAGTGTCTTGAAGAACCACGGGATCGGCTAGCGGCTCGTAACGCGAGCTTGGTGAAGCATGCTGGTTGGTCGTGACTGGTGTGAGGGTTCGGCCGTTCGAGAGGTGTGGCTACTCGGCGGTGGATCATCGATGACGGATTGTGGGCGCTGATCGAGCCGCTGCTGTCGCCGTTGCAAAGGCCAGGACAACGAACGATGCCGAGCGGATCAGCCCACGATCCGTCGGGCCTGCCCCCTGACGAACTAGGCGCCCGTCATACCAGCGGCCCGCTCCGCGTATAGCGCCCTCGGGGGCGCCTTGCAGGCGGACAGTGCAGCATTGCGACAGCAGGCGTCACGGTCTTCCTAAACTGGCTGGTCAGCGGCGCGCCATGGATTTCAGGCGCCCACCGCTGTACTGTTCCCATTGCTTGGCAATGGAGGGCCCAGCTCCTGCCAGAGCCAGGCCCTCCGTGCAGTTCACGAGCCCGGTCGCTCTTCACAAGACCGGGCTCGCTGCGTACGCAGCTCCCGGTCGCGACGGGTTCGTAGGTGGCCGTCCTAGTGGACGAACTGCCCCACAGCGGCGATGAGCGCCACTAGCAGACCTGCCGCAGACAGTGCGACTTGCCACCTTTCGGGCCAAGTCCAACGCCTGCGCGGTTTCCGCTCGATCGGGCCTTCCACCACACGCCCCTCCTGTTCTTCCGGTGTTGCCTCGACGGAACTACCGAGGCAAGCTGCCACCCCCTGCGTACAGGTCGACAACGGGTCCGCAGCGCTCAAGAGGAAGAACTCGTGGAACGTAGCTCAACATACTGATGTTGACACCTCTGGACCAGTCAACCACTCCTCTCCCAGAGGGAGTTGGTCGATGTAATGACCTGCGTGTTAGCGGCAATCGTTAACCGGTCGGCACCGCATTCCTTGGGAGATGCTCTCAATCCCACACCCGAAGAGGAACGGTCTGCTTATTCAGCAGTCTCCATTTCGCTGGTTCTGCTGGCGTCTTCATCCTGATGCAGCTCGTGAAGTACAGCACTCGTAAGCCCACGCAATAGCGACCAATCCAAAGGGGCATCAACTCTCTTCATCAAAACCCCGCGCAGGGCTTCTTCAATGCGCCCCGAAACGTCACCGGCTGGCACCGAAACAGAACCCTTCCAAGGGGCAGGAGGGTTATCCCAATAGGTTCGCACTCCCGAGTTGCGTATCAAGTCTGTTTGCCTACGCATGTACATGTCTATCTCTGCGCCGGGGACGCCATATCGCTCACACACGCGAAATATTTCTTCTATGCCAAGTTCAACGTACTGCCTGGCGCCTGCGGGGAGCCTGCGCATCCCACCTAGATGCCCGTTTCGGCTTCTCCTGTCGCGCTCGGCACGCTGCCATGCTTCGTCCCAGGCTTGAATGGAGCTTTCCGCTTCACCGCAGGTGCGCACAAGCTCGTTGGTCGACCTGCGGCTGAAGGTCTGACGCCCGCTGAGTGCATCACCGAGCGTGCTTCGGCGAAGCTTGACGCTTCGCTGCTCCGCCAACTTTTCGATCTGTCGCAGAGTTAGCCCTCTCTGCTTCACGAGACGTGTAAGAGCAAGGCGTAGTTCGGTGTGACTTACGACGTCGTCGGGGTGAGTCGATGAGATGTCCAATGCAAACAGGGACTTTATCGACTCTGCACTTCGCCATACCTGCTCGGCAACCTTCGGGTCAGATGCGCAACCTCGAACAAATGCTTCGAAGACCTGTCGGCTGGGAATTTCGACCCCTTGCGTGGCTCGA
Organism: Streptomyces caniferus; assembly: GCF_009811555.1. Classification (GTDB taxonomy): domain Bacteria; phylum Actinomycetota; class Actinomycetes; order Streptomycetales; family Streptomycetaceae; genus Streptomyces; species Streptomyces caniferus. Next base: position 210,507 of record NZ_BLIN01000001.1, on the reverse strand, counting down.
TGCAACGAGGATTTTGAAATATACGTCAACGCGGCAAGCTCTTCGAAGCTGAGGTCGGCGCGGCGCTTTTCCCGCATCAGCCAGGACTGCAAAGGACCAACTTTGGAAACGCGATCTCGAATCCCATATTTACCCACCGATACCCCCTTGCTCAGCGACTTCGAATTCGCAAGCCTGCTTCAGCGGAACAAGGAGAGCGTGACAACGAGGGGGCGCCCGTGTCCACCGATCCAGATTTTTCGTCCGGGACAGCTCGTTGTTATGTAGCGTAAGAACCTGGGGGTTGCAAGTGTTCGTGCTGGTCAGAGGCGCGTAGGAGCGGCATCGTCCCGGACCTGTCCGACATCACGGTAGCGTTCGACGCGCGCTGGCATTGTTCGACCTTGACAGCACCTGGGGGTAATGGGTTCGCAGTCTCGCGCAATCGCGCTAACTGCCGGACTCCGCCGCGACTGCTCAAACGAGGAGCAGGCCTCCAAGCTGCTCGGCTGGATCTATGCGCGGCCGAGGGGAGGTCAGCGGCGGCACACCTTCTTCGCCACGATGTACTACGCCGGCGCCCGGCCCGAGGAGGTTGTGGCGATCGATGTCGGGGACGTACGACCGCCCGACGCGAACGCGGACGACCAATGGGGCGAGCTGCTGCTCCACTGCTCCACACCGCCCACCCAGAGGTCGGCAAGCAGTGGACGAACACCGGGGAAGTGCGCGAGGAGCGCGGCCACAAGGGGCGGGCCGCCGATGACACCCGTACGGTGCCCTGCCGTCCCGGGTTGACGCGGATCCTCCGTGCCCCCATCGAGAAGGAAAGGCTGAAGCCCGGCGATCTGCTGATGCAGGGAGAGAAAGGGGGAGACCTGGCCGGGTCCGTGATCAGGCGATCGTGGCGGCGGGCCCGGAAGGAAGTGCTCACCGCCTACGAATTCGGAACGCCCCTCGGTCGCCGTGTGTGTACCTCCGGCACACCTGCCTGACCAACTGGCTCAGCCGGACACCGCCGGACGTGCCTCGCCCTCGTCGAGGGGCGCTTCCGGCCCCTGCCCCGCTCAGTAGAAACGAACTCTGACCAGCAAAAAGACCCTCCCTGTAGGGAGGGTCTCGCCTGGCGCCCCCGGCAGGACTCGAACCTGCGGCCAAGTGCTTACTGATCATTTCAGAATGAGGTTCGGAGTCGCCTCAAGCAGATGATGCTGCAGGCGAGTTGGAGCAGGCCGAGGTGGAGGTCGGCGCGTATCTCGTAGCGGATCCGCAGGCGTTTGAACTGGTGGAGCCAGGCGAAGGTGCGCTCGACGACCCAGCGGGTCTTGCCCAGCCCGGAGCCGTGGGCTGTGCCCTTGCGGGCGAACTTCGGTGTGATGCCGCGGGCCCGGAGGAGACGGCGGTACTTGTCGTAGTCGTAGCCGCGGTCGGCGAACAGCCGGCCCGGCCGGTGACGCGGACGGCCTCGGACTCCGCGAATGCGGGGTATCGCGTCCAGTAGTGGCATCAACTGTGTGACGTCGTGGCGGTTTCCGCTGGTCAGCGTGATGGCCAACGGTGTTCCATGACGGTCGGTGACCAGGTGGTGCTTGCTGCCTGGACGCGCGCGGTCGACCGGCGAAGGTCCGGTGTGAGCCCCCCTTTGAGGGCCCTGATGTGGGAGCGTCCACGGCTGCGTCATCCATGTCCAGCAGGCCGGCCGCCCGCAGCTCCGCCAGAAGAACCTCGTGCAGCTGGGGCCAGACACCGGCCTCGGTCCAGTCCCGAAGTCGCCGCCAGGCGGTTACCCCACTGCAGCCGATCCGCTCCGCCGGAACATCCGCCCAGCTCACGCCCTTGCACAGCACGTAAACGATCCCACGCAGGGCAGCCCGGTCGTCCGCCGGCAGCCGACCCGGATACCTCTGGCGTCTCGGCGGGCGGGGAGGAAGCAGCGGGGCTACCCGTTCCCATAGGTCATCAGGCACAAGATCATCCGACACCTGCAGAACTCTGCCGCCCTCCCGGCAGCCTGCCGGGGTGACGGCCTCAGCGCCTGCGTCGTTCGGAGCCGATACGGGGACGCAGCTCGTACGCGACCTTGGCCGCGCCTCCGTGTTCGCTCCACAGCCGCGTTCCCGACCGCATGAGTGCCCAGCCGATCTTCTCGTAGGGCATGAGTTCACCGACGCTGAGCTGTCCCAGGAGGTGGGTCAGCTCCTCGGCCGTTCGCAGATCATGCTCGCGTTCTCGCTCGTCGGCGCTGGCGTACCCATCGGCACGAGCGGTGAACTCCTCATATGTCAGCTCACCGAGGCGGCGCCGGTGCGCCAGCAGCGCCTCCCTGTCGACATACGCGTCGGAGTACTCCTTGCCGAAGCGGCGCCCATACTCGCGGACCCGTTGACGTTCCTTCTCCAGCACCTCAGGGCTGATCTGCCGCTGGCGGGCCGTGGCGATTTCGTCGGCGCGGGACAGGAGCCAGGTCAGAGGGGACGGGCACAGGAAGATCCCCAGCCTGCCGTAACCCTTCCATTGGCAGTGCGTGTATCCGACGGCCTGCGCAACCCAGCCGTAGCGGTCGCCGGTGCTGGTGTTCGGAGCGAGGCTCTTGAACTCGACGCCGAAGGCAGGGCCCTCATCGTGCCAGCCTCCCGGATCCCGGGGCCTCAGCACTGCGTCAATGTGGAACCACTGGTCCAGCTCGCCGAGGACGAACGAGGCAAGAGCCTTCTCGTCAGGGAACTTTCCGGGATCTGGCAGCAACGCCTTCTGTCCGTAGCGCACTTGGCCGACTGTACGGCGCCGCCGGGCCTATGCGAAGGCAGTGGCTCCGGATATCCCCGACGCGATCGCGGTGCGATCTCGGTGACCTGCCCCTCGACGAGGGCCTTGATCTCATCGCGGATGGGTGCCGACGGCATCAAGGCCCTGTCCGGCAGAGTTCGCTGCCAGTCGAGCTGGCGAATGCAACCACAGCTGCAACCATGAGCAGTGCGTCGTGCTTGGTCATGAGGGAGACGCAGTTCTGCGGCTCCTGGTTGCGGCTTATCGCCCTGACGACGTCCCGGGATGCCCGTCCCACGCGGGCCAGCTCGAGATGGTGCATACGGAGGGCATGCCGACCCCGAGATGCCTGGAGAAGGAACAAACCCCCATGCCGCTGAACTGGGGCTTCTGCATGGAGCGGGTGACGGGACTCAAAACTGCGCTCTGAGCTTGGGAACCACCGCCGCTCTGGCCGCCAATGTGGCCTCTGACCTGCGGACAAGTCCTTCCGCTGGGCCTGTCGAGAGGTTCCGCCCGCACTCGTGATGACCGCTGTTCACCGCCTTGAAGGGCACGGATGGGGCACGTGCCCGGTCCCCGGGCGAAGTCCACAGCCATCGAAGTCTCCAGCTGGCAAGATGCTGCGCAAGGGCGATACCCGCCGCACGAGCGGCGTCCAGGGGAGGGCGAGCATGGGCTTCTTCGACAAGCTGTCGAGCAGCATCGGCGGCGGCTCGGGGCGGTCGTGTCCCGACTGTGGGGAAGACTTGTGGGCCAGCTCAGGAGAGCTTTCGGGCCGGTACGAATGCCACAACGACAGCTGTTTCGGGTGGCGGGTCTACTTCGATGAAGGTGGCACGCTCGTTGACCCGCCGAACCGTGGCAAGAACGGCGGCGGTCGCACCTGTCGGTGGTGTCAGTCGGCGCTCTCGGGTGGAACGAGCTACCTCCCCCACGAAGATGGCAACAACTCACAGGCCTACATCGTCTGCCCGTCTTGCAAGCAGGAGAACATCCTGTACGGCTTCGGCGAGGACGGCTAGCACTGCAATCGTGCTTGAGGTGATGAGGTCGTAGTTCGCTCGTTGGCCTGTGCGTGGTTGGGGGTTGCGGGTGCGGACGGTTGGTCAGCTGGTGCGGTGGAGCTTCACGAGCGCACGGACAGCCGATCCGGTGGAAGGGCAGGCCCCCTTGCCGGCCGAGGTCCGCGCACCAAAGAGTGCCTCTATTGCGTCGCGTCGCAGCTCTCGCAGCGGCCCACAGCCGCACGCTCGGTATTGCCCTGGGTAGCACGGAGCGGGCTCGAGGGAGTGAGACGGCGCCATGCTCCGGGTGAGGGGGTGAGCACCCAGCCGTAGCGGGGTGGCTGGATGTCGGCCGGGACGATGTGCATGCAGCCCGGAAGGTGGGCCTTGCCGCTGGCGTGGATGATGATCGAGGCTGCCGACCACCCGTCCCATTCGCTGGTGGTGGGTGCGCTGCCATGAGGTGCGCGCGGAGCGCAGTCGGCGCAGTTGTACATTTCATGGCGTTCGCAGTACTGCATCGTCCTCACCCTCTCAGGTCTTGAGCCGTCGCCCGGTGCGCTCGAGCCACCGTCGGTACCAGTGGGCGAAGTTGCTCGGTCGGCGCGATTCCTCGGTCCATCGGTCTCAGATCCTCCCAGATGGCGCCTCTGTGGGGGCCCGTCATCACCATCAGCGACGGGTAGCCGCACCCCTCCTCGCTGAGGAACACCGCCCCCGCCTCCTGAGCATCGTGCGGCTCCTCGCGCGTGCACCCAGGCCGCGTACGCGCGACCGAACTCCTCGTCGGTCGCGAAGGCGTCCGGCGTGGGCTCTTGTATCTCGATCGCGGGGAGCTCGCTTCGCTACCGCCTGCTCAAGGCGATCATGGACACGGCTGCGGACGACGAGCTGATCCGGCGCAACCCGAGCCGGATCAGGGGCGCCAGCAGGGAGAAGGCGAAGGGAACGCACGACGGCCACCGTCGAGCAGGCCGATGCCCTTGCCGAGGCCATCGGGATCCGTTGGCGCCTGAGGGGGGCCTCGGGGCCCTACGGCCCGATGCATCCGGAGGAGCTGGCGGCCTTGCGCCGCACCTCGGTCACCCTCGACCCGCTCGCCGTACGGGTCACGGAGGCTGCTCCGGGAATTGAACACCGGCCGTCGCGCCGAGGGTGACACCAAGTCCGTGGCCAGTGTCCGGACCAGCCACCTGCCGACCTTCCTCGCCATCGAGGTCAAGCGGCACCTGGAATGGTTCGCGGAGAAGGCGCCCGACGGGCTGCTCTTCGTGGGGGAGAAGGGAGCGCCCTTCCGGCGGATCGCCTTCGGGCACAAGTGGGCGAAGGCTCGAGCGGCGGTGAGGCTGCCTGAGGCTTCCGCTTCCATGATCTCCCGCACACCGGCCACACCCTCTGCACCCAGTCCCGGCCACCCTCAAGGACACGATGGTCCGCGCCGGCCAGTCCTCGGAGAAGGCCGCGATGATCTACCAGCACTCCGACGCCCCCGTCAGCAGGAGGTCGCAGGAGGCATCGACGCCAGGGTGCGCGCGGCCCGGCGGTGAACCATCGACGTCGTCGTTTCACGGCCCGGCCTCGGCGTTCTTCAGCGCAAGCCGTAGGCCCGGAGGTAGGGCAGTTCGGCGTCGGTGGCCCGTAGGAAATGAGCTTCCTTACGGGGCCTTCCACCGGCTGTATGACAAGCGACCCCGACCTGAGCTCCGCAGGCTCGGCACTCCCACTCCTGGGCCTCCGCGAGTCCCTGCTTCTTGATCTCGTCCAGCACCGCCGCTCGTCGCTGCCACCACGCCTCCCTCTCGGTGCCCGAAGGGTGCTGCGACTCCTGGTGCTTGAACGCGCGCTGGCGTTCGGGGTCGGCGAGGGGACCCGACAGTGGCTTGGTGAAGACGGCCGCCTCGGCCGCGCTTTCCTTCGCTTCCAAATCCGCTTCCAGGGCGTCGACCCGATGACGCAAGTGCCGCTCAAAGTCGGTCAATGTCGCTTCAGGATGCCTTCCTGAGAAGTTTAGGGTCTCCAGGTGGAAGGCACGTAGCACGCCGAGCGTTAGCTGCGCCTTGTGGTTGGTGAACTCGCGCATCGCGGCCAGTTCGTCCTCTCGTATGACGCTGTTGGGTGGGCGTGGTCTCAGAGGTGCTGGGCGAACGCGGCTTCCAGGCGTTCGACGGCGTCGTCGTGGTCGTGCCTATACGGCTGCATCACCCACAGGTCCTCGCGGAAGGGCGCGAACCCCAATGACTGCCAAGTGCGCTGGACCGCAGCCTTCTCCTGCGCTTCCCGCGCGGTGTCGTCCCGTTCGCCGACCGGGATGTCGATCGGGTATGGATGTGTCGCCACGATCGCCGCCTGGCCGACCACCCAGCGGAGCAAGCGGCCGATCAACAACCGGCCTACCCCGCCCAGCCCGCGCCACGCCGGCGCGATCCGCACCCGGTTGATGATGACGACCTGGTCACCGCTCACCAGGCACTCCTCCAGGTCGGAGTGCAGGCCGAGATGCCCCGGCTTGTCGAAGAGCGGTGCGAAATGCTCGTAGTCGGCGTCGCGCGAGTCCAGCGACGCGTAGATGCTCCCAATGCGCCACAAGTCCAGCGTGAGGCCGGACATGGTGAGGATCGTCAGCTCCTGGCATTCACCCCGGGACGTCTGGGCCAGTGATATGCCGGGGGCCAGGAGGCGTGCGTTGTCAGCCGCGGCCTCCTCGTCGTCCGGCTCCCACAGAGGCAGGACGGTGCGGCAGCCCCATTCCAGCGTCGCTGGATCGTCGTGGGCATCCGACGCGACCAGAGAGGCCGAGGAATCGAAACGTAACTCCAGATGGCTGAGATACGACAGGAGGTCCACCCCGGCGGGTGTGGCGTCAGTCATGGGGCCACACGCTAGCCACGAGCCCGGCCTCGCATGAGGCGTTTCATGGGATGGGTGGTGATCCTCTCGGCAGGGCCCCGGTGTAGGTGGTGCAAGGTGGCGCGTCGCGTGCCACCGAGCAGGCAATTCCCGCGTGTTGGGGCACGCGGAGGGCACAACCACTTCGGGGGTCAGCAGGCAATGCCGTCGGCGGTCCCCACCGGGCGCGAGCGTGTGGATACTCGGTGGCAGGGTTGCCGGCGCAAGCGGGTAGTGCCGATGGCTTCCGCGCGTTCGTGTGGCAGGAGCGCCTGTCTGGAGGAGTCGCGAGGTGGGGCTGAGCGCCGTTCCGTCGAAGCCACCCTGATTGACGCGGTAAAAGGGGACTCTCAATAGGGGGTTGCCATCAAGGCTTCGAGCGAGCGAGCGGCTTCGTCAGGTTGACCAGTTCGGAGTTGGTCGTAGATCAGAAAGATGGTGGCAAGAGCGACGGGGTAGGTGCACGCTGCCCACACGGCACTCCTGTGACGGGATTCCCCGGTCCATCTTGCAACGAAGTAGGCGCTCACGCTGGCGAATAGGGCTAAGAACAGTGCGAGGGTAACACTAAGGATCGTGACGACAGATGGCACCGGGACGCTCCTGAGGCGGGGGCAATCTGGGCAGGAAGTATGTTCGTTACGTGCACATGAGTGCGTTTCACGCAAGCGAGACAAAGCGAGAATAGGGGTGTTGGGGCACCTCTGTCGAGCTAGGAGGGGAACATGGGGCGGCGATCTCGAAACCCCGTCAACACGTCTGGTCCTCTAGGTGAGTTCGCGAGTGACCTTCAGGCCCTGCGGCAGGCTGCAGGTCTCACAGCGGCGCAGACGCATGAGTACACCAAGGTCCCGCTGTCAACGATTTACGCAGCCCTCAGCGGAAACCGTCTCCCGTCGCCTTCAGTTTTGTCGGCTCTCATTGGGGCCTGGGGCGGCAGTAGGCAGGAGTGGCATGAACGTCGCCACGAGGTGGAGGCTCAGCTTGCGACTGATGTTGCTTTGCCTCCAGGTGAGTCACCCAGCAGAAGAAGCTGCGTGCGGTGTGGGAAGTCGCTCGGTGCGACGGCGAGGGGGCGCAACCGCATCTACTGCGGCCCCGACTGCCGACGCGCAGCGGCAGTTGCCCGTCATCGCAACAACCCTCCAGAGCCTCAGACACGTGGAGATGCTTCCACTTCTGCACTCACGTTCGCCTCTCGCATTGGCGAACTTCACGAAAGGGCCGGCCGCCCTCCCCTTCGTGAGCTTGCCCAGCGCACTGGCGTCAGCGCTCCGACGTTGAGTCGTGCACTATCCGGCGAAAAGGTCCCGTCCTGGCGAGTCGTCGAAATGATCATGAGTGCCTTTACTGTGGACGATGACGACCGCGAAGCCCTTCGGGGGCTGTGGGTGCAGGCTGCCGGTTCGCTTGACCGGCGACAGTCCGCAGCCCTCCGCAGTGGTGATGCGACTCCAGTCCCCGCTGTCGCAGCGCCCATCGATTTTCACCCCAGGATGATGAATTCTCGACAGCTGCCTGCTGCTTACGCGGCCAATCGGGGGGCTATTGAGGGCAATGCTCCCCTATTTGCTGCTCAGGGGGGCGAGTCGGACCGAGTGATCGGGGAACGGGAAGTCAATCCAGTGGCAGCCTCGATGCTTTTGGGAGTGATGCTTCGTGATCTGCGCGCTAAAAGTGGCATGACCATGCTGGATGCCGCTCGGGCTCTCCACTGTTCTGCGTCTCGGGTGAGTCGAATCGAAGGGGCCAAATCGGCACCCAATCTTCGAGATATTCGAGCCTTTGTGCAAATCTATGGAGTCGCCGACGAAGATGCCGACACGCTAGAAGCGCTCACAGCGATGGCATTGGCTCCAGCGTGGTGGAATGACTTCGGGGAGGCTGTGCCTGCATGGATTACGCGCCTAGTCGCTTTGGAATCTACGGCAGCCAGTGCGTGGACCTACCAGTTGGCGAAGGTTCCTGCGCTCCTGCAAACTGCGGAATACGCATCAGCTGTGCAAGGCATGGCCGAGCTCGCCCCGCGGGTTAGAAAGGATAGTCATCGCCTTGCATTCCAGGCAGCCCGCCAGGAGCGCTATTTTAGGAGTTCGGTGCAATCGATTTTCATCTTGGATGAAGGTGTATTGCACCGAACTTTTGGTAGTGCGCTCGTAATGACGGAGCAGATGGAGCGACTGATTCAGGTTGCTGGGTTCCCTGGTCAGGAGATCAGAATCCTCTCCTATAGTGCTGGTGTTCCCCCCTTGCCTTTTCCGGTCGTTCATCTTCTATTCGATGGTGAAATTCCGGATGTGACTGTCGCTGGCGAGGGTAGTGGGATGTGGTACGTATCTGACTCCGGGTCGCATTGGGGTACTTCTGAATTCAGGGATGCGCTAAGCAGGATGGCTGATAGATCTGAAAGCAGTGAGGTCAGCTTGGAGATGATTCGGAGTGCGCGAGACCGTTTTAGTGCGGAATTGGAGCAGTAGGTGCTATCGCGCTATGGCGTGCCTCATTCCGGAACGCCGCGTCGCGTATCCCGCTGCGTCTCTGTGTTCGTGCCTCAGTGGGGACGGTCTGCTCCGTTCGCCACAGGCCCTGCCGCTCAGGGCGCTCCGCTGGCTCGCCCCTCCTCCGGGGCGTGAGGCGTTTGCCCCCGGCGCGTTGAAGAGATCTCGCCGCATGTATGGCTGAATCCTGCGTCCGGGCGCCTTCGGCGAAGATTGGCAACTACCGTTTGCGTTCGTCGTGTTGTTGGGGTCATTGCAGTTCAGCTAGTGAAGCTGACGGCGTGATCACGAATCAACGGGGAAGCTCTTGCAAGCCGTCTATCCGATCCTCGCTGCTGTCGGCGTGGGCTCATTGGCCATGCTTGCCGGCGTCGTCGGCGGAGCGTTCCTGGTCATGGCGGCCCAGCGAAGCTCTCGTCCCGGACCGGGCGAAGGGGATTCCGGTGTCCTGCCCGGTGATGCAGTGGCGGATGCGCCGGCGAGCCGTAGGCAGACCTCTGTGCCGTGCCTGCCCCCAGTGGTTCAACCCCTACGGACAGAAAGGTTGGGGACGATGGAATCCGTTTCGCAGGATACGACAGACAGGGTAAATGCTCTTATTGAGCACAAAAAGGGCATAGCTGAACTTCGGGTCGCATTACGGATTAGGACCATCCAGACAGTAACCCGCTGGTTATCCGGAGCCCTCGCCGTTGTCCTGCTCTTCGCTGCAGTCGTCGCGAACGTAGCCGTCGGTTCGTCGGCTATCGCCCTCGCCAACAAGATCGCCATTCCCGTCTTGATTCTCAGCGCCGGGACATTCTTGGCAGTTCGCTCCATGGAAAAGAAGGCGAAGAAGCCCTACGACAAGACGGCGCGCGAGCTGAAGATTGACCTGGAAGCGGCGGAAGAGCTTCGTCTCTTAGACGCCGCCCGCCTGGAGCTTCCAGTCCCAGACCGTCAATACTCTTACAAGGACTCAATCCCGGCTGAGCTCGACGGGCTACGCAGAGACGGAAGGAAGTATAGAAGGAAGCACAACGTCTCCCAGTCCGTCATCATTGTTGGGTCGCTGGCTGGAACTGCCGTCTCCGCCCTTGCTGACACGCCGGCTCCCCTCAAGTACTGGGCTATGGGCATCACGTTCGCCGTAGGCACAGCGGCAGGCTTCACGGGTTACTACAAATGGCGCGAGCGAGCCTTCTACCTCCAGCAGACTGCGGATGACATCGAACGCCATGCTACGGCTTTCGACTTGGGGATTTACCCCTATGACGAGGGTGAGGAGCACTTCAGGCTGGCCAAGCTCGCCAAGGAGATCGAACTCCTACGAGTCGAGCAGCGCAAGCGCGAGCAGCAGCTTGACCAGCCACACGAAGGGAGCGCCGAAGTTGTCTAGGTCGTCGCGCAGGTTAGTGGGATTCACCATCAATCGCTGGTTACTCGCCCCTGTCACGACCTGGCGTGCTCTCCGTATGACCAGGAAGCATCCAGACTTAGATCCACAGTCGGCGTGGATGGTCGAGCGCCTTGCGACCCATCCAGACGAGAAGGGTCTGGCTCGTGCGCATTGGTTGAAGATCCGAGCTGATCGAACCGCCAACGGCGCGGAGAGCCCTAGGAATTTGTGAAGCAGTAGAACCCCCCTGTTATGGCAGTGAGCACGCTTGACGTAGCCCCTTATTCGCCAGTTAGCAGGGATTCAACAGCCGAAGGCCCCTCGAACTCTCCCGCGACGGCATCCATGATGACTTCGTCGCACGTCTGACCGAGCCAGTACCCGGCTTTCCGGAGAGCGCCGACCGTACGGAAGCCTGCCTTCTCGTAGGCGCGGATGCCGGCCTTGTTGGGGGCGAGGACCTTGAGCCAGACCATGCGCAAGTTGGTGATGTGGAAGGCGTAGTCGAGGGCCAGGCGGGTGGCCTGAGTGCCGAGACCGCGCCCGCGGGCTTCGGGGGCGAGCATGATGATGTATTCGGCGGTGCGGACGGCGTGGTCGGGCAGGAGGGTGGCGACTCCGGCGGGTACGGGTTCGCCGGAGGTGCGGTCGTAGATGGTGAAGCGGATGTTCCCGCCCCGGAGTTGGTGGGCCATGCCTTCGGTGCGTGCTTCGAGGGACTCGGGTGCCTGGCGGCCGTAGCCGACGAGGAGAGTGGGGTCCTGTTCCCAGCGCCAGTAGGTCTCGACGAGGTCGGCGCGGTAAGGGCCGAGTGCGCAGGTGTCGGTTCCGATCCACAGGGTTGGGTCAGAGCTGGTGCTGATGGCGGGCTCCAATGGTGAGGGCGGCGGTGTAGGCGAGCGTCGAGGGCGGCTCGGCGGCCGGGCCTCCGTTGTCAGTCTGCACCCAGGCATGGAGCCGGACGGGATCTGGCGCGACGCCGTGGCACCAGGTGGCCGACAGACGCCGGGTCGCGAGCAGGAGCACCGCGGCGGCGGATTCTTCCAGGCAGGCGGTTCTCGCCGGCGAGTACCAGCCAGCGCGGCGGACGGCGAGGACGGCGGCCTGGGCCTGGTCGTGGGTGGCGGGTTGGCGGCATGTTGACACCGCCCTCCTCAGCGCAGTGGTGAGGCGGGGCATCGTGGTGCTCGGGGTGCCGAGTCGCTTGATGGCAAGGACCGTGGCCAGAGCGGCTACGGCGGCCGTGGTGGTGCGGGTGGGTGCGGGCCGGAGGGCTCCGGCAGGGTGTTCTGCGCTGCCCCAGCTCGCGCTGGAGCCCTTCGCGATCAGCGGCGCCGGCCACGGGATCGGTGTGAGGGTTCTGACCAGGAGGCCGGTGGTGAGAAGCCGGGTGGCGAGAACGGACGGCATGACGTCCAGGCGGCCGGTTGCTGCTGTGTCGCGCCAGAGCGCCGCCGCGGCGGACAGCAGGCATTGGACATGGCCATTGCGGTAGTTGACGAGGACCGTGACGTGCCCGAAGTCGAGGGCTCGGACATGGGCGGGGGCGGTGGCGAAGCGGGGCAGCTCAATCATGTGTGCTCCTGGCGGGCTCGCTCGTCCAGACAGGTGCGGGGTCGCGGTGGTGGGCGAGCAGCCAGGCTTCGGCAGCCATGGCTTGTTCGAGGGTGGCCAGTGGTATCGGGATGCCTGCGGCGGCCCCGCGCAGGGCGCGTCCCAGGGAAGCCGGGCTGATCAATCGGAGGCCGGCGAGGTGGCCGTCGGTGAGGGCGAGGAGGCCAGTCAGGTTGGCGCGGAGGCCGGCGTAGTGATCGGCATCGAAGCTGCCCTTGGTGGTGCGGGCTGCTACGGCTGGCGGGAGCAGTCCTGCCATGGCTTGGCTCAGCTGCGGCTTGTAGGCGTGGAGCGGTGCGCGCTGGTCGATGGGTGTTCTCATCACGGTGTCCATCACCGTGGCGTCAAGGAACGGGTTATGCAGGTCGATACCGCAGGAGGCTGCCAGCTCGGCGTCGGCCGCTGCCGTGCGTGCGACCTCGCGGATCTCGTCCACCAAGACTCGTACGGAGTTGTCCAGGCCCGGCAGCGTGTCTGGTGCAGCGACGGCTTCGCGCGCTGCCTGGGCCAGGAGGCGGCGGGCTGCCGGCTCGGCCCAGGCGGGGAACGGCAGAAGAGGGAACCAGCGGACGCGCCCGTGATCGTTTCGGCCAGGCGTTCCGACGGTGCGGGCGAGGTTGGCGAGAGCTTGGCGACGGCTGGCCCTGGCGGCCCTCGTGGCGTCGACGAGGAACGGGAGTACCTTGTGGTGCCGCAGACGGGCCCAGCCGAACGCCTCGTTGGCTGCTCGCTTCCAGCGGCGGTGGCGTATCAGGTCGGCGAGGTGAAGAGGCGGCTGGAACAGGACGCTGTCGCCACCGTCGCCCGTCAGGTGTGTGTGACTCCCGAGGTTCGTTCGCATCCAGCGGAGCTGACCGGTCAGACGGGCCTGCGTCAGGGTGGAGGGGGCTGGTTCATCGGTGGCCGGCACGGCGGTGATGCGGGTGTACGGCAGGTGTTCCGCTGCCATCGGCAGCAGGTGGTGGGCGATGCGGCCTTCATGCGCCTCGGCCGTCAGAAGTGCGTAGTGCAGATCCGCACCGGACGTGTCGCCTTCGGGGTGGATGGTGACGGCGTTGAGACGGCCGGAGGGCGGCAACGCGTGCGCTGCCAGGACTGCGACGGAAGTCGAGTCCAGCCCTCCGGACAGATCGCACGATAGGGCAGGGTCAGCTGCCACGCGTAATGCGACGGTGGCCGTCAGCGCAGTGCGCAGACGCTGCACGGGCGATCCTGCCGAGTCGGCGTCGGGCCGCCACAGGGTCGTACACCTGGGGCTGCTGCCGTCGGCGGGCAGCTCGATTCGGCTGCCGGGCGGCAGTTGCTCAACGCCCGTGAAGAACGTCCGTGAGCCCGCTAACGCGGGGGCCGAGGGCAGAAATACGGAGCACGCCAGCCGCTGGGTGTCTACAGGGGCACCGATGAGCGATGCCAGTGCCCGAGCAGAGGTGCACCACGCCCACCCGCCTCGGTAGGCGGTGAGGTAGACGGGGCGGGCTGCGGCCGGATCGGTATGCAGGGCCACACCGTCTTCGGCTTCTTCCACGACCGCGTAGGAGCCGGGCCATCGCCACCCGATATCGCCGGGCAGCTTGCTGCCTGCCAGGCACTGCATTTCGAAGCTGGTGGCACCGCAGAGCCCCAGGATGAGGATGCGCCGCCGACCGCTGTCGTTCGATGCTGAGCGAGCAGCGCCGTCCCCCAGCCGCCATGTTGTTGTCCGTGCCGCGACGGGCTTCGCTCCGGCGGGTCGGGGGTGGGGATTGTGCGGATTGCTGAAGCCTCCGAAGATCACCAATTCCTCCTAGGGGGTTCGGACGCAGGTGCGGTGCGGCCCCAGGCTGGGGCCGCACCGCACTTGTTGATCAGTTGTAGCCGCGACGCTTGTCCTCGCTATTGCCGCCGCCCTGTCCCTCGGTCAGCTCGGCCGCGTCTCCGATCTCGATGGGCACCAGATCGTTCTCTTCGATCGGGGGCGCATTCAGCTGGTCGGGCATGGAGACTCTCCTTCTTTGTGTGGAATGTGCGGTGGGTGTTGCTGCCAGGCCCTCTCGACGGGGTGGAGTACCGAAGGGGACTGGGGGCTGGGGTGCCGCCCATGGCGTGCGCGATGTCCTGCCGGGCCCGGTCTCGGGCGCCGGCGGGGCGCGGTCAGGCGGCGGGCGACGGCTCGGGCGGCGCGACCGGGGCGAAGAATGAGCTGGCGGCTCGTGAGCCGCTGTTCGGGGAGGGCGATCTCTGCCCATACGCACTTGCCGCAGTTGGTTCGTTCGGCTCCGTGGCAGACGGACAGACGGTCGATGAGCGCCATACCGCGTCCGGTCTCGTCCTCCGGAGCCGCGCAGCGCGGCGCGGGAAGGATGCGCGAGTCGTCGTAGACCTCGACCAGGACCCGTCGCCGGCTGAGGGTGGCGCGCACTCCGATGGTGAGCATCGCGCCGGTTCCGTGCCGCACCGCGTTGGTGACCAGTTCGGAGAGCACGGTGGTCAGCGCTGTGTCGGAGGCTTCGTTCAGGCGCAGCCCCCAGTTCTCGGCCAAACCGTGGAGGCGGCGACGGCTGAGCCGCACCGAGGTCGGGTCGCGGACCAGAAAGAAACTTTGGCTGTACACGCGCATGGCGAGGACCTTCCAACGGACATCGGACCGGGGATTGAGGCGGAGGAGCCCGGAAGGCGGGGGATTGAACGTCTTCCGCCTGCCTGCTTGGCTGAGGCTCAGTCAACTCGCCTGCGGCAGACCGGTCCGGTGCCAGCGAGGGGTGCGATTTCGCGCAGGGGGCCACATTGGGGGGCCAGGAATGGGCTCGGCACTGTCAGACGCTTGGGGGATGGGCATGATGGCACCAGACGGCATCGGCGCCATGCTGAGAGGTATCCGGGAATCGGCCGGGCTCACGCGCGATGAGCAGGCTCTGGCATTACAAGAAGCCCAGAGTGGAAAGTGGTTCGACCCGGAGAACCTGAAGCGCTGGGAGACCGAGCGCCGTCTGCCGACACCGGTATGGCACGAACTGCTGGCAGAGGTCTACGGACGCTCTGTGGAAGAGATCGTTCGTGCGGTGGCGGCAAGCAGGCGCTACCGCAGGTCGCAGCGCCGAGCCGGTGTCGAGGGAGAGGAGGACGCGGCGGTGAAACGACGACAGTTTCTCGGGGTGGCGGCGGGAGCGACAGGAGCAGTCGCCCTGCCGGGTATCGCGGAGGCGCGACAGGGCATCAACGCCGGCCTCTCCAACGCTGATACTGGCGATCTTGACTACCTGCAAGGGGCGTTCGAGCGGCACCGCGGGGGCTATCGTGGCCGCCCCCCAGGCGCCGTCCTCGCCCAGATGAGAAACGACCTCGACCTCCTGCGGGACGTGCTCAGCCGTCCACACCGGGCGTCTGCTCGTGCAGACCTCGCACGCACAGCGGCGGGGATCACCGGCCTGGTGGCGATCATCCAGCACGACCGCGGGGACCAGCGGGACTCGCTCGGCTGGTTCGCCACCGCCGAACAGGCCGCACGCGAGTCAGGCGATCGGCACATGCTTGCCTGGAGCCTGGCCCGGCACGCCATGGTCCCGCTCAACTACGGCGCCCCGAACGCGGCCGCTGAACTCGCCATCCGCGCCCGCGCCGAGGCCGGACGGACCCCAACAGCCGCAGCCGCGCTGGCAGCCGCCGTCACCGCGCGAGCCCTCGCTTCCACCGGAGACCACAAGGGCGCCTTGCGCGCGGTTGCCGACGCCCGCTCCATCGCCGAGCGCCTGGACGCGGCCCAAGGTGCCGACACCTGGTTCGGCTACCCCCTCCAGAAGCACCACGTCCATCTCTCCCAAGCGTTCACCTTGATGGGGCGCACCCGGGAAGCGCACGCCGAACAGGAAGCGGCGCTCTTCCTCACCCGATCGCCTTCCGTCATGACCCGCGCCCTGCTGGCCATGGATGCCGCGACCTGCCTGAAGGTCGATGGGGACGATTCCGCAGCGGCAGATGCGGCTGCTGACGTATGGCAACGGCTCCCCTCGGCGTACCGAGACGGCCTGATCCGCTCCCGCGCCGACGCCCTGCACCAGTCGCTCGTGGGCAGCGCCCACAGCAGACTTGGCGACGCGCTGGCCAGTTGAACACCGTCGTTTTCCAGGCCCTGCGGATCACAGAGAGCTGCGCGGCCTAGGACATCAGCCGGCTTGCCGTGCGGGAACTGGTTGCTGACATGGCCGCCCATGACCGCCGCCGCACCTTGCCGGAACTGCACCAATTCATCAGCTAACCGGGAGCCCGCGCGTGAGTGATCAGCCCGCCCAGCCGAAGAAGCCGTTCCTGTATGTCGTTGTGTGCGCGTCCGGTATCGCGAGCGACGTTCACAAGCTGATCACCGCCGCCCAGAAGCAGGGCTGGGACGTCGGCGTCATCGCCACTCCACTCGGGCTCGGCTTCATCGACGCCTCGGCGGTCGAGGCTCAGACCGGCTACCCCATCCGTTCAGCGTGGCGCTCACCCGGCGATCCCCGGCCCCTGCCGCCCGCTGACGCCATTGCGGTCGCGCCGGCCACCTTCAACACCATCAACAAATGGGCCGCCGGGATCTCCGACACCCTCGCGGTGGGCATCCTGTGCGAGGCGTACGGCCTCGGCATCCCCACCGCCGTGCTCCCGTACCTGAACACGGCCCAGGCCGCCCACCCCGCGTACCGGCAGAGTCTGGACCGGTTGCGCGAGATGGGCGTCTTGATCGGCTCGTACGACCCCCACCGGCCGAAGGCCGGTGGGGGAGCGGACCGTTTCCACTGGGAGGAGGCGTTGGAACTGCTCGCCCCGAAGGCGTCGGGGCGAGCGTGATCACCGCCGCCGGGGCCGGTTCGCTTCCTGGTGGGCGACACCAGCAGCGGCAGGGACAGCAGGGGCGGGCTCGGTACGAGGACGCCGGGACCTGGGCGCCGACGCGGGTTGGGTGACGTAGCCGAGGTGCTGCAACCGCCAGACCAGGACTTCGCTGATCGAGTCGGCGCTGTCCAGTTGGCGTTGCGCGGCGGCCTCGGCCAGCAGGGCGGTGGTGTCGTGGCCGGCACGTTCGGCCTGGTCGAGCACCGCGGTCAGCGCGTCCCAGCCAGGCTCGGCTTGGAGGTGTTCTGCCAGGTGAGGGAGGGCGGTGCGGACCGTGGCGGCGTGGTGTCGTCGGGACTGTGCGGGCAGGCCTTGGCCGTAGGCGCGCATGGCGGCCAGCGGGCTGGCGGCGGTTGCCTGGTAGGCGGCGCGCAGGTGGGCTGCGGCCTGTTGGGCGGCCTCGGCTTGCTGGGCGTGGCCGCGGGCTGCGTGCCAGCGGGCGGCTGCGATGACGGTCAGGATCATGATGTCGAGGACCAAGGCGGTGGCGGCGCCGTCCTGTCCGCGGCCGAGAGCGGATCCGGAATGGACGATCTGGTGAGCCGCGCGGCGCAGGGCGTACATCTCGTCCTTCTCGGCGCGGATGTGGGAGCGAGTGGCGCGCTCGAAGTGTGCTGTGGCTTCTCGTAGTTCGGCCTGGGGCGGGCCGAATGAGGTCTGGGCGAGGGCGTCAAGAACCTCACTGACCCCGATCAGCTGGGCAGCTGCCGCACTGTTATTGCCGGCTGTGAAGGACGTCAGGGCCGAGTCGGTGGCCTCGGCGGCGAAGTGGCGGGCGCGGACCGGTGCCGAGGCGCCGCTGCGTTCCAGGACCACGGGCGGCTCGGGCATGTCCGTGGCGGCTGCGAACCGCTCGCGGATCCGGGGCAGGGACAGGTCCGGTGCGAGCTTGGAGCCGGAGAACCAGATGGGCTCGCCCGCCTTGTTGCGGTCACCGACCTTGGCGACCGAGTAGCCGAGCGCATCGCCGGAGGGGGCGATGCGTTTCTTGATGCGGACGCCTTCGGCGGCGAGTCGGTCGAAGAACTCGGCTTCGTCGGCGGCGCCGGCCAGGGCACGGTGGACGTGTTCGCGCAGCAGTTCGCGTGAGGTGGCGTCCTGGCCGAGGCGTTCGGCCTTGCGGCGTTCGGCGCTGGTGGGGCGCTTGGCCGCGGTGCCGTCACCTTCCTTGAGGCGACGGAGCCCGAACTCCTTCTCGATCTTGCGGCACTCGGCCTGGGCGCGAGTGCCGTCCTTGTGGTGGCGGGGGCGGGTGCGGTCGGCGCGGACGAGGGTGGCGACGATGTGGATGTGGTCGGGGGCGTGGCGGACGGCGATCCAGCGGCAGGCTTGGTCGTCGCCGTCGGGGGCGATGCCGGTGGCGGCAAGGACGCGGCGGGCGACGGTGGCCCATTCCTCGTCGGACAGGACTCGGTCGCCGGGGGCGGTGCGGACGGGGCAGTGCCACACGTGCTTCTTCGGGGCTTTGCCGCCGAGGGCGTTGACCCACAGGTCGAGGTCGGCGGCTAGAGCGTGTCTCTTTGATGGTTTGATCAGTTGATCGTATGTGTCCGTCCGATTAGTGATCACTGATGCGATGTGGGACCGGATCGAGCCGTTGATGCCGGCGGATCCGGTCCGCGGACGGCGGTGGGCCGACCACCGCCGAACGCTGGAAGCCATCGCGTGGAAGTACCGCACCTGCTCGCCCTGGAGGGATCTGCCCGGTGAGCTCGGTTCGTTCCAGACCGCTCACAAACGCCTGCTGCGGTGGGCCGTCGACGGCACGTGGGAACGCATCTTCACCGCCGTCCTGGCCGCAGCAGACGCCGACGATGACGTCGGCTGGACCGTGTCGGTGGACTCCACCGTCTGCCGGGCTCACCAGCACGCCTCCGGAGCCAGGAAAAGGGGGAAGCCGACCGGTCCGAACCCACCGATCACGGACTCGGACGCTCCCGCGGCGGGCTGAGCACCAAGGTGCACCTGGCCAGCGACGGCCGGGCACGACCACTTGCTCTTGTTGTCACGGCAGGCCAGGCCGGTGACGCTCCGGCCTTCGAAGCTGTGATGGCCCGCATCCGAGTTCCACGGGCCGGGCTCGGAAGACCCAGAACCCGGCCCACGGCCGTTCTCGCGGACCGCGCGTATTCCTCCCGCGCGATCCGCCGACATCTTCGACGCCGAGGCATCCGCTCCGTCATCCCACAGCCCACCGACCAGATCGGCCATCGCCAACGACGCGGCCGACTCGGCGGCAGGCCACCCGCCTTCGACGCTGAGGCATACAAGCAGCGCAACACCGTCGAACGCTGCATCAACCGCCTCAAGCAGTGGCGCGGACTGGCCATGCGAACCGACAAACTCGCCATCGCATATCAGGCCTCACTCCACCTCGCCGCCATCCTCATCTGGGCCCGACGCTGACCAAAGAGACAGAACCTAGTTCGCTGAAGGTGGCGTTCGGGTCGCGGCCGGGGTCAGGCAGGTGGGGGTCGTAGGCGGCGACGACGTGCGGGTCGACGTGGGCTTCGATGTCGCTGGTTCGGTAGAGGTAGTGGAGCAGGCCGATGGTGCGGTTGCCGCGGGAGACGTCGGGGACCAAGGCGTTCAGCTCACCAGCTTCTGTGCGACCGTACGGATCTTGGTGGCGGCCTCGGCTACGGCATCGGCGGCGCGGTCGATGTGGAGGGCGTCGCCGCCGGAGTTGAGGACCTTGGCGATCTGGTTCAGGTTGTTGCCGGCACGGACGAGCTGGACACGGGCAGCTTCCAAGCGGTCGAGGGCATCGTTTCGGTCGAGGTGGGGACGGCCGTGGACTTCGGCGTGAACGGCTTGGGCCATGAAGCGGGCCTTGGAGACGCCCTTGGCGTCAGCGGCTTTCTGGATGTTGGCGGCTTCGAGGGTGCTGGCGCGGAAGGTCTGGCGCTCGGAGCGCTGCCTGGGCTGGCGGGACCGCCGTCGGCCCTGCTTCGCCCTCTGCTTGTGGCCGCCCTCGGCCACGAGCTGCCGGTCCTGCGCCCCCTGGCGCGGGGCCTCCTCCGCCACCTCTGGGGCGGAGGCATGCGCGCTGGACCGGCCCTTGGACGGTCCAGTGCTACAGCTTGCTCCGCTGGTGGTGCTGTTGCGGTCCTCCTGGCTGTCGTTTTGGGAGGTGGCCTCGTGGTTCGTGTTGTGCACTGAGTTCGTTTCCATGGGGTGTGGGAGTTCGGTGTGGGCGGGCGTTGTGGCGGCATGGTCCGTGTCCGCTGGTCGGTGGGGGGACGCGCAGGGAGCCATGCGGCGCTCGGCCTCTGACCGTGGTTCGCAGCGTGGGTCGAGGCTGCTCGTCCGGAGGTCGGTCTGACATTGCGAGGGCCGGGGGCCGGGGACCGGGGACCGGGGACCGGGCGGGGTCGCACCCCTGATGGTTGGTCCTGAGGCCGGGGGCCCGGCACCCGTTTCGGTGCCGGGGTGGACTTGGTCCCCAACGGGTCGGTCCCCGGATCGGTGTGTCGCAGGGTCCTGGTCCCCCGGTTGTTGGGGACCGAGTGAGGACGGTCCCCGATGCTCCCGGTCCCTGGAGGATCGGGGACAGTTCCGTGGCGCGCTGAGCTGCGGTTTCGCAGGTATCGGTGCTGGATCCGCGTCGCTGCTGGCCTTGGGGACCGTGCTGTCACGGTCCCTTCTCTCGATGTTCGCGCGGTCCCCGGTCCCCGGTTTCGGTGCGCTCGGTCCCCGTGCGGGTTCCCGTCGGGGACCGCGTCGGTACGGTCCCCGACGGGACCGGACTGTCGAGCTGTCGCTGGGGACCGGGGACCGTGTGGAGCCGTCGGCTGAGGCGGTCCCGTGCGTGCATCCGATCGAGGACCGACAGGCTGCCGGTCAGCCGACCTTGCCCTGCTCTCCCTCCTCGCGTGCCATGCCTCCCGGGGCAGAGACATGTCAGTGGTGGCCGGCGCTGGGGCGGCGCATGACCACCTACTGCACGAGCCGCGACGCAGCTGAGGGCCGGTGCCCACGGATGCTCGCGATGGCCACCGACATCCGGTGGGCGATCAGCCGCCACGTCGGCTCCGGCGCCGCTCGGGCCACGGAGGCGACTGCGCGACGTTCCAAGGCACGGCGGGTTACTCCGTTTCCGCCGGTTCGTCGAGGGCGGCGAGGAGGGCTGCGGTGTGCGCTTCGGCGCGAGTCATGCCGCCCGCCGAGGTTGAGGTGGGGGCGCCGCCGGGCAGGGCGCGCAGATGCGGGTGCCCGGGCGCGGGGGTGCGTTCGCGGGCGATCCAGGCGCGCCAGTCGGCGGCCCACGCGGCGGCGGTGCGCGGTATCCCGACCGCTCGGTAGGAGCGCCACTTCTCGTCGGCGGTGCGCAGGGCGTGATCGCCGAGCCGGGCGAGGTGCCCCTGGTGCTGCAGCCAGGCCCGGGTGTCCTCGTCGATCTGCCATTGGGTGGCGGGGATGAGTGGGGCAGAGCTGCTGCTCTTACCGTTCACCTTCGGTTCTCTACTGTTCTGGGGGTCGGAATCCGTGCCCCCTGAGGGTTGGGTTCCGTGCCCCCTGGGGGTTGGATTCCGTTCCCCGGGGTCAGATTCCGGTCCCCCTTCGAAGGGGGCGGCAGGGTCGGATTCCGTCCCCTCGGGGGTTGGAATCCGTTCCCCCCGGAGAGTCGGATTGCGGCCCTCGTCGATGGCTTGGTCGGCGAGGAATCGGGCGGCGGCCGGGAGGTGGTAGTAGGTCTCTCCACGGGGCCCCTTACGGCCCATCAGCTGCTCCAGCTCGCCGGTGGCGAGCAGCTTTGCCAGGGCGTCGCGCACGGCGGTACGGGAGGCGTTCGCGCGCTTCATGAGGGTGGGCAGGGACGCGTAGGCGACGCAGCCGCGGTCTACGCAGCGGTCGGCGATCAGGGTGAGGACCATGCGGGCGGTGCCCTTGCTGGTGCTGTGGTCCCACACCCATTCGCGGGCGGCGTGGCTCATCGGGTGATGGCTCCTTGGTCGGGGGCGGTGAGGCGCGGCGAGCCCTCTTCGGGCGAAGCGCAGGAGGGGGTGGCACACGGTTCCGGCCCGAACGTGCCGGGCAGGGCCGCGTAGGCAGGAAGGTGGGTTCGCCCGGCCCCGGATTGGTATGCCGGAATCTCTCATGCCCTGAGCTGGCAGGCCGGGGCGGAATCCAAGACAGCCACAACGACGTCGCGCAAGTCCAGTATTCCCCTGGGAAATGAGGAAGCTGGCAGCGAACGCATTCTGAGCGGCGGTTCCAAAACGATAGCCCCGGATTGGCCGTTGCCGAAATCAGTTAGCGCCAGGGCGAGCCAGAAGGATCACATCGAGAAACCGTTGCCCCCCGTTGCGGCGCAAGCTACAACACAACACCACACGTCAGAGAGCTTTCGGATGGCCGGCGCAGCAACATCCGCCGACGCCCAGAACCCAGTTCGGAGGTCACTCACGGTCGCGCGCCGGGCGAACATAGACGACGATCGGCCGTTAACCAAACCGGCGATCGCGAGCTATAACTGAGCCCATGGCAGTGCGTCTCCCTGAAATCGGTCTGGCAGGAACTCGGACCGCCCGCGATATCGAAATTCTCCGCACCGAACGCGGTCCTGCTTAGCCTCAGCTGGCCGCCCGCGTCACCGTCCTCGGCCGACCCATGACCGCTACTGCGCTCTCCCGCATCGAACGCAATGCCCGACGCTGCGACATCGATGACTTCGTTGCCATCGCCACCGCACCCGGAGCCTCCCCGCGCAGCCTCTTCGCCGGTTCTTCCAGTGATCGGAACGACCCGGAGTGGGCGGAACATAGCCGACGATCGCCGGTTGGCCAAACCGGCGATGCTCCGCATCATTGAAATACCCGGCAGCCCGGCGTGCTTTCTTTCGGTAATCCGCTCTTTCCATGCGAGGAACCCCTTTGCCCCGACCCCTCATAAGCCCTGCCCGAAACCCCATCGACAACGAGGAAGCGGGGTGCTGATGAATGGCTCCAGCCGTTCGCGCGAAAAAATGACCCTGGACGAACTCTGCGCCGAGCTTCAGGTCTCCCGGTCAGCTCTCCATGACTGGCACTAAAAGGGTCAGGCGCCCAGCTGGGTGAATCTTCCGAACGCCATTCTGCGTATCCTCCGCAATCATCTGGAGAACTGGCCCACCGATTGCGAGTGCCGCGCATGACGAACCGGTCCTTCAAGGTCCGCTCCCTCCCGTACCTCACAGAGAACCTTCTATGCCTGCCCGATCTTTGCGTGCCCCCACAGCTTCCCCGGGCGCCCTACACACGGCCTTCCTGACCGTGAAGGACGCCGCCGAGTACCTCGGCCTCTCACCCCACACCCTCTACGTCTGGCGCCACCGTCGACAGGGACCTCCGAGCTTCCGCATGGGTCCACGAGGCCGCGTGATGTACCGACTCGAAGCCCTCGATGCCTGGGTCCGCGAGCAGGAGCAGGCCGACTCGCGCTCAAACGCGGCTCTCAACCCGCTGAACGCTCCTCGTCAGGAACGGTCCACCCGCCTCACCAGCGCTTGACGCTCCAAGCGCCGTAGAACGCCGTCTCCATCCTCTACATCAAGGAGTTCCACCTGACCGGCTACATAGAAGACCGGTGGCTCAAGAAGCGCCCCAACCCGACGACCGGCAAGCGTGAACGCACGACCATGTACGGCAAGTGCACCCGCTACCGCGTCAAGGGCATCCCGGGCGTCAAGGACCGTTCCTTCGACGTACTCCAGGATGCCAAGACCTGGCTCGCCCAGGCTCAGACCGATGCACGTCGGGGCGAGTTCGTCGATCCACGCGATGGAGCCATCTCCCTCAAGGACTACATCGCGACCCACTGGTGGCCCACCCAGGGTGGCGACCCGTCCACCCTCGAACGCATCGAGCAACGGGTCCGCCAGCACATCGTCCCGCACCTCGGTGCCCTGCCGCTCAATGGCGTCGGTACCGAAGTGCTGCGGAGTTGGAAGAAGCGACTCGAGACGGACCTGGGCCCTACCTCCATCCGTCTCGTCTGGGCCACGCTGTCCGGTGTTCTCCAGGCTGCCGTCGAAGATCGACGCCTCGCACGCAACCCGTGCCGTGCGAGCACAGTTCGCCCTCCGGCGGCTGCACCGGGCCGGGTCGAGGCATGGCTGCCCGAGCGTGTGCTGGCCGTACGCGCAGCTATCTCGGACCGCTACCGCGTGCTTGTCGAGATTGGTGCTGGGCTCGGCCTGCGACAGGGAGAGGCGTTCGGCCTGTCGATGGAGGACATCGACTTCGACGCGGAGATCGTCCATGTCCGGCGCCAGGTCAAGATGGTGCGGACGAAGCTCTGCTTCGCGCTTCCCAAGGGGCGCAAGGTCCGCGAGGTGCCCCTGCCCTCAAGCGTGGCCAAGGCACTACGGCAGCATGTGGAGTTCCTCGCACCCGTGCCGGTCACCATGCCGTGGGACGATCCGCGCCCGCCGCAGACATCGGTAGAGGCCAAGCACCGTCGGCCCAGGACGTACAACCTCCTGGTGACGGGCCGCGAGCGTAAGGCGATCAATCGGAACTACTTCAACTCCTACGTCTGGAAGCCCGCCCTGGCCGAGGCCGGCGTGATCGCTGCGCTGGAGGAGAGCGCACCGGACGGATCCCGGGCCTGGGAGCCCTCCCGGGAGCACGGCTACCATGCCCTGCGTCACTTCTATGCCTCCGAGCAGTTGGAGGCCGGCGAGTCGGTCGTCTCCCTGGCCAGGTGGCTCGGCCACTCTGACCCCGGCTTCACGCTCCGGAAGTACGCTCACTTCCTGCCCCGCGCAGGTGCGCGCGGCGGCGCCGCCATTGACGCGGTCTTCGCGTAGCCGCAAGCCGACCGGCAGAAGCTTGGTCCTGGCGCAAAGTCCCAGAGAAGTCCCAGAGATGCCGCCGCACCCTCTCCTGGCCCGTATTCACGCAGGTCAGAAAGGGCGCGGCGGCATCCGTAGTTCAGATGTCCCGGAAGATCTCGATCTGCGCCCCGAGCGAATTGAGGCGTTCGGCCAGGTCCTCGTAACCCCGGTTGATGACATAGACGTTGCGCAGGACGGAGGTGCCCTCGGCGGCCATCATGGCCAGGAGGACGACGACGGCCGGGCGCAGGGCCGGGGGGCACATCATTTCCGAGGAGCGCCAGCGGGTGGGGCCGTCCACCAGGACGCGGTGCGGGTCGAGCAGTTTGACCTGGGCGCCGAGGCGGTTGAGGTCGGTCAGGTAGATGGCGCGGTTGTCGTAGACCCAGTCGTGGATGAGGGTCTGGCCCTGGGCGCTGGCCGCGATGGCCGCGAAGAAGGGGACGTTGTCGATGTTGAGGCCCGGGAAGGGCATCGGGTGGATCTTGTCCAGGGGTGCCTGGAGCTTGGAGGGGCGGACCGTCAGGTCGATGAGGCGGGTGCGGCCGTTGTCGGCGGGGTATTCCGGGCTGCGCTCGTGGTCCAGGCCCATCTCTTCCAGGACGGCCAGTTCGATCTCCAGGAACTCGACCGGGACCCGGCGGATCGTCAGCTCGGATTCGGTCACAACGGCCGCCGCCAGCAGGCTCATCGCCTCGACCGGGTCCTCGGACGGGGCGAAGTCCACATCGCGTTCGATGCGTGCGGCACCGTGGACGGTGAGGGTGGTGGTGCCGATGCCGTCGACCCGGACGCCGAGCTCCTCCAGGAAGAAACACAGGTCCTGGACCATGTAGTTGGAGGAGGCGTTGCGGATGACCGTGACGCCGTCGTGGCGGGCGGCGGCCAGCAGCGCGTTCTCGGTGACGGTGTCGCCACGTTCGGTCAGCACGATCGCGCGCTTGGGGGCGACGGTGCGGTCCACCTCGGCGATGTAGGTGCCGTCGGTCGCGGTGATCTCCAGGCCGAAGTGGCGCAGCGCCGTCATGTGCGGGGTGACGGTCCGGGTGCCGAGGTCGCAGCCGCCCGCGTACGGCAGTTTGAAGTGGTCCATCCGGTGCAGCAGCGGGCCGAGGAACATGATGACGCTGCGGGTGCGGCGGGCGGCCTCGGTGTCCATCGAGTCGAGGTCGAGCTCGGCGGGCGGGATGATCTCCAGGTCGTTGCCGTCGTTGATCCACCGGGTCCGCACGCCGATGCTGCCCAGCACTTCGAGGATGCGGTAGACCTCCTCAATACGGGCCACCCGGCGCAGAGTTGTGCGGCCCGCGTTCAGCAGCGTGGCGCACAGCAGCGCAACGCAGGCGTTCTTGCTCGTCTTCACGTCGATGCTGCCGGACAGTCGGCGTCCGCCGACCACCCGCAGATGCATCGGCCCGGCATAGCCGAGCGAGACGATTTCACTGTCGAGAGCCTCGCCGATACGAGCGATCATCTCAAGGCTGATGTTCTGATTCCCGCGTTCGATGCGGTTGACCGCACTCTGGCTGGTGCCGAGAGCCTCGGCGAGCTGCGCCTGTGTCCAGCCACGGTGCTGCCGGGCGTCACGGATGAGCCTGCCGATGCGTACGAGGTAGTCGTCTGCCATGAGGTGACCGTATCTCAGATATGAGATGGATGCGCAATTGAGATGTGGCGAGTTGTTCTAGTACTATCCGAACAACTGAGAGGTGGTCGGAGGTAGTCGTGAAGAGTGCACCGCGTGCGGCCTTCTCCTCGGCCGGCCCCCGGCGGACCTGGATGGCCGCCTTCCCCTTCCTTGTCGTGATCATGACGCTCGGCGGTCTCTATGCGGAGGTGGCCGGCCGGCTGCCGGATCCGCTCGCCGGCCACTTCGACGGCGGCCGGGCGAACGGCTTCTCCTCGGCGCCCGGCTTCCTGGCCGGATGCCTTGCCGTGCTCCTCGTCCTCGGCGTCGGCTCCGGCCTGTTGGTCCGGCTGCGGGGGCACGCCCCCGAAGTGCCCTGGCTGATCGCCGCCTCCTGGGCCACCGCCGCCGGGATCGGCTACTCCATCTGCCGGACGCTGCTCGCCAACGTCGATGTCGCGGACGCCGCCGCCGTCCGGGAACCGCAGTGGCAGACAGCCGTGGGCCTCGGCGTGGCGCTGCTCGCCGGTGCTCTGGGGCGGCTGCTCGCCGGGGCGGCGCCTTTGCCGCCGCGGCGAGCAGCCGCCGCAACGCCCCGGCTCGACCTCCCCGACGGCACGACGGCCGGCTGGTCACGCACCATCAGCTCGCCCCCGCTGGTGGTCCTGGGCGTGGCGTTGCTCGGCGCCGGCCTCGTCCTGGGTGTCCTCGCCGGGTGGCTCAGTGCCGCCGGACTGCTGTTCGGTGGCGCCGCGTGCCTCCCTCTGGCCTCGGTACGGGTCACCGTCGACCGGCACGGGCTGTCCCTGTCGCCGGCGATGCTGCCCTGTCGTGTCCGTCTCCGCCGTATCCCGCTGGAGCGCATCGCGGAGGCCGGCAGCCGACGGGTCGCTTGTTTCGCCGAGTTCGGCGGCTGGGGCTACCGCCTCCGGGCCGGCGGCAGCGGCCTCGTACTGCGCTCGGGCGAGGGCATCGTGGTACGGCTGACCAATGGCAAGGAGTTCGTGGTGACGGTCGACGACGCCGCGACCGCCGCGGCCCTGCTCAATACGTACACGGACCGCGCACGGGCGCGGCAAGGAGGCTGAGGTGCTCTTCCGGGTGGACCCCGGCTCGTCCGTCCCGCTCGGTGACCAGATCGCGGCCTCGGTCCGCGGCGCCATCGCCGACGGCACGGTGGACGCCGGGGAGCGGCTGCCGGCCGCCCGCGCGCTCGCCGCCTCGCTCGGCGTGAACGTCCATACGGTGCTGCGCGGCTATCAGCGCCTCAAGGACGAGGGCCTGATCGAACTCCGGCGCGGTCGCGGCGCGGTGGTCACCGGCGCCGCCTCGCCGGCCCGCGCCCGTCTCGGCGAGACCGCCCAGCGCCTGATCGCCGAGGCCCGCAACCTGGGCCTCTCCGACGAGGAGATCGTGACGGTGGTGCGTACGGGGCTGGCGGGACGGTGAGTCGGAGCGGGGCGCGAGGCTGGGGCGGCTGACGTCGGACCGGCGCCCTCCCCTAGGGGGTGATCATGCACCCCTCCCGCGTGGCTCCGGCCCGCCCCCGTGCCCTCTTGCGTCCCCGTGCCCTCGCGCTGAGCGCCGTGCCCGTCGTGGCGCTGCTGACTGCCGCGGGGTTCGCGCCGCTGCCGCACTCGGTGGCGCGGCCGGGGCTCGGGATCGTCGACGAGCCGGCCGGCCGATGGCAGCGGCGGCGATCTCACCGGCGACCGCAGGATCGCGGGTACGGGGACGATCGACGCCGACGGCACGGTGGGCGCGGTCGGCGGGGCGGCGCTGAAGACCCGGGCGGCCCGGCGTGACGGCGCGAGTGTCTTCCCGGTGCCGAAGGCGGAGTGTGCGCAGGTGCGGTCCGCTCCGGCCGGGCTGCGGCTCTGGTCCCCGTCGCGACCGTCGAGAGCGCCGTCCGGGCCCTGCGCGCGCCGGCGAAGGGCGGCCCGGTCCCCGGCTGCTGGCCGGGCCGCCCTGTCCTGCGGCGGCGTCAGTCGTCGAGGATCGTCAGATCCAGCCGGCTCAGCCGTGCGAGGTCGGCGAGGATGTTGATCTCGACGATCTTCCCGTCCGCGAGGGTGAAGTCCATGACGGCGAACGGCCGCCCGCCCTGCGCCGTGACGAGCCCCGGCGCGCCGTTGACCAGCGCCGGCCGGGCGAAAGCGGCGAACCGGGAGAAAGTGAGCGCCTGCTCGACGACCGCGCGGGCTCCCCGGACCAGCTTCGATACGCCCTCGGGCGCGTCGCCGGCGTCGGCGCGCAGGACGACGTCCGGGTCGAGGACCGCGAGCAGCGCCTCGAAGTCGCCGCCGCGCGAGGCGGCGAGGAAGGCGTCGACCACTTCCCGCTGACGGGCGAGATCGGTGTCCGCGGCCGGGGCGGTGCCCTGGACGCGGCGCCGGGCGCGGCTGGCGAGTTGCCGGGCGGCGGCGGGCGAGCGGTCGACGAGGGGCGCGATCTCGTCGAAGGGCACCGCGAACATGTCGTGCAGCACGAAGGCCAGCCGCTCGACGGGCGTGAGGGTCTCCAGCACGACCAGCAGCGCGAGCCCGACCGAGTCGGCCAGCAGCGCCTCGTGCTCCGGGTCGACGGAGTCCGGACGGCTCACGATCGGCTCGGGGACATGGAAATCGAGCGGGTCCTCGCGCCGCGCCTTGCGCATCCGCAGCTGGTCCAGGCACACCCGCCCGACGATCGTGGTCAGCCAGCCGCCCAGGTTCGCCACGCCGTCCGTACCGGACCGGCTCAGTCGCAGCCACGCTTCCTGGACGGCGTCATCGGCCTCGCTCACCGAGCCGAGCATGCGGTAGGCCACGGCCCGCAGGTGATTCCGGTTCTCCTCGAACCGCTCCGCCAGCCACTCGTGGTCGTTCATGGTTCTCATTCCTCCCCCGTCGAGTTCCGTCACAGTAATGACGGATGTCAGGGGCCGGATGTGACATGGGGAAGCCCGGCGGCGACGCGCGCGGCCCGCTGTCCGCCGTCCGGCCCACCGAGGAGGGTGCGTGAGCGAGGACACCTGTCAGGGCATGACCAGGCCGCAACGATGTACTAGAGTTATCTCGACATCGAGATATCTGCCGAGAGGCGTACCGCTGCCGCGCCAGTAAGGCGTGCCTAACTTAGGCATACCTTAGCGGATGGGGCAAGAAGCTGTGACGGCAGCATTGCGGTGGTACGCGCGAATTTCATGCATGAAGGAGACTGTCGTGTCGGCGAACAGCTTCGACGCCCGCAGCACGCTGCAGGTGGGCGACGAGTCGTACGAGATCTTCCGGCTGGACAAGGTCGAAGGCGCCGCGCGTCTTCCCTACAGCCTGAAGGTGCTGCTGGAGAACCTGCTCCGTACCGAGGACGGCGCGAACATCACCGCCGACCACATCCGGGCGCTCAGCGGCTGGGACTCGCAGGCCCAGCCCAGCCAGGAGATCCAGTTCACGCCGGCCCGCGTGATCATGCAGGACTTCACCGGCGTGCCCTGTGTCGTGGACCTCGCGACCATGCGTGAGGCCGTGAAGGAGCTGGGCGGCGACCCGGCGAAGATCAACCCGCTGGCGCCGGCCGAGCTGGTCATCGACCACTCCGTCATCGCCGACAAGTTCGGCACGAAGGACGCCTTCGGCCAGAACGTCGAGCTGGAGTACGGCCGCAACAAGGAGCGCTACCAGTTCCTGCGCTGGGGCCAGACGGCCTTCGACGAGTTCAAGGTCGTCCCGCCCGGCACCGGCATCGTCCACCAGGTGAACATCGAGCACCTGGCCCGTACGGTCATGGTCCGCGGTGGCCAGGCCTACCCCGACACCCTCGTCGGCACCGACTCGCACACCACCATGGTCAACGGCCTCGGTGTCCTGGGCTGGGGCGTCGGCGGCATCGAGGCCGAGGCCGCGATGCTCGGCCAGCCGGTCTCCATGCTCATCCCGCGCGTCGTCGGCTTCAAGCTGACCGGTGAGCTCAAGCCCGGCACCACCGCCACCGACCTGGTGCTGACCATCACCGAGATGCTGCGCAAGCACGGTGTCGTCGGCAAGTTCGTCGAGTTCTACGGCGAGGGCGTCGCCGCCACCTCGCTGGCCAACCGCGCCACCATCGGCAACATGTCGCCGGAGTTCGGCTCCACCGCCGCGATCTTCCCGATCGACGACGAGACCCTGAAGTACCTGCGCCTGACCGGCCGCGACGAGCAGCAGGTCGCGCTCGTCGAGGCGTACGCCAAGGAGCAGGGCCTCTGGCTCGACCCGGCCGCCGAGCCCGACTTCTCCGAGAAGCTGGAGCTGGACCTGGCGACGGTCGTCCCGTCCATCGCCGGCCCGAAGCGTCCGCAGGACCGCATCGTCCTGGCCAACGCCGCCGAGCAGTTCGCGCTGGACGTGCGCAACTACGTCGAGGACGACGACGAGGCGGGCAAGGAGTCCTTCCCGGCCTCCGACGCCCCGGCCGCCACCAACGGCGTGCCGACCCGTCCGACCACGGTCACCGCCCCCGACGGCTCGACCTACGAGATCGACCACGGTGCGGTGACGGTCGCGGCCATCACCTCCTGCACCAACACCTCGAACCCGTACGTCATGGTCGCCGCCGCGCTGGTCGCGAAGAAGGCCGTGGAGAAGGGCCTGACCCGCAAGCCGTGGGTCAAGACCACCCTGGCGCCGGGCTCGAAGGTCGTCACCGACTACTTCGACAAGGCCGGGCTCACCCCGTACCTCGACAAGGTCGGCTTCAACCTCGTCGGCTACGGCTGCACCACCTGCATCGGCAACTCCGGCCCGCTGCCGGAGGAGGTCTCCAAGGCCGTCAACGACCACGACCTCGCCGTCACCTCGGTGCTCTCCGGCAACCGCAACTTCGAGGGCCGGATCAACCCCGACGTCAAGATGAACTACCTGGCGTCCCCGCCGCTGGTCGTCGCGTACGCCCTCGCGGGTTCCATGAAGGTGAACGTCACCGAGGACGCGCTGGGCACCGACACCGAGGGCAACCCGGTCTACCTCAAGGACATCTGGCCCTCCGAGGCCGAGGTCAACGACGTCGTGGCCAACGCCATCGGCGAGGACATGTTCAACAAGTCCTACCAGGACGTCTTCGCGGGCGACGCCCAGTGGCAGGCGCTGTCGATCCCGACCGGCAACACCTTCGAGTGGGACCCGCAGTCCACCTACGTGCGCAAGCCCCCGTACTTCGAGGGCATGACGATGGAGACCACCCCGGTCTCCGACATCTCCGGCGCCCGGGTGCTGGCGAAGCTGGGCGACTCGGTCACCACCGACCACATCTCCCCGGCCGGTGCGATCAAGGCCGACACCCCGGCCGGCCAGTACCTCACCGAGCACGGTGTGGAGCGTCGTGACTTCAACTCCTACGGCTCGCGCCGTGGTAACCACGAGGTCATGATCCGCGGCACCTTCGCCAACATCCGCCTGCGCAACCAGATCGCGCCGGGCACCGAGGGCGGCTACACCCGCGACTTCACGCAGGACGGCGGGCCGGTCTCCTTCATCTACGACGCCTCGCAGAACTACCAGGCCGCCGGCACCCCGCTGGTCATCCTGGCCGGCAAGGAGTACGGCTCCGGCTCGTCCCGCGACTGGGCCGCCAAGGGCACCGCGCTGCTCGGCGTCCGGGCCGTCGTCGCCGAGTCCTACGAGCGCATCCACCGCTCGAACCTCATCGGCATGGGCGTCCTGCCGCTGCAGTTCCCGGAGGGCGCGTCCGCCGAGTCCCTCGGCCTGACCGGCGAGGAGACCTTCTCGATCGCCGGCGTGACCGAGCTGAACGACGGCACCACGCCGCGCACGGTCAAGGTCACCACGGACAGCGGCGTCGAGTTCGACGCGGTCGTCCGTATCGACACCCCCGGCGAGGCGGACTACTACCGCAACGGCGGCATCATGCAGTACGTGCTGCGCTCGCTGATCCGCAAGTAGGTCCCCCGCGGCAGCAGGACGGGCCGTACCCCCTCGACCGAGGGGGTACGGCCCGTCCGTGCGTCCGGGCCCGGTCTCAGAGGACCGGACGAGAGCTGCCGGAGTTTGCGGGGCCGGGGGACTGGGGACCCTCGCCGTGAGCTGGGACGACCCCGACGCCCTCCGCAGGCGGATCCGCCATGCCGGCGGTCGTCGACGCGGTGGCGCCGGTGCCGGTCGTCGCCGCCGGAGGGATCGCCGACGGTCGCGGCCTGGCCGCCGCCCTGGCCCTGGGAGCCGACGCGGCGTGGATCGGCACCCGCTTCCTGCTCTCCGAAGAAGCGGCCACGGCCGACGCCTACCGGCTCACCCCCTGGCCACCACCGCCTTACGGCGCCCCGAGAAGCTCGACCTCGGCGAGCGTGCCCTTGCCGTCGGGCACCAGTCGGTAGTGCTCATAGCTGCCGGGCCGGCCGACGGCGAAGACCCGGGTCTGGCGGTCCCAGGCGAAGGACTCGCCCTCGCGGTGGTCCAGCCGCGTCCACCGCTCTCCGTCCCGGGAGCCCTCCAGGGTCCAGCCGGCCGGCGCCGTGGCACGGTCCGACGAGGTGAGCGTGTACGACGCGACCCGGGCGGGCCGGGGGAGGTCCACCGGAGCGCCGGTCGGTTCGGCCGAGGTGTCGGAGGTGTTGTCGAAGAGCGGGCCGGCTGTCGGGGAGGTGAGGTCGGCCGGGGGCGTGGGGACCTTGTCGTCCTTGGTGATCGACGTCGGGGCGGCGTCCGCCGCGCTGCCCCAGGCGGACGGCCGGTCGCCCATGGTGAAGTCCAGGGTGCCGCCGCGGGCGAGGAGCCGGTGCGGCACGGCGGTGGAGTGCCAGGCCTTGCCGTTCACCCGGAGGCTTTGGACGTAGACGTTGCGGGCGTTGTTGCGCGGGGCCCTGATGGTGAGATCGCGTCCGTTCTCCAGGTGGACCGTGGCCTTGGTGAACAGCGGGGAGCCCACCGCGTATTCGCCCTGGCCCATCACCAGCGGATAGAAGCCGAGCGAGCTGAAGACGTACCAGGCGGACATCTCGCCGTTGTCCTCGTCGCCCGGATATCCCTGGCCGATCTCGCTGCCGAGGTAGAGCCGCGACATCGCCTCGCGGACCTTTTCCTGGGTCTTGTAGGGCTGTCCCGCCGCGTCATAGACATAGGCGATGTGGTGCGAGGGCTGATTGCTGTGCCCGTACATGCCCATCCGGGTGTCGCGGGCCTCGGTCATTTCATGGATCACCTCGCCGTAGGAGCCGGCGAATTCCTTGGACGCGGTCTCCGGGGTGGAGAAGTAGGCGTCCAGCTTCTTGGCCAGGCCCGGGCGGCCGCCGTAGAGGTTGGCCAGGCCGCGGGTGTCCTGCGGCGCGGTGAAGGCGAAGGTCCAGGCGTTGGTCTCGGTGTAGTCGTTGCCCCAGACCCGGGGGTCGAAGGTGCCCGGCGGCAGCCGCCAGTCGCCCCGGGCGTCCTTGCCCTGGAAGAAGCCGACCTTGTCGTCGAAGAGCTTGACGTAGTTCTGGGCACGGCCCAGGAAATAAGCGGATTCTTCCTTGTAGCGGGGCTTTTTGGTCTTCTCGTACAGCGCCTTGCCCATACGGGCGATGCCGAAGTCGTTGAGATAGCCCTCCAGCGCCCAGGACATGCCCTCGCGGGTGTCGGTGCTCGTATAGCCGAGGAACGGCGCGGTGTTCATGCCCTTGCGGCCGACGCCGGGGTTCGGCGGGGCGACGGTGGCGTTCTTGACGGCCGCGGCATAGGCCGCCTCGGCATCGAAATTCACCCCCTTGGCGTAGGCGTCCGCGAAGGCCACATCGGAGCTGGTGCCGGTCATCAGGTCCGCATAGCCGGGTGAGGACCAGCGGGAGATCCAGCCGCCGTCCTTGTACTGCTGGACGAAGCCGTCGACCATCTTCCCCGCGCGTTTCGGGGTGAGGAGCGCATAGGCGGGCCAGGTGGTCCGGTAGGTGTCCCAGAAGCCGTTGTTGACGTACACCTCACCGTCGACGATCTTCGAGCCGGTGCGGGTCGGGGTGTCCTGCCCGGTCTGCGGCGAGAAGGGCGAGGCGTAGCGGCTGCGCGAACCGACCTTCTCGAAGCCGGAGTTGGGGTAGAGGTAGAGGCGGTAGAGGTTGGAGTAGAGGGTGGTGAGCTGATCACGGCTCGCGCCCTGGACCTCGATCCTGCCCAGGAGGTCGTCCCACTGCGACTGCGCCCGGTCCCTGATGCCGTTGAAGGTCGCGTCGGCCGGGATCTCCCGGGTCAGATTCGCCTTGGCCTGGTCCACGCTGATCAGGGAGGTGGCGATCCGCATGGTCACGGTGCGGTCCGCCCCGGGACGGAAGCGGAGATAGCCGGTGACGTCCTTGCCCCCGGTGCAAGCACCGGCTCCACTGGAGCGGCTGACGCCGCACCCCCCGTTGGGGAGCTTGCCGCCGCCGGTGACCGGGGCGTCGAAGACGCCGTAGACGAAGAGCCGGGTGGCGCCGACGGACAGTCCGCTCCTGACGTCCGAGAAGCCGGTGACGATCCCGCGCTCGGTGTCCAGGCTCAGCCCGCCCTTGTCGTTGACGTTGTCGAAGATCAGGCTCGCCTGGTCGCCGGGGAAGGTGAAGCGCATCAGCGCGGCGTGGTCGGTCGGGGTGATCTCCGTCTTGAGGCCGTTGTCGAAGGTGACGCCGTAGTAGTGCGGCTTCGCGGTCTCGTTGGCGTGGTGGAACGGCAGCGCACGGCCGGTGCGGGAGGCGTCCGGGGTGCCGGCCGCGGCGGACGGCATGACCTGGAAGGTCTGCCGGTCGCCCATCCACGGGCTCGGTTCATGGCTGGCGCTGAAGGCCTGGAGGGTGGGGAGGTTGTCGGCGTTGTTCTTCCGCGCGTACTCGTAGAGCCAGTCGGCGGAGCCCGCGTTGGTGACCGGGGTCCAGAAGTTGAACCCGTTGGGGACGGCGGTGGCGGGGAAGGTGTTGCCGCGCGAGAAGCTGCCGCTGGAGAGCGTGCCGCGGGTGGTGACGGCGTAGTCGGAGAGGTGGGCGAGCGGCTTCTCCGGGGCCTTGGGGCCGAGGACGATGTCGTCGACCCAGCCGCGGAAGGCCGGTGCGGTCCGCGGCGCCCTGGGCGCGTCGTAGGCGACCAGGATCCGGTCGACGGTCTTTCCGGCGGCGACCGCCCCGATCCGCGACTCCCGGTTGTTCCACTGATTGGCGTAGACCGTCTTGGACGCGCCCTGGCCGGCCGGCGACAGCGGCGCGCCGTGCTGGTCGACGGCGGACAGCTCGCTGAGGTAGGTGCCGTCGGTGAAGGCCAGATCCACGGCGGCGTGGGTCGCCGGATAGTCCGGGTCGCTCTTCGCCATCTCGGGGAAGAGCTTGTACGAGAGCGAAGTCGTCCCCGTGACGGGGACGTTGACGTCGAAGATCTTGTTGTACGAGTAGCCGTGGCCGTCCGCGGTGTGGGTGCCGGAGTAGCGCAGCGCATGGGTGCCGCTGAAGCCGGCGTGCGCCTTGGCGGTGGGGGAGTCGCCGGGGCCCGTGTCGGTCCCGGTGTTCATACCGGGAGCCGCGGGGGCGGTCTGCGGAGTGACCCCGAAGGCCCTGGGTTTCCCGTCGGGGCCGGTGTCGACGCTGTCGGACCAGTCCGGCTGCGGGTCGCCGGACTCGAAGGACGAGTGGAACTCCGTTGCCCCCGGGGGCTTTCGGGGCGGCGCGGCCTGGGCTGCGCCCGCCGGGCCCGGCACGGTGATGACGAGCAGAGCGGCCGCCGCGAGGGCGGCGGGGCGGGCGATCCCCCGCAGTGGACGGTGCCGGTGTCTGAGCCGCACGCGAGCCCTCTCAACGAGATTGACATCGTTGTCAGTTACATGGCGCCTGGATAAACAGAGATAAGTAAGGTGCGTGGGGGCTTTGGTGTCAAGGGTGCCGCTGAGATCGGTGGGCCGCCGTGTCGCCGGGCGGTCCGGCAGGGTGAGGTCCGGGCGAATCCCCTGCATGCCGGGGAGGTCTCAACTAGGGAAAGACTGCCGTCCAACCCTGCATTCGATCTTGCCCCTGCGGCCGGAAGTGGACTATACCTGTCGGCGTCCGACCGGCCGTACGACCACGGCCGTGGATCCGGGGGGAAGGCGGGAACGGATGACTGTCCCGCATTTCTCTAGCGCGCCCGGTGCACATCCCGTACAACTCAGCTTCATCTGACCCGCGGTGCCGGGGTGGCTCCGGTACACCGCCTGAGTCCTGAAGAAGGCGAGGACTTGAGCATGGGATCCACCTCTGAATTCAACCGTCGCGATCTGGTCAAGCGGGCCGCGGCCCTGGGAATCGTCGCCGTACCGGCCATGAGCATGCTGTCGGCGTGCGCCGGCGGCGGTGGGGATGACGACAACAAGGTCGAAAAAGGCAAGAAGTCGGCCAAGAATCCGCTCGCGGTCAATGAATCGGCCGGCCTCGATGTGGTCATCTTCGACGGCGGATTCGGCGACAAGTACGCCAAGGACGCACAGGGCGAGTACGTGAAGTCCTTCCCGAAGGCGGACGGCAAGGTCAAGCTCTCGTCGACCCAGAAGATCCAGTCGACGCTGCAGCCGCGCTTCAACGGCGGAAACCCTCCCGACCTCGTCGACAACTCCGGTGCGGAACAGATGGATTTCGGCACGCTGGTGGCCAAGGACCAGCTGACCGACCTCTCGGCCCTCCTCGATGCCCCCTCCGTGGACGATCCGGGCAAGAAGGTGCGCGACACGCTGCGTCCCGGCGTCGTCGAAATGGGCCAGTTCGGCGGCAAGGAAACCTGGATCCTCTACTACGCGTACACGGTCTACGGCGTCTGGTACTCCAAGAGCAATCTGCAGAAGCTGGACGCGGAATATCCGGAGACCTGGGACGACATGCTGGCCCTCTGCGCGAAGGCCAAGAAGAAGGGCGTCGCGGGCTGGACGTACCCGGGAAAGTACCCGTACTACCTGCCCTTCAGCCTGTACCCGTTCATCGCCAAGATCGGTGGCGCGGAGGTCCTGCGGAAGATCGACAACCTGGAGCCGAACGCCTGGAAGGACCCGGCGGTCAAGGCGGCCTTCGACGCCTATTACGAGCTCTACAAGAAGGGCTATGTCCTCAAGGGCTCGCCCGGCCTGGACCACCTGCAGTCGCAGAAGGCGTGGGCCGAGGGCAAGGCGCTGTTCATCCCCAACGGTTCCTGGGTGGAGAACGAGTCGGCCAAGCAGATCGCGAAGAACCCGCACTTCGACCTCGCGGTGGGCGCCCCGTCCAGCCTGTCGGCCTCCGACAAGATGCCGTACGGCACCATCTGGGCCTCGGGCGGCGAGCCGTACATCGTGCCGCGCAAGGCCCGGAACGCCGAGGGCGGTATGGAGCTGCTGCGCATCATGCTCAGCAAGAAGTCCTCGCAGAACTTCATCAAGCAGGTCTCCTCGCTCACCTCGCTCAACGGCGGCACCGAGGGCCTCACCCTCCCGCCGGGTCTGGCATCGGCGCAGGTGGCGCTGCAGAAGGCCGGCCAGAACATCGTCAACCCGCGACTGCAGGACTGGTACGTGGCGCTCCAGAAGGAGCGGATCGGTGTCGGTGCGCTGGGCGAGATGATGGCCGGCCGGATGACGCCGGACGAGGCCATCAAGAAGATCCAGAAGTACGCGGACGACACCCGCGACGATTCCAGCGTCAAGAAGTACAAGCGCTGACCGACGAGTTCGCGGGGGCACTTCCCGGCATGGGCCGTGGGGGCGCGTCACCGGTGGTGGCACACGCAGGGAGAGAACGGGATCGGAAGTCATGAAACACGGTAAGTACCGTTTCATCGCGGGGTTCTTGGTCCTCCCGCTGGCGATTTACGCGATCTTCGTGATCTCGCCGTTCGTGCAGGCCATCTACTACTCCTTCACGGACTGGACCGGACTGAGTCCGGACATGAAGATGGTCGGCTTCGACAACTATGCGCGCCTCTTGAAGGACGACGTCTTCTGGTCCGCCGTGGGCAACAGCGTGACGTTGTTGCTGCTCCTGCCGGTGGTGACGCTCTCCCTCGGGCTCTTCTTCGCCTTTATGCTCAACGTCGGTGGCCGCCGCCGGAAGAAGGCGGTCATCGGCGGTGTGCGCGGCTCGGGAACCTACAAGATCCTCTACTTCTTCCCGCAGGTGCTGTCGGTCCCGATCGTCGCGCTGCTGTTCCAGTTCGCCTACAACCCGGAGAGCGGCGCGCTCAACGCCTTCTTCAAGGCGATCGGGCTCGACAATGTGCAGCCGGACTGGCTGGGCGATCCGCAGATCGCGCTGTGGTGCGTCATGGCCGCGATGGTGTGGGCGAATGTCGGCTTCTACGTCGTGCTCTTCTCCGCCGGTATGAGCTCCATTCCGAAGGACTTCTACGAGGCCGCGTTGCTGGACGGCGCGAACCGTTTCAACACGTTCTTCCGGATCACCCTGCCGCTGTTGTGGGACACCGTCCAGACCGGCTGGATCTATATGGGCATCCTCGCCCTGGACGTCTCGGCCTTCGCCTTCGTGCAGATCATGAGTGTCGGTCCGGGCGGGCCCGACTATTCGACCGAGGTCCTTCCGCTGTACGTGTACCAGAAGACCTTCCGCGACGGTCAGGCCGGATACGCGACGGCCATCGGCGTTTCCCTGCTGATCGTGACCCTCGTCTTCTCGGCCGTCGTGATGCGGCTGGGACGACGCGAGCGACTGGAGTTCTGATGAGTGCGCAGACGGACCCCGCGGACCTCCCCGGTGTGTCGAAAGAGCAGGAGCCGCGACCGGGCACCCCGCGACTCCCCGGGCAGCGCGGCGGCGCGGGCCGCAAGGGCGACGCCCGCTCCGGCGGCGGAAGCGGCGAGGGCCGGGTCCTCAACGTCTTCTCGCACGGCGTACTGGTGATCTGGGGCCTGCTGGTCACCATGCCGCTGCTCTGGGCGGTGGTGAGCTCCTTCAAGGACGACACCGAGATCTTCGGCTCGCCCTGGGGACTGCCCTCGGTCCTGCACTTCGACAACTGGTCACGCGCCTGGGACAAGGCGAACATGGGCCAGTACTTCCTCAACTCGCTGATCGTCGTGGGCGGTTCACTGATCGGCACGATGCTGCTGGGGGCGATGGCGGCGTATGTGCTGGCCCGCTTCGACTTCCCGGGCAACCGCTTCGTGTACTTCCTGTTCGTGGGCGGGATGGGCTTCCCGGTCATCCTGGCGCTGGTCCCGCTGTTCTTCGTCATGAAGAACATGGCGCTGCTGGACACCTACCACGGCCTGATCCTGGTCTACATCGCCTACTCGCTGCCGTTCACGGTCTTCTTCCTCAGCGGATTCTTCCGCACGCTGCCCACCTCGGTGGCCGAGGCGGCGCTCATCGACGGCGCCTCGCACACCCGCACCTTCTTCCAGGTGATGCTGCCGATGGCCAAGCCCGGCCTGATCAGTGTCGGCATCTTCAACTTCCTCGGGCAGTGGAACCAGTACCTGCTGCCGACGGTGCTCAACGTCGGGGACCCGAACAAGAAGATGTTGACCCAGGGGCTGGTGGCGCTGGCGGTGAGCCAGGGCTACAAGGGGGACTGGTCCGGTCTGTTCGCGGGGCTGACGATCGCGATGCTGCCGGTGCTCGCCGCGTACATCATCTTCCAGCGGCAGGTGGTGGCCGGGCTGACCGCGGGGGCACTCAAGTAGGGGAGCGGGCCGGGACGGCGTCTCCCGGCCGGCGGCCGACGACGCGTTTGCGCCGACTTCGCGCCTCGCCGGGTCCCCGCTCCCGGGCGGCTCCGCTGCGGCGGGGCCGCCTCCTCGCGCTTCCCGGCGGACCGCCCGCTGATCATGTGTGGGCTCAACGCCTTGACGAGACTTCCCGGCTGGAGTTCTGCTTAGAGTTCACATGTTGAATCGAGGGCCGTCCCACAAGGGTGTGGGTGCGGCCGGTGGGCGGTCGTCGTGTCTCCCTCAGTCACCACTGGGAGACACCCCCGGCCCCAGACGGGAGTGGATGAGTCGATGGAGACTCCTGGGTCGCAGTCCTCGCTGCACCGGGCCAATCTGGAGCGGGTCGTACGTGCGGTGCGTATGGCGGGCTCACTCACGCAGGCGGAGATCGCCCGGAGCACGGGGCTGTCCGCGGCCACCGTCTCCAACATCGTTCGCGAGTTGAAGGACGGCGGGACCGTTGAGGTGACCCCGACCTCGGCGGGCGGGCGGCGGGCGCGCAGCGTCTCCCTCTCCGGGGACGCGGGCATCGTCGTAGGGGTCGATTTCGGGCATTCCCATCTGCGGGTGGCGGTCGGCAACCTCGCCCACCAGGTGCTCGCCGAGGAGTCCGAGCCGATCGATGTGGACGCCTCCGCCGCGGAGGGCTTCGACCGGGCGGAAGAGCTGGTCAACCGGCTGATCACGGCCACCGGGCTGGACACGGGCAAGGTCATCGGCGTCGGCCTGGGCGTACCGGGACCCATCGACGTCGAGTCCGGGACGCTGGGCTCGACGGCGATCCTGCCGGGCTGGTCGGGGACCAACCCCAGCCAGGAGCTGTCCGGGCGCCTCGGCGTGCCCGTCTACGTCGACAACGACGCCAACCTCGGCGCGCTGGGCGAGCTGGTGTGGGGCGGTGGCCGGGGTGCCGCCGACCTGGCGTACATCAAGGTCGCCAGCGGTGTCGGGGCCGGCCTGGTGATCAGCGGGCAGATCTACCGGGGGCCGGGCGGCACGGCGGGCGAGATCGGGCACATCACCCTGGACGAGTCCGGTCCGGTGTGCCGCTGCGGCAACCGCGGCTGCCTGGAGACCTTCACCGCGGCCCGCTACGTCCTCCCACTGCTGCAGCCGAGCCACGGCCCCGATCTGACCATGGCGCGGGTGGTGCAGCTGGCCCGCGAGGGCGACCCGGGCTGCCGGCGGGTGATTGCGGACGTGGGCCGTCATATCGGCAGCGGTGTGGCGAATCTGTGCAATCTGCTCAATCCGAGCAGGGTGGTGCTCGGTGGTGATCTTGCCGAGGCCGGTGAGCTGGTCCTGGCGCCGATCCGTGAATCGGTGTCGCGGTACGCGATTCCCAGTGCGGCACGGCAGTTGGGGATCGTCCCCGGCACGCTCGGGGGGCGTGCGGAGGTGCTGGGGGCGCTGGCGCTGGTGCTGAGCGAGATGGGCGATTCGACCCTGCTCGACGGTGCGCGATCCGCGGACGCGCCGGCCCTAGCGTGAAAGCGCTGAGTTCACACAGCTAACGCATGGCACCGTTGTCATCTCGTTAAGGATTTACTCCTTGACGGTCGGCTGGCGGCCGAGTTGACTTCCAGCCACCTCGGCCGCAAGGACGCGGCCTCGTCAGGGAGGCACCCCAATGAACGTTTGGACGCGTCGCGTCGTCATAGGCACCGCCGCCGTTTCGATGGCGCTCTCCGTGGCCGCGTGCGGCAAGGCCGGCGACGGCGCCAAGTCGGGCGGCGGCGACAACAAGACGATCGGCCTGCTGCTGCCGGAGAACAAGACCACCCGGTACGAGACCTTCGACCGCCCGCTCATCGAGTCGAAGATCAAGGCGCTCTGCAGCGACTGCAAGGTGCGGTACAACAACGCCTCGCAGGACACCGAGAACCAGAAGAAGCAGTTCGACGCGCTGATCACCCAGGGCGTGAAGGTGATCATTCTGGACTCCGTCGACTTCAAGGCGACCAAGTCCTGGGTGAACCAGGCCGCCAAGAAGGGCGTCAAGGTCGTCGCCTACGACCGGCTGGCCGAGGGCAAGCTCTCCGCGTATGTGTCCTACGACAACGAGAAGATCGGCCGCCTGCAGGGCCAGGCGCTGGTCAAGGCGCTCGGCGACAAGGCCAAGGACAGCAAGGTCGTCATGATCAACGGCTCGCCGACCGACCCGAACATGCCGTTCTTCAAGAAGGGCGCCCACAGCGTCCTCGACAAGCAGGTCAAGAAGATCGCGTACGAGCAGGACATCCCGGACTGGTCGTCGGACGAGGCCAACAGGAAGATGGGCGCCGCCCTCGACTCGCTCGGCAAGGACGGCTTCCAGGGCGTCTACTCCGGCAACGACGGCATGGCCGGCGGCATCATCACCGCCCTCAAGCAGAAGGGCGTCAAGGTCCCGGTCGGCGGCCAGGACGCCGAGCTCGCCGGTCTGCAGCGGATCCTCAAGGGCGACCAGGCCTTCACGATCTACAAGCAGATCAAGCCGCAGGCCGACTCCACCGCCGAGATCGCCGTCAAGCTGCTCAAGGGCGGGAAGATCGACTCCCTGACGGACACCAAGGTCGACAGCCTCAGCGGCGAGGTCAAGGGCATCCCGGCCAAGCTCTACGACGCGCAGATCGTGACCAAGGACAACATCGCCTCCACGATCATCAAGGACAAGGTCTACAAGGCGAGCCAGATCTGCACCGGCGACGTCAAGAAGGCCTGCGAGGCGGCCGGCATCAAGTAGGCCCCCGGCCGTCGGCCCCCGGCCCTCGGCTCCCGCCCCGGTCCGTGGCCACGTCTCCCGGCCACGGCACCCCGGCACCACCTCTTTCTCTCTCCCCCCGGGCCCTCGGGCCCCGGACCCCGGTCACGGCGGGGCCGCGCGGCAGTGCCCGCGGCCCCTGCCCCGGCCCTGCCCCGCCCGGCCGCGTCCCGTCCCGGCCGCATCCCGCCCCGGGCGCGGACGCCGGACCGTTCCCCGCAAGCCCCCCGCTCCACGCACCACCATCCCCGCCGTTGTGACGGCGGCGAAGGAGATGATTCACGTGTCCGCTACGCCTGTGCTGGCGTTGCGCGGAGTCTCCAAGCGGTTCGGCGCCGTCCAAGCACTCACGGACGTCACCCTGGAGATCCACCCCGGTGAGGTGGTCGCCCTCGTCGGCGACAACGGCGCCGGCAAGTCCACGCTCGTCAAGACCATCTCGGGCGTCCACCCGGTCGACGACGGCGCCATCGAATGGGAAGGCGTGGCGGTACGCATCAACAAGCCGCACGACGCCCAGGAACTCGGCGTCGCCACCGTCTACCAGGACCTCGCGCTCTGCGACAACCTCGACGTCGTCGCCAATCTCTTCCTCGGCAACGAGATCCGCACCGCGGGCGTCCTCGACGAGATCGCGATGGAGAAGCGCGCCAGGGAGCTGCTGGACACCCTGTCCATCCGCATCCCGAGCGTCCGCATCCCCGTCGCCGCGCTCTCCGGAGGCCAGCGGCAGGTCGTCGCGATCGCCCGTGCGCTGATCGGCGACCCCAAGGTCGTCATCCTCGACGAGCCCACCGCCGCCCTCGGCGTCGAGCAGACCGCCCAGGTCCTCGACCTCGTCGAGCGGCTGCGCGAGCGCGAGCTCGGCGTCATCCTCATCAGCCACAACATGGCCGATGTGCAGGCCGTCGCGGACCGTGTCGCGGTGCTGCGGCTGGGCCGCAACAACGGTGTCTTCGATGTCGAGGGCACCTCCCACGAAGAGGTCGTCGCCGCCATCACCGGCGCCTCGGACAACGCCGTGACCCGCCGTAAGGCGCGTACGGACCAGGTGAAGAAGGAGGCCGGCGCATGAGTGATCTCACCAAGCAGCCCGCCGCGGGCGAGGACGAGGCGACCGTGGCCGCCCCGCCCGCCGACGCCCCCCAGCCGGCCGCCGTCGACCCCCGCCTGCTCGTCCGCGAACAGGGCTTCACGGGCTATCTCAACGACTTCAAGCGCCGGGTGCGCGGTGGTGAGCTGGGCTCGCTGCCGGTCGTCATCGGCCTGATCGTGATCGCGGTCGTCTTCCAGCTCAAGAACCACAGCTTCCTGTCCGCCGACAGCCTCGCGAACATCGGTGTCTACACCTCCGGCCTCGGGATCATGGCCGTCGGCATCGTCTTCGTGCTGCTGCTCGGCGAGATCGACCTGTCGGTCGGCTCGGTGGCGGGCGTCGGCGCGGCGGTATGGGCCGTGCTCAGCGTCACCAAGGGCGTCAACGACTGGCTCGCCGTCCTGATCGCCATCGTGGCCGGTGTGGCGATCGGTGCCCTCCATGGGTTCTTTTTCGCCAAGATCGGCGTGCCGGCCTTCGTCGTCACACTGGCCGGTTTCCTCGGCTGGAGCGGCCTGCAGATCTGGATGATGGGCAAGGAAGGCTCCATCAACACGCCGAGCGGCAGCGTGGTGGAGAACCTCACCGGCTACTACTTCGAGGACAAGGCCGCGGCCTACGGTCTCGCGCTGATCGCGGTCCTCGCCTACGCCGGGTCGCTGCTGCTGGACAGCAAGCGCCGCAAGGCCGCCGCGCTGCCCTCCCGGCCGCTCAGCGAGATCCTGCTGCGCACCGGCGTGGTCGCGGTGATCGCCTTCGTCGTCGCCTACGTCCTGAACGAGCCGGCCGGCGCCCGCGGT
Source organism: Streptomyces caniferus (assembly GCF_009811555.1). Taxonomy (GTDB): domain Bacteria; phylum Actinomycetota; class Actinomycetes; order Streptomycetales; family Streptomycetaceae; genus Streptomyces; species Streptomyces caniferus. Next base: position 165,823 of record NZ_BLIN01000001.1, on the reverse strand, counting down.
CTGCCGCTGGCCCTGGTGCTGTTCCTCGCGGTCCTGGTCATCGCCGACTTCGTGGTGCGCCGCACCCCCTACGGCCGGCAGATCTTCGCGGTCGGCGGCAACGCCGAGGCGGCGCGCCGGGCCGGTATCAATGTGAACAAGATCCGGATCAGCGTCTTCGCCATCTCGGGCATGCTCGCGGCCTTCGGCGGCCTCTTCATCGCCAGCCTCTCCGGTGGCGCCACCAAGAACCTGGGCTCCGGCAACACCCTGATGAACGTCATCGCGGCGGCCGTCATCGGCGGCACCAGCCTCTTCGGCGGCCGCGGCAAGATCTGGTCCGCGCTGCTGGGCATGCTGGTCATCCAGTCGATCCAGCAGGGCCTGAACCTGCTCGGCATGGCCAGCGAGATCCAGTACATGATCACCGGTGCGGTGCTGCTCGCCGCCGTGGTGATCGACTCGGTCTCCCGCCGGACGCAGAAGACAGCCGGACGTACCTGACCGCGCCTGTCGCCCGACGGCGCCGGCCCCCACCGGGCATGATCCGGTGGGGGCCGGCGCGCGTGCGGCGGCCCACCCGGGCCGTGCGCCACGGCCCGTTTCACCCGAGTGACATACATCGCAAGGCCCGGGCGTCGGCGCGCCGGGCGCGACATTAGACTCATCTGATCGGCAAGCTCGATCCACGGCAGCAAGCAGCAAGCAGCAAGGAGGCAGGGGTGGCGTTGCTTTCCCGCATCAGGGGACCGCGCGATCTGGACCGACTGGGCCCGGAGCAGCTCGAGCAGCTGGCGGGGGAGATCCGTACCTTCCTTGTCGACGCGGTGTCCAAGACCGGCGGACACCTCGGGCCGAACCTCGGCGTGGTCGAACTGACCATCGCCCTGCACCGTGTCTTCGACTCCCCGAAGGACAAGGTGCTCTTCGACACCGGGCACCAGTCCTACGTGCACAAGCTGCTCACCGGCCGTCAGGACTTCTCCAGGCTCAAGGCGAAGGGCGGCCTGTCCGGCTACCCCTCCCGTGCCGAGTCCGAGCACGACGTCATCGAGAACAGCCATGCCTCCACGGTCCTGGGCTGGGCCGAGGGCATCGCCAAGGCCAACGAGGTACGCGGGTCGGACAACCGGGTCGCCGCGGTCATCGGTGACGGCGCGCTGACCGGTGGCATGGCCTGGGAGGCGCTCAACAACATCGCCGCCGCCAAGGACCGCCCGCTCGTCATCGTCGTCAACGACAACGAGCGCTCCTACGCCCCGACCATCGGCGGCCTCGCCAACCACCTGGCGACGCTGCGCACCACGGACGGCTACGAGCGGTTCCTGGCCCGCGGCAAGGACCTGCTGGAGCGCACGCCCGTCGTCGGCAAGCCGCTCTACGAGACCCTGCACGGCGCCAAGAAGGGCCTGAAGGACTTCATCGCCCCGCAGGGCATGTTCGAGGACCTGGGCCTGAAGTACGTCGGCCCGATCGACGGCCATGACATCGAGGCGCTGGAATCCGCCCTGACGCGCGCCAAGCGCTTCGGCGGTCCGGTCATCGTGCACTGCCTCACCGAGAAGGGCCGCGGCTACCAGCCCGCCCTCCAGGACGAGGCGGACCGCTTCCACGCCGTCGGCAAGATCCACCCCGACACCGGTCTGCCCATCTCCTCGGGCGGCAAGGACTGGACGTCCGTCTTCGGCGACGAGATGGTCGAGCTCGGCAAGGAGCGCGAGGACATCGTGGCCATCACGGCGGCCATGCTCCAGCCCGTCGGCCTGGACAAGTTCGCCAAGGCCTTCCCCGACCGCGTCTACGACGTCGGCATCGCCGAGCAGCACGGTGCGGTCTCGGCGGCGGGCATGGCCACCGGCGGTCTGCACCCGGTCTTCGCGGTCTACGCCACCTTCCTCAACCGCGCCTTCGACCAGGTGCTGATGGACGTGGCGCTGCACAAGTGCGGCGTCACCTTCGTGCTGGACCGGGCCGGTGTCACCGGCACCGACGGCGCCTCCCACAACGGCATGTGGGACATGTCGATCCTGCAGGTCGTGCCCGGTCTGCGGATCGCCGCACCGCGCGACGCCGACCAGGTCCGCGCCCAGCTGCGCGAGGCCGTCGAGGTCGATGACGCGCCCACCGTCGTGCGCTACTCCAAGGGCGCGGTCGGCCCGGCCGTCGAGGCCATCGAGCGGGTGGGCGGCATGGACGTGCTGCGCCGGCCGGCCGACTCCGTCAAGCGCCCGGACGTCCTGCTGGTCTCCGTGGGCGCACTCGCCCCGATGTGCCTGGAGATCGCCGACCTCCTCGACAAGCAGGGCATCTCCACCACCGTCGTCGACCCGCGCTGGGTCAAGCCGGTCGACGAGGCGCTGCCGGGCCTCGCCGCGAAGCACCGGGTCGTGGTCACCGTCGAGGACAACATCCGTTCCGGCGGCGTCGGTTCGGCCGTCGCGCAGGCCCTGCGGGACGCCGGTGTCGACCTGCCGCTGCGCGACTTCGGCATCCCCGAGCGGTTCCTCGGCCACGCCTCCCGCAAGGAGGTCATGGCGGAGATCGGGCTCACCGCACCGGACATCGCCCGTCAGGTGACCGGCCTGGTGTCCAAGATCGACGGCCTCTCGCAGTCCCAGCTGCGTTCCGCGCCCGCCGGCAGCAACGGCGTGGCCGAGCGGGCCGAGGCCGCCCGCGACTGATTCCACCGACACCCAGCACGATGGGCCGGCCGGTCATCCGTACGGATGTTCCGCCCGGCCCATCGGCATGGACGCGGCCACACTCCATCGGGTGAATCCCGGCCGTTCGGAGGCCCGCCGAAGCTGACTGTTTCCTGACATTGCGGAGACTCGGTCAGTTCAGGAGAGTTGCGAGGGTCGTCCAGGCGGAGGTTCGCCCATGAGCACACAGCACGGCACACCACACGATTCGCGCCGCAATCGCGGCATGTTCCGGACGAAGACTGTAGAGCAGTCGATCCTGGACACCGAGGAGCCGGAGCACTCGCTCAAAAAGTCCCTGTCGGCGCTCGATCTGACCGTCTTCGGTGTCGGTGTCGTCATCGGCACCGGCATTTTCGTCCTCACCGGCAAAATCGCCAAGGAGCAGGCCGGGCCCGCCGTGGCCCTGTCGTTCGTCGTCGCCGGCGTGGTCTGTGCGCTGGCGGCCCTGTGCTACGCGGAGTTCGCCTCCACCGTGCCGGTCGCCGGCTCGGCCTACACCTTCTCGTACGCCTCGCTCGGCGAACTGCCGGCCTGGATCATCGGCTGGGACCTGATCCTGGAACTCGCCCTGGGCTGTGCGGTGGTCGCCGTCGGCTGGTCCGGTTATGTGCGCTCACTTCTGGACAGCGCCGGGCTGCATCTGCCCCCGGGGCTCTCCGGCACCCATGAGGGGCACTTCGGCTTCGACCTGCTCGCCACCCTCCTCGTGCTGGCGCTGACCGGCATCCTGGTGCTCGGGATGAAACTGTCCTCGCGGGTGACGGCGGTGGTCGTCGCGATCAAGGTCACCGTCGTCCTGCTGGTCATCGTCGCCGGAGCCTTCCTCATCAGCGGCGCCAACTACACCCCGTTCATCCCGCCCAGCAAGCCCAGCGAGGGCGGCGGCGGACTCGCTGCGCCGCTGTCGCAGCTGCTCTTCGGATTCGCCCCGTCCAACTTCGGGACCATGGGCATCTTCGCCGCCGCGGCCGTGGTCTTCTTCGCCTTCATCGGCTTCGACATCGTGGCCACCGCCGCCGAGGAGACCCGCAACCCGCAGCGCGACGTGCCGCGCGGCATCCTCGGCTCGCTGGCCATCTGCACCGTGCTCTATGTGGCCGTCTCGGTCGTCGTCACCGGTATGGAGAAATACAGCAAGCTCTCCACCGACGCCCCGCTCGCCGATGCCTTCAAGGACCTCGGCCACCCCTTCTTCGCCGACACGATCAGCTTCGGTGCCGCCGTCGGCCTGACCTCCGTCTGCATGATCCTGCTGCTCGGCCAGAGCCGGGTCTTCTTCGCGATGAGCCGGGACGGGCTGCTGCCGCGGATCTTCTCCCGGTCCCACCCCCGCTTCGGGACCCCCTACCGCTCCACCCTCGTGCTGGGCGGGGTCGTCGCCGTCGTCTCCGGCTTCACCTCGATCGACGAACTCGCCGAACTGGTCAACATCGGCACCCTCTTCGCGTTCGTCGTGGTCGCCGTCGGTGTCGTGCTGCTCCGTCGCTCCCGGCCCGACCTGCCCCGCTCCTTCCGCACCCCCTGGGTGCCGGTGGTGCCGGCGCTGTCGGTGCTCGCCTCGGTGTGGCTGATGCTCAATCTGCCCGCCGAGACCTGGGTCCGGTTCGCGATCTGGATGATCATCGGGTTCGGCGTCTACTTCCTGTACGGGCGCTCGCACAGCCGCCTGGGCCTCCGCCACCGGCAGGGCGACGGCAAGGACTGAGGCCCGCTCGCACCTTTGCCCCGCTCCTTGCGCCCGGCCCCGGGCAGCCCCGTACGCCGCTCGGTCGCGGAGTGCGGGGCTCTTCCTCGGGCGTGCGGGCACCGAGGAGCTCAGCCCGCCTTGGCCGCCTTGGGGAAGGCGCCGCGCAGGCCGGCTCCGTTGACGACGAAAGCGGCCGCTGCCACGGCGACGGCGCAGAGGGCCTGCACGAGGGCGAACCACGCCGGGCAGACACCGGGGATCATGTCGACGCCGACGATCGCGACCGGCATCACGACCGAGATGATCCGCAGGCGCAGAAACGCCCACCGTGCTCCCCGTGCGGCGAGGACGGTCAGCCAGTAGGTCACCGCGGCGCTCGCGAGCACTCCGGCCGACCGGCCCCACAGGAACGACGTCACCGGGTGTCCGGAGAGCGCGAGGAGGGCGACGGTGAGGAGGACGGCGGCGCTCAGCACACCGTAGGCCGCGACGAGGATCTTGACCGTGCCGAAGGCCCGCCGGATGTGCGGACGGTCGAGGTGGGCGGGCCCGGCCGTGGTGCGGCTGGTGGTCTCCATGGTTCCTTCTTCCCTTGTGCGGCCGGTGCGTTGTCCGGTGTGGTGTCGACGCTAGGAAGCACAGGGGAGGGGCGGTATCGGCCTGGACGTACGGGTGGGTGGGGCCAGACCCACTTCGGGGCCGGTCCGGGGGGGAAACGGGCTCACGGCGGCGCACAGTGGGACCACCGAGCCGGAGGGAAGAGGAAGAATCATGCGACAGCTGAGAGCGTGGGCGGCAAGCGCCTGCGTGGGGTTCGTGCGCGCGTGCGCCGTGGTGGTCGTCAGCATGCTGGTCCCCGCCGTGTGGGCCGGCGCCGTGGCGCTGGGGATCCGGTGGGGTGCGGGAAACCCGTGGTCGTGGGCGGCGCCGTGCGTGCTGGTGTGCGTGGGCACGCTCGCCCTGGCCCGCCCGGTCTGCCGGATGTTCCGCTTCCTCGTCGCGACGTGGACCGCCACCGTCATACCCGCCGGGTACCGGCAGGCCGGTCCGGTGACGCGGATGTCCACCGGCTACTGGTGGAACGGCTTCGGCTACGAACGCACCAGCCGTGACGCCCTCCTGGACCAGAAGTGGCGGCTGCGCCGGCGTGACCCCGCCAACTGGCGCGACCTGCGGTTCACGGCGCTCGCACCGGTCACCGCGGGCGTGGTCGCCGCGCTCCCGCCGGCCGGGGCGGCCGCGGCGGTCCTCGGGCTCGGCCACCCGGGCCTCGCCGCGCGCGGAATCGGGGCGCTCGGCCTGGCCGTGGCCCTCGCCACCGCCCCCTACGCCTGGCGGTGCGCCGAGCCGGTGGCCGTGCGCTTCCTGCGCGCGTCGGCTGCGATGGCGCTGGCGGAACGGGTGGCCGAACTGACCGCCCAGCGCGCCGATACGACGGTCGCGCAGGCCGCCGAGATCCGCCGGATCGAGCGGGACCTGCACGACGGGGCGCAGGCGCGCCTGGTCGGGCTCGGGCTCTCCCTGGCGACCGCGGAGAAGCTGATGGAGAGTGACCCCGACCGGGCCAAGGAGCTGATGCGGGAGGCGCGGGCGGGCGCCGCCACGTCACTGACCGAGCTGCGCGAACTGGTCAGCGGCATCAGCCCGCCGGTACTGAGCGAGCGAGGCCTCGTCGCCGCCGTGCGCGCCTTCGCCCTGGACAGCCCGCTCGAAGTGGCGGTCAGCGCCGACCTCCGGCTCCGCCCGGACCCGCCGATCGAGTCCGCCCTGTACTTCGGGATCGCCGAACTGGTCACCAACGCGGTCAAGCACGCCCGGGCGACCCGGGCGCGGATCTCCGTCGTCCGGACGGTACCGCCCTCGTCGTCGACGTCGAGGACGACGGCCGGGGCGGGGCCGAGGTGCGCCCCGGCGGTGGACTCGCGGGGCTGCGCCGCCGGCTCGCGGTCTTCGACGGAACGCTGGAGATCACCAGCCCGGCCGGCGGTCCCACCCGGGCCAGGATGATGGTGCCATGCGAATCGTCGTAGCCGAAGACCTCTACCTCCTGCGCGACGGGCTGGTCCGCCTCATCGAGGCCTACGGCCACCAGGTGGTGGCGACGGCGACCACCGGACCCGGGACGCTGGAGGCGCTGCTGAAGTGGCGGCCGGATGCCGCGGTCGTCGATGTCCGCATGCCGCCGACGCACTCGGACGAGGGCCTGCGGGCGGCTCTTGCGGCCCGCGGCCAACTGCCCGGCCTGCCCGTCCTGATCCTGTCCCAGCACGTGGAACAGCTCTATGCCCGCGAGCTCCTGGCCGACGGCTCCGGCGGCATCGGCTATGTCCTCAAGGAGAGCGTGTTCGACGCCGATCAGTTCATCGACGCCCTGGAACGCGTCGCCGGGGGCGGGACCGCCATGGACCCGGCCGTCATCGCCAAACTGCTGGCCGGCGGGACCTCCCAACGGCGCCTCGAAGGGCTCACCGAGCGGGAGCACTCCGTGCTCGGCCTCATGGCCGAGGGGCTGTCCAACCAGGCCATCGGCCGGCGTCTCTTCCTCAGCGACAGCGCCATCAGCAAGTACACCACCTCCATGTTCGGCAAGCTCGGCATCACCGACGACGACCACCACAACCGCCGTGTCCTCGCCGTCCTCGCCTACCTGAACAGGCCCTGACGGCTCGGCGGTCAGGCCTCGCCGCGCTCCCGCCCCCACACCGCGCGCGGGCCCGTCACCCGGGCCCCCAGGGCCTGGACACGTGCGCGCAGCTCGCGGTCCGCGGTGACCACCAGACAGTCCCGGTCGCCGCACTCCTCCGCCACCAGTTGCACGATCCGGTCGTCGCCGCTGCCGCTCGCCGGCACCACCCGTACGCCGTCCACGGATTCCACTCCGCGCGCCGCGCCCTCCACCACCAGGACCAGCTCCACAGGGGGCGCGACCAGACCGGGCAGTCCCGTGCCGGCGTACGCGGCCAGGGCGTCGCGCAGCCGCTCCGCCGCGCCGTGCCGGTCCCGCCACCAGCCGTCCGGCACCGAGCCGACGACATTGGCGGCATCGACCACGACCAAGGAATCCATGCCGCCACCTTCCCATGCCGGGCGGGGCCGTCCGTGCCGTGGGGCGGGCCCGGCGGACCGGGCCGGACGTTTCCCGGCACACGACAGCGCGGGCCGGCTCCGCCGAGCCGGCCCGCGCCGTGGTGATCCGTGCGTCCTTACGCGGGGACGCTCGCGATGCCCGGGGCCAGGAACTTCTTGCCCCGCACCCGCTCGGAGACGCCCGCGCGGTCCAGGTACGGCGTGATGCCGCCCAGGTGGAAGGGCCAGCCGGCGCCGGTGATCAGGCACAGGTCGATGTCCTGCGCCTCGGCGACCACGCCCTCGTCCAGCATCAGGCCGATCTCCTGCGCCACGGCGTCCAGGACGCGGTCGCGGACCTGGTCCTCCGTCAGCACCGAGTCGCCCTGCTTGAGGAGCGCCGCGACCTCGGGGTCCAGCTCCGGCTTGCCGGAGTCGTAGACGTAGAAGCCGCGCTTGCCGGCCTCGACGACGGCCTTGAGGTTCGGGGAGACCGTGAAGCGGTCCGGGAACGAGCGGTTGAGCGTCTCGGAGACGTGCAGACCGATCGCCGGGCCGACCAGCTCCAGCAGCACCAGCGGCGACATCGGCAGGCCGAGCGGCTCGATGGCCTTCTCCGCCGTCTCGACCGGGGTGCCCTCGTCGATGACGTTCTGGATCTCGCCCATGAAGCGGGTCAGGATGCGGTTGACCACGAACGCCGGGGCGTCCTTGGTGAGCACCGCGGTCTTCTTCAGCTTCTTGGCGACCGCGAAGGCGGTGGCCAGCGAGGCGTCGTCGGTCTTCTCGCCGCGCACGATCTCCAGCAGCGGGAGGATCGCGACCGGGTTGAAGAAGTGGAAGCCGACGACCCGCTCGGGGTGCTTCAGCTTCGAGGCCATCTCGCTGACCGACAGCGAGGAGGTGTTGGTGGCGAGGATGGCGTGCGCCGGGGCGACGGCCTCCACCTCCGCGAACACCGTCTGCTTGACGCCGATCTCCTCGAAGACCGCCTCGATGATGAAGTCGGCGTCGGAGAAGCCCTCGGCCTTGTCCAGGACACCGGAGACCAGGGCCTTGAGGCGGTTGGCCTTGTCCTGGTTGATGCGGCCCTTGCCGAGCAGCTTGTCGATCTCGGCGTGGACGTAGCCCACACCCTTGTCGACGCGCTCCTGGTCGATGTCGGTCAGCACGACCGGCACCTCCAGACGGCGCAGGAAGAGCAGGGCCAGCTGCGAGGCCATCAGACCGGCGCCGACGACACCGACCTTGCTGACCGGACGGGCCAGGTTCTTGTCCGGCGCACCGGCGGGCCGCTTGGCACGCTTCTGCACCAGGTTGAACGAGTAGATGCCGGCGCGGAGTTCGCCACCCATGATCAGGTCCGCCAGGGCCTGGTCCTCGGCGTCGAAACCGGCCTGCAGGTCGCCGCTCTTGGCGGCGGCGATGATGTCCAGCGCGCGGTAGGCGGCCGGGGCGGCGCCGTGCACCTTGCCGTCGGCGATGAACTTGCCCTTGGCGACGGCCTGGTCCCAGGCCTCACCGCGGTCGATCTCGGGACGCTCGACGGTCACGTCGCCCTTGAGGACGTTCGCGGTCCAGATCAGCGACTGCTCCAGGAAGTCCGCACCCTCGAAGATCGCGTCCGCGATGCCGAGGTCGAAGACCTGCTTGCCCTTGAGCTGCTTGTTCTGGTTGAGCGAGTTCTCGATGATGACCGAGACGGCCTTGTCCGCGCCGATGAGGTTCGGCAGCAGCGCACAGCCGCCCCAGCCCGGGACGAGACCGAGGAAGACCTCGGGCAGCGAGAAGGCCGGGAGGGCCTTGGAGACGGTGCGGTAGGAGCAGTGCAGACCGACCTCGACGCCACCGCCCATCGCGGCACCGTTGTAGTACGCGAAGGTCGGTACGGCGAGCTTCGAGAGCCGCTTGAAGACCTCGTGGCCGCCCTTGCCGATGGCCAGCGCGTCCTCGTGCTGCTTCAGCAGCTCGACGCCCTTGAGGTCGGCGCCCACCGCGAAGATGAACGGCTTGCCGGTGAGGCCGACGCCGACGATGTCGCCGTCCGCGGCCTCCTTCTCGACCTGGTCGATCGCGGCGTTGAGGTTCGCCAGCGAGCCGGGGCCGAAGGTGGTCGGCTTGGTGTGGTCGAAGCCGTTGTCCAGCGTGATCAGGGCGAACTTGCCCGCGCCGTACGGCAGGTCGAGGTGGCGGACGTGCGCCTGGGTGACGACCTCGTCCGGGAACAGCTCGGCCGCACCCTTCAGAAGTTCGGCGGTGGTGGTGCTCACTTGCTGCCTCCGGCGTCCTTGTGGTTCGGGTTCTCCCAGATGACCGTCGCGCCCATGCCGAAGCCGACGCACATGGTGGTCAGGCCGTAGCGGACCTCCGGCTGCTCCTCGAACTGCCGGGCCAGCTGGGTCATCAGCCGGACGCCGGAGGAGGCCAGCGGGTGGCCGAAGGCGATGGCGCCGCCGTACTGGTTGACGCGCGCGTCGTCGTCGGCGATGCCGTAGTGGTCGAGGAAGGCGAGCACCTGCACGGCGAACGCCTCGTTGACCTCGAACAGGTCGATGTCACCGATGCCGAGGCCCGCCTTGGCGAGCGCCTTCTCGGTGGCCGGGATCGGGCCGTAGCCCATGACCTCGGGCTCGACGCCCGCGAAGGCGTAGGAGACCAGACGCATCTTGACCGGGAGGTCGTGCTCCCGGGCGAAGTCCTCGGAGGCGAGGATCGAGGCGGTCGCGCCGTCGTTGAGACCCGCGGCGTTACCGGCCGTGACGCGGCCGTGGGTACGGAACGGCGTCTTGAGACCCGCGAGGTTCTCCAGGGTGGTCCCCGGGCGCATCGGCTCGTCGGCGGTCACCAGGCCCCAGCCGGTCTCGCCGACCTCGGCGTTGGTGTTGCGCACCGAGATCGGGACCAGGTCCTGCTGGATCTTCCCGTTCGCGTACGCCTTCGCCGCCTTCTCCTGCGAGCGCACGGCGTACTCGTCGGCGCGCTGCTTGGTGATGTGCGGGTAGCGGTCGTGGAGGTTCTCCGCCGTCATGCCCATGAACAGGGCCGACTGGTCGACCAGCTTCTCGCTGACGAACCGCGGGTTGGGGTCGACGGCCTCGCCCATGGGGTGGCGCCCCATGTGCTCGACACCGCCGGCGATGACGGCGTCGTACGCACCGAAGGCGATGGAGCCGGCGGTGGCGGTCACGGCGGTCAGCGCACCGGCGCACATGCGGTCGATGGAGTAACCGGGCACCGACTGCGGGAGGCCGGCGAGGATGCCGGCGGTCCGGCCGAGGGTCAGGCCCTGGTCACCGATCTGGGTGGTGGCGGCGATGGCGACCTCGTCGATCTTCGCGGGGTCCAGGGCCGGGTTGCGGCGCAGCAGCTCCCGGATGGCCTTCACGACGAGATCGTCGGCGCGGGTCTCGTGGTAGATGCCCTTCGGGCCCGCCTTGCCGAACGGGGTGCGGACGCCGTCGACGAAGACGACGTCCCTAGCGGTACGAGGCACGTTGGCTCTCCTCCAGGTGCGGGATGGCACTGCTGCGGGGCGCCCCGGGGGACGCTTCACACCCGACATGCTACTTACGGGTAACCAAGCTGCACACCCCCACCGCCCGGAGCGGTGAACGTCACACCGGACAGGAGGGCCTCTGGCGGGGCGAGGACGCGGCAAGCGGCGGAACGGGATGATCAAAAACGACTGAATACGGTCGGGTCTTGGCGCAATTCATCCCATCACACACTTAAAGTGCCCATATGGATACGAACAGGAGTGGTGTCGTGACCCGGTGCGGGCGTCCGGCGGGCCCGCGCGCGATCGGTCTGGTCTGCGCCGTCGCCGCCGCGGGCGCGCTGCTGTCGGGCTGCGGGAACAGCGAGAAGGACAAGGCCCCCGCGCGGCCGGTGCCCGCCTCCGCCCCCGCCTCCCCGAGCACCTCGCTCAACGCGGAGCAGGCGCAGCGCAAGGCCCTGATCCCGAAGGCCAAGGTGGGCTACGAGCAGGCGATGAAGGCGGCGGTCGCGGCCGTCCCCGCCTCGGAGGTGATCGCCGCGGAGCTCAAGGGCTCACCCGCCAGCCCCTACTGGAGCACCGCGGTCGCGACGACCGACGGGACGGTGCACTCCGTCCGCGTCGACGCGGTCTCCGGAAAGGCCGAGCAGCCGCGCAGCGAGTCGGACGACTCCGGCGACAAGCAGCAGCTGGCCGCCCGGCTGTCCAAGGCCAAGGTCACGGCCCAGCAGGCCGCGCAGACGGCCACCGACAAGACCAAGGGCACCGTCACCACCGTCGAACTCGGCGATGCCCAGAACGGGAGCGACGCGGTGGCCTGGACCGTGGGCGTCGTGACCCCCGACAACTGGAACGAGACGACCTACGGGATCGACGCGACCAACCGCAAGGTCCTGTACATGCACGTCAACCAGGACTGAGGGGCGACGCCGGATTCCCGACGGGCTCGGGAATCCGGCCGCCTCTCCCTGGGGCTCCTCTCCCGGAGCACTCCGATGCCTTCCCTCCGACCGGGACACACGGTGTCGGTCCCGCACCGTCCCGGTGCCGCGCCGTGGCGGCGGGAGACGATCCCGCCGCCACGGCGAACGGTGACGCCGGCCACGGCGCACGGAGCGGACGACGGCAGGCGGTGCGGGGTCCGCACCGCCGTGCCGAAGGCGTCAGCCGCCGTCCGTCAGCAGCGCCTCGGTGAGCAGCGGGGCGACCTGCTCGATCTGCCACGGACGGGCGCCATGCCCCGACAGCACCTCGGCGACCGACTCCTGGCTCGGCTCGGCCGGCGGCTCCCAGCACAGCCGGCGCACCGTGTCCGGGGTGATCAGGTTCTCCTGCGGGAGATTGAGGTTCTCGGCGAGCGCGGTGACGGCCGCGCGGGCGGCCGAGAGCCGGGCCGCGGCGACCGGGTCCTTGTCGGCCCAGGAGCGGGGCGGCGGCGGCCCGTTGAGCGGCTGGCCGGGCTGCGGCAGCTCGTTCTCGGCCAGCGCGCGGGCGCGGTCGACGGCGGCCTGCCACTGCTCCAGCTGCCGGCGGCCCATGCGGTGGCCGAAGCCGGGCAGTGCGGCCAGTGCGTGGCTGTTCGGCGGCAGGTTCAGCGCCGCCTCCACGATCGCGGCGTCCCCGAGCACCTTGCCGGGTGAGACGTCGCGCCGCTGGGCCACCTGGTCGCGGGCCGTCCACAGCTCCCGTACGACCGCCATCTGACGGCGTCGGCGGACCTTGTGCATGCCGGAGGTACGGCGCCAGGGGTCCTTGCGGGGCGGCGGCGGGGGAGCGGCGGCGATCGCCGCGAACTCCTGCCGGGCCCACTCCAGCTTCCCCTGCCGTTCCAGTTCCTCCTCCAGCGCGTCGCGCAGATCCACCAGCAGCTCGACATCGAGCGCGGCATAGCGCAGCCAGGGCTCGGGCAGCGGGCGGGTGGACCAGTCGACGGCGGAGTGTCCCTTCTCCAGGGCGAAGCCGAGGACGTTCTCGACCATGGCCCCCAGGCCCACCCGGGCGAAGCCGGCCAGCCGTCCGGCCAGCTCGGTGTCGAACAGCCGGGTGGGGAGCATCCCTATGTCACGCAGGCACGGCAGGTCCTGGGTGGCGGCGTGCAGCACCCACTCGGCGTCGCCGATCGCCTCGCCCAGCGCCGACAGGTCGGGGCAGCCGACCGGGTCGATCAGCACGCTGCCGGCGCCTTCGCGGCGCAGCTGTACGAGGTAGGCGCGCTGGCCGTAGCGGTAGCCCGAGGCCCGCTCGGCGTCGACGGCCACCGGACCCGTGCCCGCCGCGAAGGCGGCCACGACCTCGGCGAGCGCCTCGTCGGTGGCGGTCACCGGGGGGATGCCCTCGCGGGGCTCCAGGAGAGGGACCGGCGCCGGTCGGGAATCCGGAGGCGAGTCTCCGGTCGCTCGCAGTGTCGTGTCTGCTGCGGTCTTTTGGGCGTCGGTCACCAGTCAAGGGTATCTGTGTATGCACGTCGCCCGTCGAGGGAACGTTCCCTCGACGGGCGAGCCGGTCGGATGGACGGTCAGTGAATGATCCCGGTGCGCAGTGCGACCGCCACCATTCCGGCCCGGTCACCGGTGCCGAGCTTGCGGGCGATGCGGGCCAGGTGGCTCTTCACGGTCAGTGCCGACAGCCCCATCGAGACGCCGATGGCCTTGTTGGACTGGCCCTCCGCCACCAGCCGCAACACCTCGACCTCACGGCCCGACAGCTCCCGGTAGCCGCCCGGGTGGCCGGGGGCGCCCGGAGGACGGCGCTGCATACGGGCCGCGTTGGCGCCGATGGGCGAGGTGCCCGGACGGCCCGGAAGGCCCAGGTTGGTACGGGTGCCGGTGACGACATAGCCCTTGACGCCGCCGGCCAGGGCGTTGCGCACGGCGCCGATGTCGTCGGCCGCGGACAGTGCGAGGCCGTTGGGCCAGCCGGCCGCCCGGGTCTCGGACAGGAGCGTGAGGCCGGAGCCGTCGGGAAGGTGGACGTCGGCCACGCAGATGTCGCGCGGGTTGCCGACGCGGGGACGGGCCTCCGCGATGGACGACGCCTCGATCACGTCACGCACTCCGAGGGCCCACAGGTGGCGGGTCACGGTGGAGCGGACGCGAGGGTCGGCCACGACGACCATGGCCGTCGGCTTGTTCGGGCGGTAGGCGACCAGGCTCGAAGGTTGCTCGAGGAGAACAGACACCGGGCCTCCTGGGGGAGTGGCGGGGGACGGAAGCCGGCTGGGGGGAGCCGGAATAATCCGTGTTTGAAGGGTCACTGACCTCTTCGGCAGCAATCCGGCGGGACTTTAGACTTTGATCACGATTTAGTTAGGGGCAATTCGGGCAAATCGGATGCGTGATCGATCAGAGGTGGGCACGCGGTGTGCACCAAGATGATCAAAGCCGTACGCGATGTTGTCCCCACCCCTTGGCGGAGGCGGCGGCGCGGTGATCACGGCGCCGGCCGGGCGCGGACGCACCTCGGGACCGGCTCTGCGCAAAGATGATCACCGCGCCGGGGGAGCGCGGGAAAGTGCAGGTCAGCGGGGCTGTGCACCGCGGCGCTGCGGCAGCGGGACGATCCCGCCGCGCGGTGTCATGTCGACCGTGGCCGGCGGCAGGCCCGCCACCTGGCACAGCAGATCGCACCACGCCGACAGATGCACCGCGAGCTCCGGCACCCCGCCGGGCCCCTCGGCGGGCGTCCAGGACGCCCGGATCTCGATCTGCGTGGCCGGCTCGCGCGCCGCGAGCCCGCCGAAGTAGTGCGAGCCGGCTCGGGTCACCGTCCCGCTCGGTGCGCCGTAGCGCACCCCGCGCGCGTCCAGCGCGCCGGTGAGCCAGGACCACGACACCTCCGGCAGCAGCGGATCGGCGCCCATCTCCGGCTCCAGCTCCGCGCGCGCCAGCGTCACGACGCGGAAGGTGCCCTGCCAGGTGTCGTCCCCGGCCGGGTTGTGCAGCACCACCAGCCGGCCGTCCGCCAGATCCTTGTCCTCGCCGTCCGGACCCGCGCCGCGCTCGACGACCGCCGCCTCCAGCGCGTACGCATAGGGGGCGAGCCGTTTCGGGGCGGGTGTCGGGTCGATCTCGATCTCCGGCCGCAGCCGTGCCGCGCGGAGCGCATCGACCGCCTGACGGAAGGGGATCGGGGCCTCGTCCGCGCTGTCCGCGAGGTGTTCGTGAGCCGCAGCCATGCCCGGAAGATTAGGCGGAACCGGGCCCGCATACGGGGAGGACACCCGGTGCGCGCGTCGCCCATTCGGAGGCGCCCCCGGGCGCATGCGGAGATATCGGCCACCTGGCCCCTTCGGCGGGTCACCCGGCGTGCGAAGATTTGGGGCGTGAGCGCCAACGATTGCCCCACGGGCCAGCAGCAGACCGGTACACACGACTCGGCCTTCCTCAAGGCGTGCCGCCGTGAGCCGGTGCCGCACACCCCGGTGTGGTTCATGCGCCAGGCCGGCCGCTCACTGCCCGAGTACCGCAAGGTCCGCGAGGGCATCGCGATGCTCGACTCGTGCATGCGGCCCGATCTGGTCACCGAGATCACGCTGCAGCCCGTGCGCCGGCACAACGTCGACGCCGCCATCTACTTCAGCGACATCGTCGTCCCCCTCAAGGCCCTCGGTATCGACCTCGACATCAAGCCCGGCGTCGGCCCGGTCGTCGAGAACCCGATCCGCACCCGCGCCGACCTGGCGCAGCTGCGCGACCTGGAGCCCGGCGACGTCTCGTACGTCACCGAGGCCATCGGCATGCTCGTCCGTGAGCTGGGCGGCACGCCCCTGATCGGCTTCGCCGGGGCGCCCTTCACGCTCGCCAGCTACCTCGTCGAGGGCGGCCCCTCGCGCAACCACGAGCGCACCAAGGCCCTCATGTACGGCGACCCGCAGCTGTGGGCCGACCTGCTGGACCGGCTCGCCGACATCACCGCGGCCTTCCTCAAGGTGCAGATCGCGGCCGGGGCGAGCGCCGTCCAGCTCTTCGACTCGTGGGTCGGCGCGCTCTCGCCGGCCGACTACCGCCGCTCCGTGATGCCCGCCTCCGCCAAGGTCTTCCGGGCGGTCGAGGGCCTCGGCGTGCCGCGTATCCACTTCGGCGTCGGCACCGGCGAACTCCTCGGCCTGATGGGCGAGGCGGGCGCGGACGTCGTCGGCGTCGACTGGCGCGTCCCCATGGACGAGGCGGCCCGCCGCGTCGGCCCCGGCAAGGCGCTGCAGGGCAACATCGACCCGGCCGTGCTCTTCGCGCCCCGCGAGGCCGTCGAGAACAAGGCCCGCGAGGTCCTCGACGCCGCCGCCGGACTGGAGGGCCACATCTTCAACCTCGGCCACGGCGTGCTGCCGTCCACCGACCCGGACGCGCTGACCCGCCTCGTCGACTACGTCCACACGCAGACGGCGCGCTGAGCGCGTCGCCCGGCGCGACGGCGCAACCGGGGCCAGCGGCCTGCCCGCGTGGTCAGGCCCCGGCGTCCCGTACCGCGGCAGCGGCCTTGCGGGCCGCTACCAGGACGGGGTCCCAGACCGGGGAGAACGGCGGGGCGTAGCCGAGGTCCAGCGCGGTCATCTGCTCCACCGTCATCCCGGCGGTCAGCGCGACCGCTGCGATGTCCACCCGCTTGCCGGCGCCCTCGCGGCCGACGATCTGCACCCCCAGGAGCCGGCCCGTACGGCGCTCGGCGAGCATCTTGACGTGCATCGGGCGGGCGCCGGGGTAGTAGCCGGCGCGGTTGGTGGCCTCGACGGTCACCGTGACGAAGCGCAGGCCGGCGGCGAGCGCCTCGCGCTCCAGCAGCCCCGTCCGGGCGATCTCCAGGTCGCAGACCTTGCTGACGGCCGTGCCGACGACACCGGGGAAGGTCGCATAGCTGCCGCCCACATTGGCGCCGATGACCTGCCCGTGCTTGTTGGCGTGGGTGCCCAGCGCGATATGGCGCAGCTGCCCGGAGACCAGGTCCAGCACCTCCACGCAGTCGCCGCCCGCCCAGATGTGGTCGTGGCCGCGGACCCGCATCGCGAGGTCGGTGAGCAGTCCGCCGGAGGCGCCCAGCGGCAGTCCGGCCGCGGCGGCGAGCGTGGTCTCGGGGCGTACGCCCAGACCCAGCACCACCACGTCCGCCGGGTACTCCGCGTCCTCGGTGGTGACCGCGCGGGCCCGCCCGCCCCCGGACGTCCCCTCGTTGTCGGTCAGCACACCGGTGACGGTGGCGCCGCGCACCGTCTCGATGCCCATCGCGCACATCGCCTCATGGACGAGCGCGCCCATGTCGGGGTCGAGGGTGGACATCGGCTGCGCGCTCTGCTCCAGGACGGTGACCTCGTAGCCGCGGCGGATCAGTGCCTCGGCCATCTCCACACCGATGTAGCCGGCGCCCACGATGACCGCCCGTCGGCCCGGGGAGGCGTCGAGGGTGTCCAGCAGGGCCTGGCCGTCGTCCAGGGTCTGCACGCCGTGCACGCCGGGCGCGTCGATCCCCGGCAGATCGGGCCGGCGCGGGCGGGCGCCGGTCGCCAGCACCAGCTTGTCGAAGCCGGTCCAGGACTCCCGGCCGCCGTTGTCCAGCTCCCGGGTACGCACCCGGCCCCGGTCCAGGTCGAGTTCGGTGACCTCGCAGCGCAGCCGCAGATCGATGTCCCGGGCGCGGTGCTCCTGCGCCGTCCGGGCGATCAGCCCGTCCGGGCCGTCGACCTCGCCGCCCACCCAGTACGGGATGCCGCAGGCGGAGTACGAGGTGTAGTGGCCGCGCTCGAACGCGGTGATCGCCAGCTCGTCCGGCTTCTTCAGCCGGCGGGCCTGCGAGGCGGCGGCCATCCCCGTCGCATCGCCCCCGACGACCACCAGCTGCTCCGTCGCCATGCCGTGTGCTCCTTCGTCGTGTGCGGGCGAACGCCGCGTGCGTCGTGTGCGGGAGAGCGCCGCGCCCCTCAGCGTTCCAGGACCAGCGCGAGCCCCTGGCCCACGCCGATGCACAGCGCGGCGAGCCCCGTGCCCGAGCCCAGTGCGGCGAGCTGGTGGGCCACCGCCCCCGCGAGCCGCGCACCGGAGGCGCCCAGCGGGTGGCCGATGGCGATGGCGCCGCCGCGCGGATTCACCACGGCCGGGTCCAGCTCCGGCCACTGCCCGAGGCAGCCCAGCGCCTGTGCCGCGAACGCCTCGTTGAGCTCGAACGTCGCCACCTCGCCGAAGCCGCGCCCGGCCCGCTCCAGCGCGCGCCGTACCGCCTCCACCGGGCCCAGGCCGAACAGCTGCGGCTCGATGCCGGTCACCGCGCTGGCACGGATACGGGCCAGCGGTTCGCGTCCGGTGGCCCGCAGGCCCTCCTCGTCCACCAGCAGCAGCGCCGCCGCACCGTCGTTGAGCGGGGAGGAGTTCCCGGCGGTGACCGTGCCTCCGGCCGTACGGAACACCGGCTTCAGCTTGGACAGCGACTCCAGGGACGACGCCTCCCGGATCGTCTCGTCGCGCAGCAGCTCCACCTCCGGCAGCGGCACCACCTCCCCGTCGTAGGCGCCCTCCCGCCAGGCCCGCACCGCCTTCTGATGGCTGGCCAGCGCGAAGACGTCCTGCTGCTCACGGGTGATGCCGTGCTGGTCGGCGATCAGCTCGGCGCCCTCGCCGAGCGCCACCGTCCACTCGGGGGCCATCCGCGGATTGACCATCCGCCAGCCCAGCGTCGAGGAGAACATCTCCTGGTGGCCCGCGGGGAAGGCGCGTTCGGGCTTGCGCAGCACATACGGCGCACGGCTCATCGACTCCACTCCGCCCGCCACCGCGATATGCGCATCGCCGTGCGCGATGGCGCGGGCCGCCTGGATGACCGCCTCCAGACCGGACCCGCACAGCCGGTTCACGGTCACGCCGGGAACGGTCACCGGCAGCCCGGCCAGCAGCACCGCCATCCGCGCCACATTGCGGTTGTCCTCGCCGGCGCCGTTCGCATCGCCGAAACAGACGTCGTCGATCCGCGCCGGGTCGAGATCCGGGGTGCGGTCCACCAGGGCCCTGACCACATGGGCGGCGAGATCGTCCGGCCGGACCGCGGCCAGCGCGCCGCCGTACTTGCCGACGGGGGTCCGCACCGCATCGACGATGTACACATCCCGTACGCGTGGGTCGGTCATCAGGCCCTGTCCTCGCTGTCCCGGCTCGACGGTCGGCGGACGGTACGAAGATCGCCACCCGCCGCCCATGAGTCTTTGCCCGCCGCTGCCCGCTGTCAACGGGGCTCCCGGACACCGTGCCCGCCCGCTACGGCCGCGGTGGGAGCCATGATCCGGTCCCGGTGGCGCCGGTGCGCTCTGAGAGAGTGGGGGCATGAGCGCAGCGCACTCCCGTACGGGCCGCGGGCCCGGCAGCACCGGTCATGTGGTCGTCATCGGCGGAGGCATCTCCGGACTCGCGGCGGCGCACCGTCTGCTCGAAGGCGGGGCCCGGGTGACCGTGCTGGAGGCGACGGACCGGCTCGGCGGCAAGCTGCGCACGGGCGAGATCGCGGGTGTACCCGTCGACCTGGGCGCCGAATCGATGCTGGCCAGGCGGCCGGAGGCGGTGGATCTCGCGCGCGCCGTCGGGATCGGCGACCGGCTGCAGCCGCCCACCACGGCAGGCGCGTCCCTGTGGACGCGCGGCGCGCTGCGTCCGATGCCCAAGGGGCATGTCATGGGCGTCCCCGGGGACCTCGGCCCGCTCGCCGCCTCCGGCGTGCTCTCCCCGGAGGGCCTGGCCCGGATCGACGAGGACGCCCGGCTCCCGCGCACCGAGGTCGGCGAGGACGTCGCCGTCGGCGACTATGTCGCCCGGCGCCTGGGCCGCGAGGTCGTCGACCGGCTCGTGGAGCCCCTCCTCGGCGGGGTGTACGCGGGCGACGCGTACCGGATCTCGATGCGCGCCGCCGTCCCCCCGCTGTTCGAGGCCGCGCGGTCGCACCGTTCCCTGCTCGACGGGGTACGGGGCATCCAGGCGCGGTCCGCCGCGACCGTCCACCAGGCCGGGGCCGCCGCGACGGGCCCCGTCTTCATGGGCATCGAGGGCGGCATCGGGACGCTGCCGGGCGCGGTGGCCGACGCCGTACGCGCCAAGGGCGGCGAGATCCGTACGGGGACGCCGGTCACCGGGGTGCGGCGCACCCCCGACGGCTGGCTGCTCGACCTCGACGGCGCCCCGCTCACCGCCGACGCCCTCGTCCTCGCCACCCCCGCGCAGGCCACGGCCCGCCTCCTCGCCCCCGTCTGCCGGCCCGCCGCCGCCGAGCTGGACTCCGTCGCGTACGCCTCGATGGCCCTGGTGACCATGGCCTTCCGCCGCGCCGACGTCGAAGGGCGGCTGACCGGCAGCGGCTTCCTCGTACCGCCCGTGGACGGCCGCAAGATCAAGGCGTCCACCTTCTCCGGCAACAAGTGGGGCTGGGTCGGCCGGTCCGACCCCGACCTCTTCGTGCTGCGCACCTCCCTCGGCCGCTTCGGCGACGAGGAGGACCTGACGCGCGAGGACGGCGAACTGGTCGGCTTCTCGCGGGCGGATCTGCGCGAGGCGGTCGGGCTGACCGCCGCGCCGGTCGCCTCGCGGGTCACCCGCTGGGACGGCGGGCTGCCCCAGTACCCCGTCGGCCACCTGGAGCGGGTGGCCCGCATCCGGGACGCCGTGGCCCAGTTGCCGGGCCTGCGGGTGTGCGGTGCGCTCTACGGGGGCGTCGGTATCCCGGCCTGTATCGCCTCGGGCCGTACGGCCGCCGACGACATCCTCGCCACCCTGCGCCCGGACCCGGTGCCCGGCGAGTGAGAATGGACGGCATGACAGACGCTTCCACTCCCGCTTCCGCGCCGCAGGTCCCCGCGGCGCCCGAGAAGGTTCCGCACGCCGGCAAGAAGGCCAAGGACCTCAACGAGATCATCCGCTACACCCTCTGGTCGGTGTTCAAGCTGCGCGAGGTCCTCCCGGAGGACCGCAGCGGCTACGCCGAGGAGGTCGAGGAGCTGTTCGCGCAGCTCGCGGCCAAGGACGTGGTGGTGCGCGGCACCTACGACGTGTCCGGCCTGCGCGCCGACGCCGACGTGATGATCTGGTGGCACTCGGAGAGCTCGGACGCCCTGCAGGAGGCGTACAACCTCTTCCGCCGTACGCGTCTGGGCCGCGTGCTGGACCCGGTGTGGTCGAACATGGCGCTGCACCGCCCCGCCGAGTTCAACAAGTCGCACATCCCGGCCTTCCTCGCCGACGAGCAGCCGCGCGCCTATGTGAGCGTCTACCCCTTCGTGCGCTCCTACGAGTGGTACCTCCTGCCCGATGAGGACCGCCGCCGGATGCTGGCCGACCACGGCAAGATGGCCCGTGGCTTCCCGGACGTGCGCGCCAACACCGTGCCGTCGTTCTCGCTCGGCGACTACGAGTGGGTGCTCGCGTTCGAGGCCGACGACCTCTACCGCATCGTCGACCTGATGCGTCACCTGCGCGGCTCCGAGGCGCGGATGCACGTCCGTGAGGAGATCCCGTTCTACACCGGGCGCCGTAAGCCGGTCTCCGAGCTGGTCGCGGGCCTGGCGTAACCCGCACGGTCGGTGCGTCGGCCGGAGGTCCCGGGCGACGCGGCCGCACACAGCGACACGGGCCGCCCCCTCGGGGACGGCCCGTGTCGCATGCGGTCCGCTACTTGCCAGGCAGGGCGTGCTGCGCCCGGGCCAGCTGCTGGCCGGGGACCGGCTCCGGGCGCGGTGCACAGTACACCTTGTGCGCCGGGATCTTCCCGTGCAGCAGATAGGCCTCGACGTACCGGTTCACACAGGCGTTGTCCCCGAACGCGATGCCGTGGGTGCCGGCCCCGTTCTCGGTGACCAGCGAGGAGCCGGGCAGCCGCCGCTGCAGCTCCAGCGCGCCCCGGTAGGGCGTCGCCGCGTCCCGCTCGGCCGCCAGCAGCAGCACCGGCGGCAGCGCGCCGGGCTCCGTGCGGACGTCGAGCGGACCGCGCCGCCCGTGGAGCGCCTCGTCGAAATGGACCGAGGCCGCATGACCCGCGGCGTCGGCCAGGGACCCGCCGGCGCCGTGCCGCTCCGCCCGGTGCGCGGCGTCGGCCAGCTCGGCCTCCGCCCACTGCGACCGGTCGGGCCAGAAGGCGCAGGGCAGGTTCATCCAGGCGTTGTCCCAGGTCTCGAACGGCGCGGTCCGGGCGATCTCGGTGTTGTCGCGGTCCCAGGTCCGCCAGTCGTGCGGCCAGCGCGCGTCGTTGCACTCCACGGCGGTGTAGACGGCGTTGCCGTTCTCCTCCTCCTTGGAGCCGCCGGACCGCGGCAGGGCTTGGGCGATCAGCGGCTTGGGGTTGCCGTGCAGATACCCCGAGAGCGCCTCGGCGCGCATCGGCCAGAAGGCGTCGTTGTAGCCGGTCTTGAGGAACGCCGACTGCAGCTGGCCGGCGCCGATCCTCCCCTCCAGCGGATGCCGGCGCAGCTTGTTCGCCGCCGCGTCGTAGGCGTGCTGCACCGCCCTCGTGGTCGTGCCGAGGTGGTAGCGGTCGTGGTGCCTGGCGGTCCAGCGCAGCCAGTCGCTCCAGCGGCGCTGGAAGGCGACGTCCTGATCGAGGTTGTTGCGGTACCAGATCTTGTGGGGCGCGGGATTGACCACACTGTCGAAGAGCATCCGCCGGACGTGGCCGGGGAAGAGCGTCGCGTAGACCGCCGCGAAGTACGTCCCGTACGAGGCGCCCATGAAGTTCAGCCGCCGCTCGCCGAGCGCGGCCCGCAGCATGTCCAGGTCGCGGGCGTTGTTGACGGAGTTGTAGTACGGCAGGTCCGCACCGGCCCGGCGGACGCAGCCGCGGGCGTACGCCCTGGCCTGGGCCAGCTTCCGGCGTTTGAAGGCCGCGTCGGGGTGCGGACGGCTGTCGGTGGGCGCCTGGGCGAACTCCTTGGGGTCCTGGCACGACAGCGGCGCCGAGCGGCCCACCCCACGCGGCGCATAGCCCACGAAGTCGTAGACGCGGGCCAGCTTGTTCCACTTGGGGAGCCCGCCGTAGAGCGGGAACTCCATGCTGGACGCGCCCGGGCCGCCGGGGTTGAAGACCAGGGAGCCCTGCCGTTCGCGGCGTGCGGTGGCCCGGACCCGGCTGACGGTGAGGTGGATCTTCTTGCCGTCGGGGCGCGCGTAGTCGAGGGGAACGGTGAGGGTGCCGCACTCGACGGACGACGGCAGATGCTCCACCGCTGCGCAGCGGCCGAAGCCGATGCGGTGCGCCACGGGGGCGGGTGGCGTGGCGGCTGCCCCCGTGGCGCCGCCTGCCGGGGCAGTGGCGAGGGCGGTCACCAACAGCGACCCGATGGTGCCGTACAACGCAAGTGCTCTCACTGGCCGTCCCTTCGTGTGTGCATACAAAAGGGATAGTTGGGGCGCCGATTGTCGATGTAAAGCACCTGGCACCGGTGTCGGAGGCTATGCCCCGGAAGAGTGGAGCGCGGCGCGCAAGGTGGGGTCGGTGAGGGCATTGGGGCCGCAGAGGGCGAACGAGGTGAGAGAGGGAAGAGGGGCGGGGGAGCCGGAAGGACGGGGCAGTTGCTGCCCGCCGGCATCGGTGGCCCAGTCGCTGTACGGGTGGAGCTCGAAGCGGGCCACCGCCCAGCTGCCGAGGGTGACGATCAGCGGGAGCGCGAACCAGCCCAGGAGCAGCCCTTGGTCCGCTTCGGCCGGTGCCATCCAGGCGGCAGCGGCGGCGCACAGCAGCACCAGGACGGCGGCGCCCTTCACCAGGCGGACGCCGGTGGCGATGCCCGGGCGGACCGCGACGGGCAGCGCCAGCCCGTCGGACACCAGCCGGTCGGCCACCTCCCGCACCGCGACATCGCCGACGAGGGACTCCCGTATCCGCGGTATGCGGCACTGTCCTCCGGGACCGATGGCGGTCAGGGTGGCGCGCTCGACGGCGTCGTTGCCGACCGGGTCGACGACGGTGGCCCACCCGGTGTCGGTGAGCAGCAGCCGCCGTTGCTGGGCCATCAGCACCAGGACGAGGTCGGCGAGCCGGTGCGGGCCGCCGGAGAGATAGGCCACCTCATAGAGCGTCAGCCCGGCACGGTCGCCCTCGGCGGAGGGGCCCGGGACGGCCCCGGGCGCCGGGCGGGTGGTGCGCGCGGCGGCGACCGCGGCACGGCACAGCAGCGCACAGGACAGGGCCGCCGCCGCCACGGCGAGGAGGAAGAAGAAGAGCCACATAGCCGAGGTTCTACGGGATGAGTACAAATACCGCCACAAAATTTCTCACCATACGGGCGGCGGCACGCGCCGGGGCCTCAGCTCCCGCCGCAGCCGCCGCCCCCGCAGCCCGACCCGCCGCCACAACTCGATCCGCCCCCGCACGACGAGCCGCCGCCGCAGGACGAACCGCTGCTGCCGCAGCCCGACCCGGAACCGCCGTCGGAGGAGCCGCACCAGGAGCCGCCGTCGCTCCCCGAGTCGCCCCCGCCGTCGACGGCCGACGAGCCGCCGGACGACCCGGAGCCGCCGCCCGACGCGGCGGCCGTGGCCCGCTGCGCCTCCTCGAACTGCTGCCGCAGCAGTTCGTCCGCGACCAGCGCCGTACCGCCGAGCGCCACCACCAGCGCGGCGGGCTGCCAGGCCCCGCCGCCCACGCCACCGCCCCCTCGGGGGACGGCCACCCTCGCCGAGCGCAGGGCGGAGGCCCCCGCCCTGGTGATCCGGCGGGTGAACGCCTTCTTGCACAGCGACGCGACGGCCAGACCACCGATCAGCGCGGGCAGCGTCCGCACGACCGGCGGCGGGCCGTCCGTCCCGCTCCCGGCGAAGGAGAGCACCACCGCGACGAAGAAGACGACCCCACAGGCCGTCATCTGAGCGCTCGCCAGCCGCCGCCAGCCCCGGCCGAGCTCCGGGCGGCGCAGCAGCCCGCGGGCCGCCAGCCGGTCGCCGACCCCTTGGACCGCCGGGCTGCGCATGGCCGTGGCGCGCAGCGCCGCCAGTGCACCGCCGGGCGTCCGGGCGACCGCGTCCAGTACGGCGGCCTCGACCGCGTCACGGGCGAAGGCCTGGCGGACGGTCACCACTCCCGGACCGCCCACGGCCAGCCGGCCGTCCTCGTGCATCCCGGCGATCGCGGCGTCCGCCACCCGCCCGGGGCCGCCGGCCAGGAACGCCGTCTCCCACACGTCGTGGGACAGGGCGTCCCGCCGCCGGACGGACGGCGTCCGCAGACGCACCAGGACCGTGCCGAAGAGGAGGACCAGCGACGAGAGCGCGAGGCCCAGGTAGATCCATGCGGGGAAGGACATCGTGGTCACCCTCTGCCCAGGACGCGCCGCACGGCGCGCGCCAGCCGGGCCAGGGGCCGGGCGGACGGCGGCTTCGGGCCCGCGCGGTCCCGCCACCAGCGCGTCAACTGCTCGCGCGCGGCCGGGTCCTGAGGGCGGCCCTGGGCCAGCAGATGCGCCGCGAAGTCCAGGGCGTCCTGGCGGTAGCCGCCGCTCATGGGCCGGTGCCGCGCATAGCCGAGGAACGCGGCCCGGTAGTCCGCGCCGAGGATCTCCGGCAGCTCCGGCGCGACCTTGGCGACGACGTCGGCCCGCTTGGCGGTCAGCGCCCGGCTCTGCACCCGCAGCCGTACGCGGTCGAAGCCCTCGGGCGGCGGCGTCCCGGCGACCAGCGCGGACAGCAGCGCGGTCTGCGCCAGCGCCAGCCGCTGCCGCGCCGCGTCGGTGCCCGTGCCCGGGCCCGTGCTGCTGTCCCCGTCCCCGTTGCCGCCTGCGCCGCCGGTCGTTCCCGGGACGCCCGGCGCGGTGTCGTCGTCCGGCGCGGTGCGGGGGTCCGGCGCGGTCCCCGCCGTCGGCTCAAGCCGCCTGGGCATGGCGGGCCTCCTTCAGCACGGTGCGTATCGCATCGAGTTCACCGGCCAGCTCCGCGCCCTCGGGGAAGTCCTCGTCGCGCTCCAGCAGCACACCGGGCGGTTCGGTCCGGGCACACAGTTCGGCCAGGACGTCCAGCACGGGCCGGGTCACCGGGTGGGCATGGCTGTCGTGCCACACCCCGTCCCGCTCCACACCGCCCGCGACATGGACGTACGCCAGGGCGTCGAGCGGCAGCCCGTCGAGAGCGACCGCCGGGTCCTCGCCCCGGTTGATGTGGTTCGTATGGAGGTTGGCGACGTCGATCAGCAGCCGGACCCCGGTCCGCTCGACGAGTTCGGTCAGGAACTGCCCCTCGGTCAGCTCCTCGCCCGGCCAGTTGATGAGGGCGGCGATGTTCTCCAGCGCCAGCGGCACCGGCAGGGCCTCCTGGGCGATGCGTACGTTCTCGCACAGCACGTCCAGCGCGTCACGGGTGCGCGGCACGGGCAGCAGATGCCCGGCCTCCATGCGCGGGGAGGCGGTGAGCGGACCGCCGGCCCGGACGAACGCGATGTGCTCGGTGACCAGCGGTGCGGCCAGCGCCTCGACGCGTTCGGCGAGTGCGGTCAGCCGGCCGGCGTCCGGACGCTCGGCGCCGCCGAGGCCGAGCGAGACCCCGTGCGGGACGACGGTGATGCCGCGCTCGCGCAACTCCTGCAGGGCGTACGGCAGATGGCCGGGGCAGAGGTTCTCCGCCACCACCTCCACCCAGTCCACCCCGGGCAGCTCCGCGATCTCCGCGGCGATTTCCGGCCGCCAGCCGATCCCCGTACCCAGGCGTTCCATGGCTCCCCCTCTTGCTCCGTGGTGTGGGTAGTCATGGCCCGGGCGCGGCACACCGAACCCCGCAGCGGACGAGTTCAGAGGTTGATTTGAGCTTCCTCCATGACACCACAGGGCCGCCCGGCGCCTCGGCGCGGGCGGGGCACGGGCGGCGGGGACCCGCGAGGGAAGGGCCTCGCCGCCGTCAGCCCTGCTCGGCCGACGGCGAGCGCGCCGACCAGCCTGCCACCGCGCTCAGCAGGACCACCACCGGCACCAGCATGAGCGCCGTCCGGCTGCCCTCGGTGACGGCGAGGTGCGCGAAGACCGCGGCGCCCACGGCACCGCCCGCCATGTCGAGGCTGGTGAGCCAGGACATCGTCTCGGTGACCTCGCCTTCCTTCGCGAGGTCGCTTCCCACCGTCCGCAGCGTGCCGAACACGGAGCCGAGGACCAGTCCGGCCACCGGGCAGAGCACGAGGACCGCCAGGGGGGAGAACTGGGCGGCGAGGGCGAGGGTGCCGCCTCCCGCCGCGAAGACGCAGAGCAGCACGGAGAGCTTGGGGCCGTGGGCCAGGAGACGGGGCGCGGCACCCAGGACGAGGCTGCCCAGCACGCTGCCGATGGACAGGGCGGCCAGGTAGGCGCCGGTGTACACCGCCGCGTCGTACTCCTTGGCGTAGATCGGCAGCAGCACGTCGGTGGCGGTCACCGCCAGGACGAAGAGCCCGTCCGCGATCAGCAGGCGCCGCAGCGGCGCGGAGGTCAGCGGGCCCAGCCAGTGACGCCGTACGGCCGGCCGCGGTGAGGCCGGGGTGTCGAGCAGCAGGAACACCACGACGGCGGTCATCACCGCGATGACGATCAAGGGGACGACCCCGGAGAACGACAGACTGAGCCAGCTGGCCAGCACGGGGCCGGTGATCAGCGCCGTGCCCATCATGGCCGAGTCGAGGGCCATCGCGGTGGTGAGCATGTCGTGCTCGGCGGCGTGGTGCCAGACGGTCCGCATCAGGACGGCGGTCGGCGGCGAGGCGGCCCCCAGGGCCGCGGACGTCACCAGGACCGCGGGGGCGGGGCCGTGGTCGGATGCCGCCAGGATCAGCAGCACGGTCGCCGCGGTGTAGGCCGCGAGGCAGCCGAGTAACACCACGCGGGGGGAGTGCCGGTCGATGAGCCGGCCGCGCAGCGGGGCGGTCACGCCCTGGCCTATCGCGAGGCAGGCCACCGCCAGGCCTGCCGTCCCGTAGGAGTACGTTCGGCCGACCAGAAGCAGCAGGCTCAGCTCGACCATGCTGGTCGGCAGCTTCGACGCCATGCCGACCGCGACGATCCGCCAGAACCCGGGCACCTTTTTCAGTTCCCGGTAGCTGTGCAGCGGACCGCGCGGCGCGGCCTCGGGCACCACTTCGGGTTCGGCAGTCATCGTCTGGACTCCTTGCTCCGTGCTTCGGACCGCAACGGACGCCGTCGAGGGGGGAGTTACGCTACTGCGCCCGCGCGGGGCCGGGCTCCGCGGGGAGCGCGGCGGGCGCGGCCGACACGTCCGGTCCGGAGCGGTCGGCAGGAGGCAGCAGCCGCTTCAGGATCGGTCCGGTGCACATCGTGGTGAGCACGGCCATGGCCACCAGCAGCGTGTACATGGAGTCGTCGAGGAGCCCCATCTCGTGGCCCGCGGTCAGCACGATCAGCTCGGTCAGTCCGCGCGTGTTCATCAGGGCGCCGATGGCCGCGGACTCCCGCGGGCTCATCCCGGAGAGCCGGGCGGCGCCGGCCGCGGCGAGGAACTTGGTGGCTGTCGCGGCGACCAACAGCACCGACAGGTCCAGGAGTTGGGACGGCCCCAGGCTGGAGAGATCCACCTTCCAGCCGGCCACGACGAAGTAGATCGGCATGAAGAGCCTGCTGCCCAGTGAGCCGAGTCCCTGCCGGAGCCGGACGTCGACCTTCTCGGGCAGCCCGCGCTTGGCGTGCGCCCGCACGACCCCGAAGACGAAGGCGCCGAAGATGAAGTGCAGCCCCATCCACTCGGTGGCGGCGCTGGACGCGAGCACGCCCACGAAGGAGACGATGATGTCGAGTTCGCTGCTCGTCCTGCGCATCACCCGGCGGAGCAGCGGACGTATGACGGTGATCATCAAGATCACGTACGGGACGAACCAGATCAGGCGCCAGGGCGCGCCGCTGCCGCACAGGAGCATGACCACGCCGAGCAGGACCCACGCGAAGATGTCGCAGAGCGCGGCGCTCGCCACCGCCAACTGGCCGAGCGGCGTACGGGAGATGCCGCGGTCCTCGATGATCCGGGCCAGTACGGGGAACGCGGTCACCGACAGCGCGATGCCCATGAACAGGACGTGGTCGAGCTTGCTCGCCGAGGCCTGGCCGGGCCCCCACCACAGGCCGAGGCCCGCGCCCGCCGCGAACGGGACGACCATCGCGCAGGCCGCGATGGAGAGCGAGGTGCGCCGGACCGAGCGTTTGGCGGACCAGTCGAACTCCATGCCGAGCGCGAACATGAACAGGATGAGGCCGATGTCGGCGAGGGCGCCGAGCTCGGACCGCACTTCCAGGGGGAAGACCGTCTCCGTGAACGACCCGTGCAGCAGGGTGGGCCCGAGGAGGATGCCGGCCACGATCTCACCGATGACGGCGGGCTGGCCGCACCGACGGGCCACGGTGCCACCGACCCAGGCCATGACGGCGATCAGCGCGACGTCGAGGAAGAAGGCTGCGATCTGGCTACTGGTCACGTCAGTCAGGTTCCGTCCGGAGGGATCAACGACGGGGACCGGGCACGCGCATCGGGTATGCGTGCCCGGCCCCTCGGGAACGGCGCCGGGTCCACGGCGGCCTCACCCTTGCTTCGGGTCGAAGGTCGGCAACGGGCCCTACTTCACCGCCTGGGCGGCCTTCGCCTCCGGGTTCTCCCACCAGCGGTCGTTGCCGATCAGCGGCTTGTCGAGGTCACGCTCGCCCGCCCAGGTCATGTTGAGGATGGTGCGAGCCGCGCCGTCCTCGGTCAGCGGGACGGTCCGGTGCAGCGTGGTGTCGGTGCGCTGGAGGTAGAGGTCTCCGGAGACGAGTCCGTGCGTGTCGATCTGACGCTCGCAGAGGGTCTCGTTGATGCGGGGGTTGCTCTTGTCCCAGTGCGTGTGCGGCACGGCCTGGAGCATGCCGCCGCAGGAGATGGGCGGCATCCGCAGGGCCCAGATGAGGGCGAAGCTGTAGTCGCCCCAGTGCCACCCGTGGGTGTCCGCCTTGAACTCCTGGTGGGTGATCAGGTAGCGCTCGTCCGTGGAGACCTGAGGAATGATGGGCTCACGGGCGATGCGGCCGAGGAAGCCGAGGAACGACTCCGATGTGGCGATGGTGCGGATGAGCTCGCTCTGCTCGATGTCCTCGCTCTTGACCACGCTCATCTTGCGCGGGGTGTTCCCCGTGGTGCGCAGCAGCAGGTCGCGGCGCTCCTTGTGTGCGTCGATCAGCCGGTCGGCCTCCGCCTGGACGGCGGTCATGATCTCCGCGGGGACGAGGCGGGCGCTCTCGTCGAACTTCACCACGCCCTTGTGGAAGAACCGGTCCGCCAGCTGCTCGACGCGTTCAGGGGTGTAGTTCTCCGCGAGGAACTTGCCGATTGTCTCGTCGATCTTGCGCACGTCCATGCTGAGTTCTTCTTCCTCTGCTGATGGGATGGGATGGGATCGCCTGCGGACGGGATCGGGAGAACCGTCCGGGAACGGGGCGGTCACCGTCAGTCGGCCGGCTGATCCGGCGTGATCTCCAGGTCGACCATGGCCCTGATCGCCGCGAGCACGCGCACCACCGACTCCTGGTCGGGGCCCGAGACCCAGGCGCCCAGCGGGATGGACAGGGTGTCCCGGGTGGGCGGCACGTGATCGCCCGGTTCGTAGGAGACCAGGACCTTGTCGACACCCGGGTGGTTCCTGACCTCTTCGAGGCCGTGCATGGCCACGAGGGTGCCGGGTCCGACCTCGTTGTGGATGGCGATCGCGCCGAACATGGCGCGGCTGTTGATGGGCTTGTCCATGAGGGCGGGACGCCGTCCCAGGTAGCACTCCAGGGTGTCGTGGAACGGACGCACGTCCGTGAACTCCGACCACTGGTCGGTGGCCGGGCCGCCGGGGAGCCGGGCCCCCACCTCCATCAGGAAGACGCCGTCCGCGTTGACCTTCACCTCGGTGTGGCTCGGGCCACGGCGCACTCCGAACGCGGTGAGCACCTGGCAGACGTACTCCTCGATCCTGGCCCAGTCGGGATCGTCGGGCACCGCCTGGACGTTGTCCCAGAGGGGGAAGTCGTAGTCCCGGTCGTCGGGCCTGCGGTACTCCCACATGTCGATCACCCGGTGGTCGCCGTCACTGCTGAAGGCGTTGACCGCGAACTCACGGCCCCGGATGTACTCCTCGACCAGCCACGCGTCGACCGTCCAGCCGAAGTAGTTGGTCTTTTCGACGACTTGGAAGTTCTCGGCGCTCGCGGCGTCGGGCACCAGGGTGGCGCCGATGGAGCCGGCGCCGTCGCACTGCTTGACGATGACCGGGTAGCCGATGCTCTCGGCGGCCTCCCGGACCTCGGAGGGGTCGTGCACCAGGCGGTAGGCCGGGATGCGCAGGCCCTGCGCGGCCGCGTGGTCCCGCATCAGGGACTTGTCGTGCCTGGCCCGCGCCAGCTCCACGTCATTGCAGGGCAGGCTCAGTTCGTGGGCGATGACACTCGCGAGGTGCACCCCGGACTCCGAGGCGGGGACGACGGCCCTGATCTCGTAGTCGATGCCCGCGAGAGCGGTCAGGACCTCGGCGGCCTCGGTGGCGTAGAGGGAGACGTCGTCGCCCTCGGCGTGGTGAGGCCAGGTCACCTTGAGGTCCGCCGGCTCGTTGGTGAACAGCGACACGACGCTCATGTCCATGTCCCGGACCGCCTGCTTGTAGCCGACTCCGACCGTCACGGGGTCGACCAGGAGGACGGCCGGCTTGCGGTTGCTCAACTGTTTACTCCTTGGGGAGAGTGCTGCCGGAGCGGAGCCGGCCCGGGCCTCACTGGTCGGCGCCGGCCAGCAGGCCGGGGTGGTGGCGGGCGATCAGCTCCGGGAACCCCCGGGTCAGCCCCTTCATCACGTTGTCGCCGTAGCAGGCGAACAGCGGGTTGTCCGGGTCGACGACCACACCGTCCGCCTCGCTGACGTAGCGGGTCGGGAGCGGCCGCATCGACCCTTCGAGGCGGGGGCTGTAGAAGAACGGCATCGAGTACCGGTCGACACCCGGAGCGGGCCGGACGACCCGGTGGACGGTGGCCCTGAGGTAGCCGCGCGTGGCGACTTCCAGCAGTTCGCCGAGGTTCACCACGAACGCGTCCGGAACCACAGGCACGTCCACGAAGTGGTCTTCCTCCACGGCTACTTGGAGCCCGCCCACATCGTCCTGGACGAGCAGGGTGAGCAGCCCCAGGTCCTTGTGGATGCCTGCCCCCTGGTCCGCGGGGGCGATCTCGGCGGCCTCGGCGGGACCCGGATAGTGCAGCAGCTTGAAGTGGACCTGCGGATCGGGGTCCACCACCGCGTCCAGGAAGTCCACCGGCGTCTCCAGCGATTCGAGGATCAGCCGGAGCAGCCGGTGGGAGAGCCCCGTCAGCTGGTCCATCCAGTCCAGGACGGCGGGCTGCAGCTCCGGCAGGCCGGCCGGCCACTGGTTGGGGCCGGCCAACCAGCGGTACGCCGGCTCGCCGGGCCCTGGGCGGCCGCCGGGCCGCTCGGGGCCGATGTCGAGCTGCTGCCGCTGGTCGGGAACACCGCGTGTCCGTTCCCGGCCGAGCTCGGAATAGCCGCGGAAGTGCGGGGAGTTGAGGATGTCGAGCTTGCGGCGCTCCTGGTCCGGCAGCGCGAAGAACGTACGGGACAGGTCCAGCAGTTCGGCCGCGCCGGTTACGCCGTGCCCCACCAGCTGAAAGAAGCCGATGTCGTGAACGGACCGCCGCAGACGGTCCAGGAACTCGGCCCGTGCCCCGGGGCCCCGCTCGGCGTCCCGGAGGTCGATCACAGGAAACGTGTCTGGCATGAAGGTGTTCCACTCTCTTGACGCGACGACGGACTGACGTGGCGCAGCCGGCTGTCGGAGGAGCCGGGGCTCAGCGCACGAGGGAGAGCAGCTCGGACCGGGCGGAGCTGTCCTCGGCGAACACCCCGTGGAACGAGGTGGAGGTCATCAGGCCGACGGTCCTGATCCCGCGCATGGTCATGCACAGGTGCTCGCCCTGGCCGATGACGGCGACGTCCGGCGCTTCGGTGATGCTCATCACGTCGTCCGCGATGCCCGACACCAGGCGCTCCTGCACCTGCAGCCGGTGGGCGTGCTGATGGGCGATCCGGGCGAACTTCGACAGTCCGAGCAGCTGCTTGGCGGACCGGTAGGCAATGGTCAGCGAGCAGTTGAACGGCAGCAGGTGGTGTTCGCACAGCGACCACACCTTGATGTCCGACACCACCACCATCTGCCCCGAGGACGTCGTCTCGAAGAGCGTGTCGATGGTGCCGGGGTCGTAGCCGGTGAACTCGCGCCACCACCGTGCGTAGCGGGCCGGCGTGTCCCGCAGGCCCTCGCGGTCCGGGTCCTCGCCGATCTCCGTGAGGAGCTGCCGGGCAAGGTCCTCGAGTGGATCGGGCGCGGCCGCGCCGGCGGTCCCGGGACCGATGGTCAGGAGCTGGTCCTCGATCTTTTTGCTGAGCACCCTCAGACTCCCCTCTTCTGTCCCCAGACCAGGGTGTGCAGCCTGGTCGTGACATTCCAGCCACGGTCGATGACCGCCGATACCAGCGTTTGCATGTGGTCGTCCACTTCTTCCCTGCTCTGCCCCTCGGGCATGACCCAGACAGAAGCGATGCCGAATGTGTTCGTGAATTCGGCGACTTCGTCGAGGTCGGCGACCTCCCGGCAGACGAACTTGAAAGTGCTGGAAGGCAGCCCGGCCAGGGCCCGCAAGGCCTTCGGCGCGATGCGCCGTTCGGCGGGATCTCCGGCGTGCGAAAGTTTCGGAGAGACATTGAAACGTACGCCGGCGTCTATCAGGCGCTTGTCGGGCACCCTCGTACCATTGGTCTCTATCTCGATCTCAACACCGCGACGCGTCAGTTCGTCGACGAGCGACACAAGTCGTTTCTGCTGATTGAGAGGCTCTCCGCCGGAAATTACGACCAGCCCGACCGCATAGTCGAGCAGTCTCTCCACGACCTTTCCGACCGGCATCCGGTGCAGCTCTTCATTGGGGTCGAACTTGATCCCCGTATCGCTGATTCCGGTCCAGTCCCAGGTGTACGGAGTGTCGCACCACCGGCACGAGAGGTTGCAGCCGCCCAGTCGCACGAATGCGCATCGACGGCCGATCGAGCGTCCTTCGCCTTGGAAGGCGCTAGGTGGGGCCGAAGATCTCGTTGACAACAAGCTCCGGTTCCACAAGGCATCACCCCCTTTTAGCTGAATGCTGTTTCAGGTACCTTGCGCAACGAAAACGTCAGGGCCGGTACTCGGCCCATGTCTTCGGCGTCTCGGAGACGCGTACGGCCGTGAGCTCGGGATAGTCCGTGTACCACTGCTCATAAATGAAGATGGCGAGGTTCTCAGCCGACGGGTTCCCCTCCTTCACGACATCGTTGAGGTGCCGGTGATCGAGCTGCTCGTCGATCCATCCCTTGAGCCTGGCCAGATCTCCGTAGTCACGCACGAAGCCGGGGGCGGTGAGCTGGTCCCGCTGGGCGCTGAGTTCGACCTCCACCATGTAGTTGTGGCCGTGCAGACGGCCGCACTGGTGTCCCTCGGGCAGTCCGTCCAGCTGATGGCTGGCCGAGAAGGCGAACTGTTTGGTGATGCGCAGAGTCATCCTCTGTTCCTTTGATAGGCGGTCGGGTCGTCCACACCGGCCTCGGCGAAGGCCTCTTGGCGCTCCCAGCAGGCCGCGCAGCGAGCGCAGTGGACTTCTCCGCCGCGCAGGCAGGTCCATGTCTGCGTCCACGGGACGCGGAGCTCTTCGCCGAGCACGACGACGTCGCTCTTCTGCAGCCCCGCCAGCGGGGCGAGCAGGTCGAGGTCGGGATGTGCGTATCCCTTGGTCGCCAGGCGTTCCATGGCGATGAAGGAGTCGAGGAAGGCCGGGGTGCTGTCGGGGACCGACGTGGCGTCGCCGGCCATGATGCCGATCGCCACCGCCTCGGCCTTCTCCACGACGGCGATCGCGAAGGCGACGGCGAGCAGCAGCGCGTTGCGGTTCGGGACGATGTTGGGACTCTCGCCGAATCCCTCCCAGGTCTGCTCCGGTACGTCGACCGTGGGGTCGGTGAGCGAGGAGCCGCGGAACATGGCGCCGACGGCGCTCAGGTCCGCGATCCGGTGTGCCGCGCCGAGCCGCTCGGCCGCCGCCGCAGCGAAGTCGTGCTCCTTGCGGTGGCGCTGGCCGTAGTCGACTGACAGCAGGTGCACCTCATTGCCCTGCTCCTTGAGCTGATGAGCCATGGTCACGGAATCCATGCCACCGGAGACGATGGCTATGACTCTCGACACTGTGCGTTCCCCCAGCGTTTCGGTGGTGGGTGCTGTCGGGTGATCTCAGGACAGCGGAATACCCCTGGCCGTTATCGCGGCGGCCGCCTTGTCGAGCGCGGCCGCGCAGTCCTTCTCGCTCTCGGACACCGTGATGACGAGGGCGTAGCGCGAGCGGGCGTTGTCCACGGGCGGCAGCCAGAGCTCCTTGCCCGGGTCCGCAAGCGGCAGTACTTCATGGATCGAGGCGGGCAGTGCGGCCTCGTCGATCTCGATGGCCTCGAGCTTCAGGTCCCGCTCGGGGTAGAGGAACCGGACGGCGGCCGTCGACGAGCCGGTGGGCTGCGGGATCTCCGGCACCACGCCGGCGGCCAGGTCCGCCGCCACCAGGCCGATCTCCATGCCGGTCACGAGTCCGCCCAGGTAGGGGATCCGGTCGCCGCCGATCCGGGCGTTGATCTCCACGACCTTCGGTCCGCGCGCGGTCAGCCGGAGTTCGGTGTGGGTCACGGTGTCGGTGAGCCCTACCGCGGTATGGGCGTCCTGGAGGACCTTGAGCAGGTTCTCGTCGTGCAGCAGCGGGTCGTCCGCCCGGACGGTGTGGCCGACCTCTTCAAAACCGGGCGCGTAGCCGAGCTCCTTGCGCGCCACGAACAGGGCGGTGAGCTGTCCGTCGCGGCAGAGCGCCTCGACGCTGATCTCCGGGCCGTCGAGGAACTCCTCGATGAGGAT
Source organism: Streptomyces caniferus (assembly GCF_009811555.1). Classification (GTDB taxonomy): domain Bacteria; phylum Actinomycetota; class Actinomycetes; order Streptomycetales; family Streptomycetaceae; genus Streptomyces; species Streptomyces caniferus. The sequence goes on along the minus strand of NZ_BLIN01000001.1, from coordinate 129,990 downwards.
GGGCGCCTCGGAGCGCGGCACCTCGTCGAACCAGATCCGGCCCGCCTCCCGGTAGGCATCCGCCAGCTCGTGCGGTCCGGCCACGAAGGTCACGCCGCAACTGGCGGAGAGGGCGCGGGGTTTGACCACCACGGGGTAGCCGATCCGCTCGGCGGCCGCCCGGGCCTGCGCCAGGTCGGCGACGGCGATGGACTCGGCCTGCGGGACTCCCGCCTCCTTGAGCGCGACGCGGCCGAGGTACTTGTCCCGGCAGGCGTTCACCGCCGCACGCGGACTGGTGCGCAGCCCCAGCGAGGTGGCCAGCTCGGCGGCGGACTCGACCCGCGTCTCCTCGTACGTCAGCACGCCCGCGAAGGTCTCGCCACTGGCTCGGGCGACGTCGGCCATCGCCGGGGCGTCCAGCGTGTCGACCACGGTGTACCCGTCGATGTACGGCTTCTCCCAGGAGGGCGGCGCGGGACACAGCAGATGCAGCCGGTACCTGGTGACGATGGCCCGCAGCACGTACTCGCGCCATTCCCGGCCCCCACTGCCCACCATGAGCAGGAGCGGCTTGCCGGGCTGCGGCTGTCCGGAGGGGGTGGTGTTCGTCGTCATCTGTGCTCGTTCCTTGGATGAGTCGTCGCAGGGCAGGACAGGAGGCGGTCCGGCGGATCTCGCGGCCGGACCGCGCCGGCACTCCTGGTGTCAGTCGTGGCCGAGGGGCTCGACTTCGACCACGAGGCGGCCGATGGCTTCCCGCGCGTTGCGCAGCGCGCTGTCCGCGTCGTCGCCGACGGCGAGCGCTTCGCCGTGCCGGTCGTCGGAGCTGCGGACCTCGGCGACCACGTCGCCCGCGGCCGCCGAGAGCGAGGCGAACCGCACTCCTTCGGACGCCCGGGCTTCCGCCTCGCCGCCGGCGGCCGTCACGCGTCCCCGCTCGGCCGTGAGGAACCAGATGGCCGCACCCCCGGCCTGCGGGTCGTGCGCCACGACCGGGGGCTTGCCGGACAGCCAGGAGAAGGTCATCTCATGGATGTCGTATCCCGTCGCGATCTTGATCAGTTCCACGATCGCGTCGCCACCGGGACGGGTGTGCGTCTCGACGAGGCGGGGGCCCCGGGCGGTGAGGATCAGTTCGGTGTGGGCCGGTCCCTCCGCCACGCCGAGGGCGGTCAGTACGGATGTCGTCTCGTCGGTGAGCTGGGTGTGCTCCGCGGCGGTGATCCGCGCAGGCACCACATGGCCGATCTCGACCCGGTGCTCGTTCGTGAACTTCTCGGTGACGGCGAGGATCTGGTGGACACCGGCCGCGCTATGCGTCTCGACGCTGAATTCCCTGCCCGTCAGGAACTCCTCGACCACCCAGGGTGCCGTGTCCTTCGGCGCGTCGTCCCCGGCGGTCTCCAGACCGGCGGCAATCTCGCGGAGTTCGGCCGGGCCAGAGATGATATGGATGTCTTTGCTCGCGCTTCCCCGGCTCGGCTTGAGGATGAGCGGGAAGCCGTTCGATGTGGCGAATCGCTCGAGATCGGACCGGTTCCGGATTTCCGCGGACGCGACCTGGCCCACCGGCATCTCGCGCAGGACTTCCCGCATGAGGGCCTTGTCGTTGACCGCGGAGACCGCACGCAACGGATTTGATTTCAGCCCGAGTTCGTCGTTGATCTGTGCGGCGGTTTGAAGGTACGCATCGCCGGCCGTGTACGCAAGGTCGAACGGAAGATGTTCACGCAGCCCCACGGCGACGCGAAAGGCAAGCTCGGGTGAGAACTCGGGGAACAGGAACGCGGCGTCCACCAGCTCGTGATGCTGCCGGCTCATATCGGATGTGGGGCCGGCGTAGATGACCTGCAGCCCGGCGTTGCGGGCCGCCTCCAGTGCCTCGGTCCGCTTCCCTCCGACAAAAAGCACGCTCTTGACCGCGGGAGTTCGCATCAGAAAGCCCTCCGTGAGGAAACACTGGCAGCGTCGAACGAGGGTTGCACCGGAGTCCTTCGTTGCAGAAGAAGGTGGCCACAGGGTCAGTTCGACGGAGGGCCATCGTGCCGGAATCGGCTGGGACGGGCGGTGCTCTGGCGAACCGCCCGGTCCGTGACCAGACGGTAACGCTCATGCCATTCACCGTAAGGGCGCCGGCGCTCCGTTATCCACCGCTGTCTTTTACCCCCAAAAGACTGCTGGTTTATTCGCCGCTTATCGGTGCGACGTCGAGGCACGGCGGGGCCCCTGATCCCGGGACTTGTGCTGCGCCGTGTCTCTTCGGGCGTCGTCCGCCGCCGTCAGGCCGGTACCTTCACCCGGCTCTGTTCCGGGGCCCGCTCCGGCGCGGGGAGGGCCGAACCCTGGTTCCTGGGCGGCATGGGGGTGGCCGAACGGGCCTTCGCAGGACGGAACATGAGGATGCACAGGCGCGCCCCGGGGGACGACAGGGGATGCGCCAAGCACATGTTGATCCAACCGGGACCGAGCCGGGCGTGCATCAGGGGGCGTTCCCCGTAGGGGTCGACGGCGGCGCCGGCTGATGTGTAGAGCCGCCCGGCGACCGGGTCGGTGAGCACGGACGCCTCGAGCCGCCGCAGCACGTCGTCCTGGGGCCGGGCGGCCAGGTCGGAGCGCAGCAGGGGCAGAATCTGCGGGGCCCAGGAGGCGGCCCAGTCGGACAGGAGGTACCGGCCGTCGAAGAGCATCCACTGCAGGGTGTTGGTGGGGCACGTACCGGGAGCGAAGATGTCCTCGAAGGGCTGGTTGTGGGCCAGGACGTTCCAGGAAGCGCTCATGAGGCAGGCCGCGTGCGAGATGCCTTTGACGGCGTCGTTCCAGGGGGTGGGCACCTCCTCCCCGGACTGCGGGGAGAGGGGGCAGGGCGGATCACCGATGCCGGCGTAACGGCACAGCGCGACCCAGTCCAACTCGGACAGATGCAGGAGGAGGGCGAGATCGTGCAGGAGGCCGACGGGAGGATTCCGGTAGTTGCCCGACTCAAGCCGTTGGTAGGTGCCCGGCCCGCGGTTGAGAAGGAGATCGATCTGATGCTGGGCGAGTCCGGCCGCGCGTCGTCCCTTGCCGCTGGGGCGACTGAGTCCGTGTGCTTCCGGTGCCACCGAAGCTCGCCGCTCCGATAACAGCGCCCGCAGTGCTTCCCCGTTCATCGTGTGCTCCCCGTGTGCTGTGGCCACCGTGGTCCTGAGTGTGCGGCGCTTCTTGGTGCCGGCCCCGGACCTGGGGTGGTGAAGTGCGGTCGTCCTGCCACCTGTCGGTTCGTGGGCACTGCTGGGCCCACGTGTTTGTGCCGATGTGGATGCCCATATGGGCATCGCCCCCGTTGTCTCCGGCTCCGTCCTGGTTGTGCGTCGTCATCATGTGCGCCAGCGATGCCAGAGTGTGATTATTTGAGGGAGATTTGAGGTCCGAGGTACTGCGGATGCGACCGATGTCGACCGTTTGACGGTCGTGGATCTTCACTCCTGACCGCCCGTAGCGCATGCGCGTCCGTCGGCACAAGGTCAATTCGTCATGCAGGTTTTGGGTGCAAAAGCTGCGGGTGGATAACGCGGTGCGGGTCGCCGCATGATGGCTGGGTCCGGGATCTCAGGCGCGGCCGTGATCGATCCGGGACGGGGCCCGGAGCCGGCCGTCCCACGGGGGGCCATCTCGACGAGCGGCATGCTCCACGGCTATGTGACAGCTGGGCGCGCCAACGTACCGGCCATGGTTCAGGAACAGTGCCCCAGGCGTCCGTGGAGCTCTCGCACGACCGCACTCTGCAAGGTGAAGGGACCAACATGCTCTCAGCCAAGAAGAACCAGATCTTGTCGGAAGTGGGATCCGGTACGCCGATGGGCGAACTGCTGCGTCGGTACTGGCATCCGATAGCTCCGGTCCTGGAACTCGGCCGGCGGAGCGTCAAGCCCGTCAAGCTGCTCGGTGAAGACCTCGTACTGTTCCGCAAGCCCGACGGAAGTCACGGCCTGATCTCTCGGCACTGTCCCCACCGGGGCACCGATCTGAGCACCGGGTGGGTCGACGGCGACATCATGCGGTGCCCCTACCACGGCTGGGCGTTCGACTCGGAAGGGCGGTGCGCCAGCCAGCCGTTCGAAGAGGCGGGCCCGTCCGGAGGGTTCCGCGACAAGGCCGGCGTCAGCGCCTACCCCACCGCGACGCTCGGCGGCCTGATCTGGGCCTATCTGGGCCCGGATCCGGCGCCGCTGCTGCCCGACTTCGAGCTCTTCAGCTGGGGGCACGGTTTCGTCGAGATCATCATGACCGAGCTCCCGTGCAACTGGTTCCAGTGCCATGAGAACGGCATGGACCCCGTCCACTTCGAGTGGCTGCACCTGAACGGGAATGCCGTACGGAGCAGCCCGGCCGATCCCGAGTACGTGCCGACGCATCTGTCCATCGACTTCCTGGAGTTCGAGCACGGTTTCGTCAACGGCAGGGTCGTGGAGACCCCCGTCGTCCCGCCCAAGGGAACGTACGCGGGCACGAACGACGTGAGCGAGGGCGGCATCCTCTGTCTCTGGCCGTACACGCTGGCCTCCGGCAACACCATCGAGTTCCGCGTCCCGGTGGACGACCGGCGCACCCTCAACATCACGTGGCAGTACTCGGTGCTGCCGGACGACGTGCCCGCGGGGAAGCAGGACCAGGACGAGATCCCGTTCTGGTACGGCCCGCTCACCGACCCGGACACCGGCGAGATCCTCACCTCGCACACCGGGAACCAGGACTTCTCCGCATGGGTGGGCCAAGGGGCCGTCGCGGACCGGACCACGGAGAGCCTGGGGCGCAGCGACAAGGGCATCACCCTGCTGCGGCGCAGGTACTTCGAGGCGATGGAACAGGTCGCGAGGGGCGAGGACCCGCCCGGCACGGTGCGCGACCCCGAGGCCAATGTGAACATCCAGCTTCCGCTCATGGGCAAGTCCCTCTACACCGAGGGGATGCCGCGCCGCGTCTTCGAGGAGAAGCTCGCCGCCCGCAAGGAAAGCGGGCTGTTCGGGATCGGGGGTTTCCTGACGGTCCAGGCAGGGCGCCCCGACCACCTGCAGAAGGAGTACGACGACATCGCCGGCGTCGCACAGATGCCGGCGGCCGATGTCGATTGACGGCAGCCGCGAGGGGGTGCCCGGCCCGTTCCAGCAGGAGCCGGGTCCCGGTGACCCGGTGCCGGGCCGCCTGCTCACCACACGGCAACCGGACGAGGGTTCCACGGACCGGACCGGACGCGGACGGCCCGCACCGTCCTCGCCCGGCCGTGCACCGCATCGTCCGGCCGTGCACCGCATCGTCCGCGGGCGGGGGCCGCGTCGCCGTCGTGCAGGGCCCTCCGGCCGGCGGAAAAGCAGGCTCCTGCACGGTTTTCCGGAGGCCCTCGACGGCCCCGGGCCTGCTGCTCAGGACGACCGTGTCATGCCAGGAGCGCGCCCTGGCCCAGGCGCGGCACACCGAACCCTGCACGGGACGAACCTCGCCGCGGCAGCCCGATCCGCAGGAGTCCACCCATAGCCGTCGTCAGCGCGGGAGAGCCCTGACGCGGTCCACCCCGTCGACTGCGAAAGTGATCCCAGGGGCGATCTCCGTAAACCCGGCATCGTGCACCATGGGCAGACCGCTGCGGGTCAGCTCCTCCCACTGCGCGCGCCCGGCGGACCGTACGGACAGCGGGAACCCGGCCGCGTGCCAGGCCGCCCGCTCCTCCTCGGACAGCTCCCACCAGGCCAGCTGCGCCGCGTGTCCGGCCTGCGCCATCTCCTTGCCCGCCGACATCTCCAGGTCGGGATTGAGCCACAGCACCGGCGCGTCCTCGGCGGGTGCCCCGGGCGGCTCGGGATCGTCCAGCTCCGTGCCCGACACCTGCAGCCGCGCCAGGTCCTTGGGCCAGCCGTCCAGCGGCACCGGCGGGAAGACCCGCACCTCGGCGCGGTGACCGCTGACCGTGATGCCCGGCAGCGCCTCGGCCCGCCGCCACTCCGCGCCGCGCGCCCGCCGCACCACCTTCCGGATCCGGGCGTCCTGCCAGTCCCGCACCGCCGCGGCCCACTCGCCGTCCCCGGCCGACCGCTCGTCCGACAACAGCACCAGCACCGCCCGCGCCGCCGTCTCCAGCGCGTCCGTACGCGCCGGTGGCTCGGCCCGCTCGATCCGCGCGACGAGCGGCAGCACGAACTGCGGCGCCGCGTCCGGGTCGGTCTCTGCGCCGGCCTCGCGGTCTGCGCGGCCCACGGGGCCCTCGGAGTCGTTGCCGGGCTGTCCGGCGGTCTCTGTGCTGGTCACCCGAACAGTCTGCCAGCCGCCACCGACAGACCCCCGCCACCGTTCGCCGCCCACCTGCCGGATCGCCCACCGGGCGGCGGGCGAGCAGGCCAACGCCGTCTGCACGGACCCCGGTTGCCGCCCGACGGGGCGGACCGCGCTCTCGGACGGGCGCCGGGTGGCCGGTCCGGCTACCGTCGGGAACGGCGGAGCGGGCGGGGCCGCCCAGGGACGGTGGAGGTGCCGGAACGCATGAGGCTCGACGGGGTAGGGCGGCGCTACGGGGTGCGCGGGCCCTGGGTGCTGCGCGAGGTGCAGCTCGACGTGCCCGCCGGTGCGCTGCTGCGCATCGAAGGGACCAACGGAAGCGGGAAATCCACCTTGCTGCGGCTGCTGGCCGGGATCGACCGGCCCACCACCGGCCGTATCACCGGCCGCCCGCGCAGCGCCTACGTGCCCGAACGCTTCCCGTCCGCGCTGCCCTTCACGGCCGTCGGCTACCTCACGCACCTCGGCCGTATCCACGGCCTGCGCGGCCCCGAACCGGCCCGCCGCGCCACCGAATGGCTCGCCCGCTTCGGGGCGGCCGGGCACGCACGCACCCCGCTGGCCGAACTGTCCAAGGGGACGAGCCAGAAGGTCGCGGTCGCCCAGGCGCTGCTCGCCGAACCCGAACTCCTGGTCCTCGACGAGGCCTGGACCGGCCTGGACCAGGGCGCCCGGGAGGTACTCGACCGGGCCGTCGCCGAGCGGGTCGCGGACGGCGGCACCGTGGTGTTCGTCGACCATGACCCGCAGCGGCTGGCGGGCGCGGCCGACGCCCGCTACCGGGTCGTGGACGGGCGGCTGCTGCCCCATGAGGAGAGCCTCCCGGGGGAGGAGCCGGCGTCCGCGCCGGGCCCCCGGGTGATCATCGAGGCCGAGGCCGCACCGGGAGCCGCCCTGTCCGGCGGGACGGAGCGCTCGTCCGCCGGAGCACCACGACTGCCCGGCGCGCCGGAGGTCGTGCCGCAGCCGGACGGCACGACCCGGCTGACGGTCCCCGCCGTCCACTCCGATGCCTTGCTGCGCGCCCTGCTCACCGCACGGCCGCCGTGGCATATCCGGTCGGTCGGCAGAGCGGGGGCGGAGGCGGGGGTGCGGAGTGGTCCTGGCACCGCCACCGATGTCGGCTCCGGATCCGGCACTGCCGACGCCCCTGCAGCCGCGCCCACACCCACACTCGCCCCCGCACCCGACGAGGCTCCCCACCCGTGATTGCTCTCCTCCGCTATCAGGCGGCGCTGCTGATCGGCTCGCACCGCTGGCTGCCGCCGGTGATCCTCTACGCCGCCTGGCTGGCCATCGGCGTACAAAGCGGCGGCCCGATCCTCGACGGGTTCGGCTACGCCGCCGGCGGTCTGCTGCCGGCCGCCGTATGGCTGACCCGGGTCTGTGTCACCAACGAGCCGCCGGCTGCCCGCAATTGCACCGCGGCGGCCGCCGGGCCGGGGCGTGCCCACCTCGCCGGTGTGCTGACCGCGGTCTGCACCACGGTGCTGCTCGCCCTCATCGGTACGGCTGTGGTCCTGCTGATCTCCGACCCGCACTCCACCGACCATCAGGTGGTGCCAGTCGCGCCCGCTGCTCTCGCCGGGCTGCTCGCTGCGCTGGCGTGCCTGCTGATGGGCACCGCGATCGGCGCGCTGAGCAACTGGCCGGTGCTGCGCAGCCCCGGCTGGAGCATCCCGGTGGGCACGCTCGCGGCGCTGCTGCTGCTCGTGCTGGGCGCGTCGCCCGCCAACGCCGCCATCTCGGACCTGGTCACCGGCTCCCTGCACGGCACGATCACCACCCCTTGGCTGCCGCTCGCCGGCACCGCCCTGATCGCGGCCGCCGCCACCGCCGTCGCCTGCGCCCTCAGCTCCCGCAGGGGGTAAGGCGCGCGCCGAACGGCGGGGGAGGGGGCGAGGGCTCGGAGCCGCACCGGATTTCTCGGTTCCGCGCCCACCGGAGCTCTCCCCCGCCCCCTCCCCCTCTCCCCCTTCGGGGGAGGGGGCGGGGGGTGGGTTCGGGGGTGGGGGGAGCAGCCGTACGCTCGACACCATGCCCGCCCCTGCCGACCACCCCGCCGCCCCCGAGCCCACCGGTACGCCCCCATACGCCGAACTCGCCCCCGCCACCCCGCCCCCCTGCGCGGACTGTCTGCAGTGCGGCCGGCCGACCGAGTACCCGGTCGACCGGCCCGGCATCGTGCTCTGCCCGGTGTGCGAATGGCAGGAGGCCCAGCGGTCCGCCTGCTCCGGCTGACCGGCGGTCCGCGGGGTCGGTGGTGCCGTGGGGTCAGGGGTCCCGCGGGGTCAGTGGTGCCAGGGCCCCGTCACCGCGAACGTGGTCCCCGGCGTATAGCAGTTGACGTACATCGTCCGGTGGTCGGGCGAGAAGGTCACCCCCGCGAACTCGCCCCACTCCGGCTTCTCCGGGGTGCCGATGTTCTGTCGGCCGCGCGCCATCGCATAGACCTCGCCGCGCCGGGTGAGGCCGAAGACGTGCTGGGCGCCCTCGCCGTCCTCACAGACCATCAGGCCGCCGCTGGGCGCGAGGCAGATGTTGTCGGGGGACTCACCGGGCAGTTGGAGGTCGCTGCCCGGGCCGAAGGCGACGACCTGGGTCAGCCGCCGCTTCTTCGGGTCGTACTTCCACACCTGGCCGTAGTGGTCGGCCGCCGAGCCGTCCTTGCGGTGCGCGAAGCTGGAGACGAAGTAGACGCAGGAGCCGCCCCAGTAGCAGCCCTCCAGCTTCTGGGCGTGGGTGATGCCGCCGGGCCCGAAGTCCTGGAAGCGGATCGGGGTCTCACGGGCGAGCGGGTCCGGCACATCCACCCAGGTGACGTGATCGAAGGTGGCACCGGGCTGCTGGACGGTGGACAGGTCGGGCACTCCGGGGACCCGCAGCGCCTGGAGACGGCCGCCCGCCCGGAGCGAACCGCGGCCGCCCATCGGCTTCTTGGGCAGAAAACGGTAGAAGAGGCCGAACGGCTTCTCGAAGGCGTCCTCGGTCTCGTAGACGGTGCCGGTGTGGGGGTCGACGGCGATCGCCTCGTGCTGGAAGCGGCCCATCGCGGTCAGCGGGACGGCGCCGGTGCGCCGCGGGTCGTACGGATCGACCTCGAAGATGAAGCCGTGGTCCTTGGTGTAGTTCTCCTCGCCGGCCCGGTGCTCGGTCTCCTCGCAGGTCAGCCAGGTGTTCCAAGGGGTGTGGCCGCCCGCGCAGTTGGTGGACGTACCGGCGATGGCGACCCGCTCGGAGCGGACGGAGTGGTCCGGGGCGAGTTCCAGGGCCGTACAGCCGCCCTCCCCACCGGGGTCGTAGGTCAGATCGCGGACCGTGGGGACGGCCTGGCGGGAGCCCGTGCGGTTCTCGTGGTTGCGGACGAGGAACGTCCCGCCGCGGTGCCCCGGAGAACCGGGGAAGGCGGACATGCCGTCGCAGTTGCTGGGGACCTTGCCCTCCCCGGAGCGCAGCGGGTCGCCTTCCCTGGAGAGGACCCGGTAGCGGAAGCCCTTGGGGAGATCGAGCAGGCCGTGCGGGTCGGGGACCAGCGGGCCGTAGCCGCGCTGTCCCATGCTCTGTGCGGTCGCGGTCCCCGTGAAGAGCTCCGTGAGGCTTCCCGAGAAGGCGATTCCCGCCCCCAGCGCTCCGGTTCTCGCCAGGATCTGACGTCGTGTCGCGGACATGGGCAACTCCCTGTTGGCGGACAGGTGACGTGACCCGCTCGTGTGTACCACGGTGCCGGGCCGCCGGGAACCAGGCGGCGGCCCGGGTGTCGCCGCGGAGACGGCCTACCGGGTGCCGTCGGCCACCAGGGGACCCGCGTCGCGCGCCAGCGCCGTCAGCCGGGAGATGGCCCGGAAGTACTTCTTGCGGTAGCCGCCGCGCAGCATCTCCTCGCTGAACAGCTCGTCGAAGGCCTTGCCGGAGGTCAGCACCGGCACCTCACGGTCGTAGAGCCGGTCCGCGAGAACGACCAGGCGCAGCGCCGTGGACTGGTCCGGCACCGCCTGGACATCGGTGAGGCAGACCGCCTCGATGCCGTCGCACATCGCGCCGTAGCGGCTGGGGTGCACCTTGGACAGGTGCTCCAGCAGGGAGGGGAAGTCGTCGAGCGAGGCGCCGGGCGTGCGGTACGCCGTGCGGGTGACGGTCTCGTCGTCGTACGGGGCGGGCGCCTCGGGCAGGCCGCGGTGGCGGTAGTCCTCGCCGTCGATCCGCAGCGGACGGAAGTGGGCGCTCAGGCCCTGGATCTCCCGCAGGAAGTCGGCAGCGGCGAACCGGCCCTCGCCGAGCTTGCCGGGCAGCGTGTTGGAGGTGGCGGCCAGCGCCACACCGGCGTCCACCAGCTTGCCGAGCAGGGTGGAGACCAGGACCGTGTCACCGGGATCGTCCAGCTCGAACTCGTCGATGCACAGCAGCTTGTGGTCGCCGAGGGTGCGCACGGTCTGCTGGAAGCCGAGCGCCCCGACGAGGTTCGTCAGCTCGACGAAGGTGCCGAAGGCCTTGCGCTCGGCCGGGGCGGGGGTGGCGTGCCACAGGGAGGCGAGCAGATGGGTCTTTCCGACGCCGTAGCCGCCGTCCAGATAGACGCCGCGCGGGCCCCGGGGAGCCGCGGGCTTCCTGGCGAACCAGCGCCGCTTGCCCGAGCCCGCCTGCCCGCCGTCGATGCTCTCCGCGAAGTCGCTCAGGACCTGGACGGCCTCGGCCTGGCTGGGCTGCTTGGGGTCCGGGATGTAGGTGTCGAAGCGCGCGCCCTGGAAGCGCGGCGGCGGCACCATCTCGGCCACCAGATGGTCGGCCGGGACGTGCGGGGCGCGAGCGGTGAGCGCGGCGGGCGCCGCGTCGTCCCCGTCGGCCGGCGGTCCGGCTATCGGGTCGGGCTGCGGGGAAGTGGACTGGGAAGGCGACACAGCCGTCCAGCCTATCTCCTGTGCGGTGGCCGCCGGTCCGGTGAGCGAGGCATGTCACACTGCCGCCATGCGACGCCTGTTCCCCCTCACCGCCCCCTTTGCACCAGTCCCCGACAGCGAGAACACCGTGGTGGAGCCGCTGGGCCCGCACGACCGCGAGTGGACGCTGGACGAGCTGGCCGATGCCTACGCGTACCCGGCGACGGACGACCCGGTGCGCTCGGGGCGCACCGGCTGGCTGCGCGCGAACATGGTGTCCTCCGTGGACGGCGCGGCCCACCACGAGGGCCGCTCGCAGCCGCTCTCCAGCGATGCCGACATGCGGATCTTCGGGGTGCTCCGGGGGCTCGCGGACGCGGTGGTGGTGGGCGCGGAGACGGTGCGGCAGGAGGGCTACCGGCCGGCCCGCGCCCGGGAGGCGTTCGCCGGCCGCCGGGCCGCGGCCGGCCAGGGACCGGCCCCCGCCATCGCCGTGGTCACCGCCGGCCTCGGGCTGGACTTCACCCTGCCGCTGTTCACCGAGCCGCTGGTCCCCACCCTGGTGCTGACCGGCGCGGGCGCGCCGCCGGACCGGGTGGCCGCGGCCCGTGCCGCGGGCGCCGAGGTGCTGTTCGCCGGTGAGGGACAGGGCGTCGACCCGGCCCGGGTGACCGGGGTGCTGGCCGGGCGCGGTCACACCCGGCTGCTGACGGAGGGCGGGCCGATGCTGCTGGGGCAGTTCGCGGCGGCCGGTGCGCTGGACGAGCTGTGTCTGTCGCTGGCTCCGGTGGTCGCCGTGGGCGATGCGCCGAGGATCATGAACGGCCCCGCCGTTCCGGTGCCGGAGCGGTTCGCCCTGGCGTCGGTACTGGAGGAGGCCGGATTCCTCTTCACTCGCTACCGTCGGTCGTGACAATCGGCGGAATTATCTGTTCCGCTTAGCTTCGGTTGGGCACACTAAAAGCCAACCGTCCCGCACGGCGACGGGGCAGGATGGTGTCCGTCGGGCTCCGTTCCGTGCGGCGCCTCCGAAGAGAAGAAGGGCGTCCGTCGTGTTCACGAGCGTATTGATGATCGAGAAGCCACTGACGCCCGCCGATGTGGAGTTTGTGACCACCCTGCACGGCGATGACCGGATCTCGTTCGTCGTGCTCATGCAGCCTCGCGGCAAGCAGGATGTTCTGCTACGGGCCATCGACGACGTCGCGCTCGGTGAGTTCGACGACGCCGTACGGGAGGGGGAGGAGCCCGGCGGCGCCCGGGCGGAGGCCCCCGCCGAGCTCGCCCTGGCCCACACGGTGGAGGCGCTGCGGGCCACCGGCGCGGAGGCCGTCGGGCAGGTGGTCGAGGACCATCCGCTGGACCTGCTGCGCTCCGTCGTCGAAGAGACGGCCGCGGACGAGGTGATCGTGCTGACCACCCCGCACTTCGTGGAGGAGTTCTTCCACCGCGACTGGGCCTCCCGCGCCCGTCACAAGGTCGGCGTCCCGGTCCTCAAGCTGTTCTCCCACGCGGCGGACGACCAGCCCCAGGGGACCGCAGGGGGCTGAGCGGCCCCTCGGCCCTGGCCCAGGGCCGGTCCGCCCGGCCCCGGTCCGGCCCGTCCGGTCACGGGCGGGCGACGGGCCGGGGGCGCAGCCGGCCGTCGCGCACCTCGGCGATCTCGTCCGCGGCCTCCAGATGCGCCGGATCATGGGTGACCAGCACCGTCGCGGTCGCGCGCTGACGGGTGAGGGTGACCAGCAGATCGAGCACCGCGGCGCCCCGCTCGTGGTCCAGGGCGCTGGTCGGCTCGTCCACCAGCAGCACCGCGGGCTCGTTCATCAGCGCCCGCGCGATGTTGATCCGCTGCCGCTGGCCGCCCGAGAGCTGATGCGGCCGCCGGTCGGCCTGCCCGTCCAGGCCGACCGCCGCCAGCAGTTCCCGGGCCCGCGCCCGCGCCGTACGGGGCGAGCGGCCGTCCAGATGGGCCATCACCTGCAGTTGTTCGGCGGCGGTCAGCGAGGGCAGAAGGTTCGGCTGCTGGAAGACCGTGCCGATGGCGGTGCGGCGCAGCGTCGTCAGCGCGGCCCGGCCCAGCCCCGCGGTGTCCGTGCCGTCGATCACCACCCGTCCGCGGTCCGGGGAGATCAGGGTGGCGGCGACCGCGAGCAGGCTGGACTTGCCGGACCCGGACGGGCCGATCACCGCGGTCAGACCTCCGGCGGGGACGGTCAGCGAGACGTCGTCCAGCGCGGTCAGCCGGGTATCGCCGTCGGGGTAGGTGAGGGTGACATCGGTCAGTTCGAGGCTCATCGGGCACTTCCCAGGGCGGTCAGCGGGTCCACGGACGTGATGCGGCGGATGGCGAGCGCGGCGCCGGCGGCACCCAGCGCGATCATGATCAGGGCGGGGACCAGCACGGTGGAGGGGGCGAGCACGAAGGGCACCGTGCCGCCCAGCGCCGCGCCCGCCGCGGCCGCCACGGCGCTGCCCAGGCCGGTCCCGGCCACCAGCAGGACCACGGCCTGGCCGAGCGCGTCCCGCAGCAGCGTGCCGGTCGAGGCACCCAGTGCCTTCAGCACGGCGACATCGCCGCCGCGCTGGATCGTCCACACCGTGAAGAACGCCCCGATGACCAGCGCGGAGATGGCGAACAGAAAGCCGCGCATCAGCTGCAGGGAGCCGTTCTCGGCGGCGAACGAGCCGATGGCCTGCAGGGCGTCGTCGGTGCCGACGGTCCGCGTGCCGAGCGCCTTGTCGGCGGTGGCCAGGCCGGCCGTACCGGAGGTGGAGAGGGCGAGCACGGTCGCTCCGGCAGCGTCGCCGGACGGGCCGCCCCCACCGGCGTCCGGTCCGCTGCGGGCGGCCCGGCCCGCGTCGCCCGCAGCCGGCCGACGCCAGTCCTCCAGCGACATCCAGACCACCGGCGTGTGGCTGTACATCGCCGTGCCCGACACCGCCGCGACCCGGACCGTGCGGCCGCTCAGGGTCAGTGTGTCCCCGGCCCGCACCCCCAGTGCGGAGGCGGCCTTCGCGGACAGCACCACCGCGCCGTCACCCACCCCGGCCGGCGCCGGCGCCGACCCCGGCCGCACCCCGAACGCCGCCACCGCGGCGGTCCGGCCGCCCGCCTGCGCCTTCGTCGTCGCGATCCCCAGCGGGTCGGCGTGCCGTACGCCCGGCACCCGCGCCCAGGCCCGTACGGTCCGCTCCGTCAGCCGCGAATCGGTGAAGGCGACGTCCCTGCCGTCGGCGGGCGCCGAGAACACCAGGTGGTCGGCGGGCAGCGCGGTGATCGCCGAGGTGTTCTCCCGGCCCAGGCCCGCCGTCAGGCCCGACAGCAGTCCCACCAGCACCGTGATCAGCACGATGACGGTGCCCATCAGGGCGAACCGTCCCTTGGCGAATCTCAGGTCCCTCCAGGCGACGAACACCGGCGATGCCCTCCTCGGGTCGGGGCGCCGGACTCCACTGCCCGGCGGCCGGACCCCACCGTCGCCTCCCGGGAGGGTCGCGGACATCGCGCCGGGGAGTGGTCCGCGCGGATCGAAAGGTGCGGTCCGCTGTCAACCCTTTGGTTGATGCCGCAGGTGGGGCGGCCACTTAGCCTGGGAGGGCCGTGACCGAAGAAACCGGGACCGCCCACTCCCTCACCCCCGTCCTGCGGGTCCTGCGCTGCTGCCTGCACCTGATGGTGGCCGCGCTGCTCGCGCTCGCCGCCGTACGCGCCCTAGCCGGGCACGCCCCGGACGCCCCGGCCGTGACCGCCACCGCGGTGGCGCTGTGCGCCGTGTACGCCCTCGGCCCCCGGCTGCCCCGTCTGCGCGGCTCGACCGGCGCCGCCGCCCTCTGGCTCGCCGCCGTGGCCCTGCTCTGGCTGGTGCTGCTCGCCCTCACCCAGGACGGCGTCTGGCTGGCCTTCCCGCTGTTCTTCGTCCAGCTGCACCTGCTGCCGCTGCGCGCGGCACTGCCCGCCGTCGCGGCCACCACCGTCGCCGCCGTTGCCGGATTCGCCCGGCACACCCACACCCTGAGCGTCGGCACGGTGCTCGGCCCCGCCCTGGGTGCCGCCGTCGCGGTCGCCGTCGTCCTCGGCTACGAGGCCCTCTACCGGGAGAGCGAACAGCGCCGCCGGCTCATCGAGGAACTCACCGCGGCCCGCAGCGAACTGGCCGCCGCGGAACACGCCGCCGGGGTGCTCGCCGAACGCGAGCGGCTGGCCCGCGAGATCCACGACACCCTCGCCCAGGGCCTGTCCAGCATCCAGCTGCTGCTGCGGGCCGCCGAGCGCGCCCTGCCGCAGTGGCCCGACACCGCCCTCGGCCATGTCCGGCAGGCCCGCACCGCCGCCGTCGGCAACCTCGCCGAGGCGCGCCGCTTCGTCCGCGCGCTCAGCCCGCCCGACCTGGCGGCCGGATCGCTGCCCGCCGCCCTGGAGCGGCTCTGCGCCACCACGGCCCGTACCTCCCCGCTCGCCGTGCACTGCCAGGTCTCCGGCGTGCCCACCGCGCTCCCCACCACGCACGAGGTCGCCCTGCTGCGCATCGCCCAGTCCGCGCTGGCCAACACCGTGCGGCACGCCGGGGCCGGCCGGGCCGAGCTGACCCTCAGCTACATGGGCACCGAGGTCGCGCTGGACGTCGTCGACGACGGCGCCGGATTTGTCCCCGACGAGGTGCCCGCCCCCGGCTCCGCGGCGGCGGACGGCACCGGCTTCGGCCTCGCCGCGATGCGCGCCCGGGCCCGCGCCCTCCAGGGCACCCTCGTCGTGGAGTCCGCCCCCGGGGAGGGCACCGCCGTCGCCGTCACCCTGCCCACCCCCGCCGCCGCGCCCGACGCCACCCCGGAGGCCGCCCCGTGACCGCGACCGGCACCCCCATCCGGCTGCTGCTCGCCGACGACCACCCCGTCGTCCGCGCCGGCCTGCGCGCCGTCCTGGAGACCGAGGACGACTTCGAGATCGTCGCCGACGTCCCCACCGCCGAGCAGGCCGTCGACCTCGCCGCGCGGCTCGCGGCCGACGTGGTCCTCATGGACCTCCAGTTCGGCGGCCGGATGCTCGGCCCCCGGGCCACCGCGGCGATCACCGCCCGCCCCGGCGCCCCGTGCGTCCTCGTCCTGACCACGTACGACACCGACGTCGACATCCTCGCCGCCATCGAGGCCGGCGCCACCGGCTACCTCCTCAAGGACGCCCCGCCGGAGGAGCTGGCCGCTGCGGTACGCACCGCCGCCGCCGGGAAGTCCGCGCTCGCCCCCACCGTCGCGCTGCGCCTCATGGACCGGATGCGCGCCCCCGCCACCGCCCTGTCCCGCCGGGAGACCGAGGTCCTCCAGCTCGTCGCCGACGGTCTGTCGAACGCGGCGATCAGCAAACAGCTCTTCCTCAGCCAGGCGACCGTCAAGTCCCATCTCGTCCACATCTACGCCAAGCTGGGCGTGGACTCCCGCACCTCCGCGGTCGCCGCCGCCACCGCACAGGGCCTGATCCGCCGCTGAACGCCGCGCGCCGGGCGGCATCCCGCGCCCGGCCGGGGTCCGCGGACCGGCCCTGTCGGTGCCGGGTGCGAGAATCATGGACAGCACCACCGCTCGCGATGATCGACGATCAGGGAGACCCACCCATGGCACCCGCCATCCCAGCCTCGATGGACCGGCCGCACTTCATCGGCATCGGCGGAGCCGGCATGTCGGGCATCGCCAAGATCCTCGCGCAGCGCGGCGCCCAGGTGGCGGGCAGCGACGCGAAGGACTCCGCGACCGCCCAGGCCCTCCGCGACCAGGGCGCCACCGTCCACATCGGGCACGCCGCCGAGCACCTCGCCGCCGACGCCACCAGCGTCGTCGTCTCCTCCGCGATCCGCCCGGACAACCCCGAGCTGGCCGCCGCCCATGAGCGCGGCATCCCGGTCGTGCACCGCTCCGACGCGCTCGCCTCCCTCATGGACGGCCTGCGCCCCATCGCCGTCGCCGGCACCCACGGCAAGACGACCACGACCTCCATGCTCGCCGTCTCCCTCGGCGCCCTCGGCCTCAAGCCGTCCTACGCCATCGGCGGCGACCTCGACGCCCCGGGCTCCAACGCCGAGCACGGCTCAGGCGAGATCTTCGTCGCCGAGGCCGACGAAAGCGACCGCAGCTTCCACAAGTACGCCCCCGAGGTCGCGATCATCCTCAACGTGGAGCTGGACCACCACGCCAACTACGCCTCGATGGACGAGATCTACGAGTCCTTCGAGACCTTCGTCGGCCGCATCCGTCCCGGCGGCACCCTGGTCATCGCCGCCGACCACCCCGGCGCCCGCGAGCTGACCGCCAAGATCTCCGGCCGCCACGACATCGAGGTCGTCACCTACGGCGAGTCCCCGGACGCCGACGTCCGCATCCTCAAGGTCAACCCCCGCGGCCTGACCAGCGACGTCACGGTCACCCTGACCAGCGGAAAGATCCTCACCTTCACGGTCTCCGTCCCGGGCCGGCACTACGCCCACAACGCCGTCGCCGCCCTGGCCGCCGGCGTCGCCCTGGGCCTCGCGCCGCACAACCTCGCCTCCGCGCTCGGCAAGTACACCGGCGTCAAGCGCCGCCTCCAGCTCAAGGGCGAGGCGGCCGGAGTGCAGGTCATCGACTCCTACGCCCACCACCCCACGGAGATGACCGCCGACCTGGAGGCCATCCGCGGCGCCGCCGAGGGCTCCCGCGTGCTGGTCGTCTTCCAGCCGCACCTCTTCTCCCGCACCCAGGAGCTGGGCACGGAGATGGGACAGGCGCTCGCCCTCGCCGACGCCTCCGTCGTCCTGGACATCTACCCGGCCCGCGAGGACCCGATCCCGGGCATCACCAGCGCCCTGATCGTCGACGCCGCGCGCACCGCCGGCGCCGAGGTCACCCCCGAGAGCGACCAGGCCGCCGTCCCGGACGTCATCGCCGGAATGGCGAAGCCCGGTGACCTTGTTCTCACCATGGGCGCGGGCGATGTGACCGACCTCGGCCCCGCCATCCTGTCCCGCCTGGGCAGCTGAGCTGAGGAGGACCCAGATGCCGTACGAGATCGACAAGCCCGACGAGCAGTGGCGCGCCGAGCTGACCCCCGCGGAGTACCAGGTGCTCCGTGAGGCCGGCACCGAGCCCGCCTTCGTCGGTGAGTACACCGACACCAAGACCGCGGGCGTCTACTCCTGCCGCGCCTGCAACGCCGAGCTCTTCCGCTCCGACACCAAATTCGAGAGCCACTGCGGCTGGCCGTCCTTCTACGACCCCAAGGACACCGACGCCGTCGAGCTCATCGAGGACCGCAGCCACGGCATGGTCCGCACCGAGGTCCGCTGCGCCCGCTGCGGCTCGCATCTCGGGCACGTCTTCGCGGGCGAGGGGTATTCCACCCCCACCGACCAGCGGTACTGCATCAACTCGGTCTCGCTGCGGCTGGCTCCGGACGAGGGGTGAGGGGAGGGCGCTGCGCCCGGTGCATCCGGCGCTCGCGACGCCGCGGTCCGAGCCGTACAACGAGCCGTCAGGGCGGGTCCGGCGACCGGATCCAGCCGAGCGAGCGCTCGACTGCCCGCTTCCAGTTCTCGTACTCCGACCGCCGCCGCTGGGGGTCCATGTCCGGCAGCCACTGGGCGGCCCGGTGCCAGTTGCGGCGCAGCACCTCCAGGTCGGGCCAGTAGCCGGCGGCGAGCCCGGCGGCGTAGGCGGCGCCCAGAGAGACCGTCTCGACGGCCATGGGGCGCACCACGGGCACGTCGAGCACGTCGGCCAGGAACTGCATGAGCAGGTTGTCGGACGTCATGCCGCCGTCCACCTTGAGCACCTTCAGGGCGAGCGAGGAGTCGGCGTTCATGGCGTCGACCACCTCACGGGTCTGCCAGCCGGTGGCTTCCAGCACGGCTCGGGCCAGGTGCTCCTTGGTGATGTACGAGGTGAGGCCGACGATGACCCCGCGGGCGTCGCTGCGCCAGTGCGGCGCGTAGAGGCCTGAGAAGGCCGGGACGACGTAGCAGCCGCCGTTGTCCTCGACGGCGCGCGCGAGGGTCTCGATCTCGGGGGCGGTGTTGATCAGCCCCAGCCGGTCGCGGAACCACTGGACCAGCGCGCCGGTGACGGCGATCGGGCCTTCGAGTGCGTAGACCGCGGGCCGGTCCTCGATCTTGTAGGCGACGGTGGTGAGCAGTCCGTGCCGGGACCGTACGAGGTCGGTGCCGGTGTTGAGCAGCAGGAAGCTGCCGGTTCCGTAGGTGCACTTCGCCTCGCCGGGGGCGAAGCAGGTCTGTCCGAACAGTGCGGCCTGCTGGTCACCGAGCGCCGCGCTGATACGGACGCCCGGGAGGACGGAACGGGCGGCTCCGTAGGTCTCGGACGAGGAGTGGATCTCCGGGAGCATCGGGCGGGGGACCCCGAAGAACTCCAGCAGCTCCTCGTCCCAGTCGAGGGTGCTGATGTTCATGAGCATGGTGCGGCTGGCGTTGGTGACGTCGGTGAGGTGCAGGCCGCCGTCCGGTCCGCCGGTGAGGTTCCAGATCAGCCAGCTCTCCATCGTGCCGAACAGCACCTCGCCGTCCTCGGCGCGCTGCCGCAGCCCGTCGACGTGGTCGAACAGCCAGCGGATCCGGGGGGCGGAGAAGTACGTGGAGGGGGACAGGCCGCAGCGCCGGACGAAGAACTCGTCCCCGGGCCGGTCTCTGAGCTCCTCGACCAGCGGGGCCGTACGGGTGTCCTGCCAGACGATCGCCCTGCCCAGCGGGGTGCCCGTACGCCGGTCCCACAGCACGGTCGTCTCGCGCTGGTTGGCGATCCCGATGGCGGCGACCTCCTCGGGGCGGACATCGGCGTCGGAGAGCGCGTGCGGCACCACGCGCTGCAGGGTGTGCCAGATCTCGACGGCGTCGTGCTCGACCCACCCGGGCCGGGGGAAGTGCTGCTGGTGCTCCCGCTGGGCGACCGACACCAGCCGCCCCTGGTGATCGAACAGGATGCATCTGGTGGAGGTGGTGCCCTGGTCGATGGACATCACATACCGCTCAACCATGATCAGCCTTCCGTTGCGGTGCCCGAGGGCGGAGGGGTTCACCAGCGGGCGGCCCCCAGATCTCGGGAGATCGCCTGGGCGGCGTGGCGGACCTGGGTGACCAGGGCTGGCTGCGGGACCCCTGCGGAGTCGCAGATCCGCTCGACCGTGCCGGAGATGCCGATCGCGCCCACCACGAGGCCGCCGTGGCCGCGGATGGGCGCGGCGATGCCGGCCTCGCCCGTGATCATTTCTTGTACTTCGGCGGCCCACCCGAGCTCCCGGATCTCGGCGAGCGCCCGGGCGAGGCGCTCCGGGGCGACCAGCGTGTGCCGGGTGTACGCCTCCAGCCCGGCCTCCACGGCCGGCTCCACGGGCATGTTGCCGAAGGCCAGCAGCACCTTGCCGAGCGAGGAGGCGTGCACGGGCAGCAGCGCGCCCACGTCCAGGGTCTGGAGGGTGTCGTCGGGCCGGAAGACGTGGTGGACGATGAGCACCCTGCCCTCCAGGGGCGCGCCCAGCCGGACCGCCTCCCCGCTGCGGGCGGCCAGGGCGTCGGCCCAGTTGATGGAGCGGGACCGCAGCTCGTTCACGTCGAGGTAGCTGGTACCCAGGTGCAGCAGCGCGGCCCCGAGCTGGTACTTGCCGGTCGCCGGGTCCTGCTCGACGAAGTCGATGTTCTGCAGGGTGCGCAGAATGCCGTGGGTGGTGCCCTTCGCCAGTCCCAGCGATCCGGCCACCTCGCCCAGTCCGAGGCGACGGGGCCCGCTGGCGAGCAGACGCAGGATCGCTGCCGCCCGTTCGATCGATTGGACCGGGCCGGCCATGAGGCAAGCGTAGTCCTGTGGTCGGCGCCTGCCCCGAGGGATGATCCCGGCCGCGGCTGGCGTTCGGTAATGCCGACCGCTGTTCATTGACCGCCCCCACCGTCCGCCCATAGCGTCCTTCTCAAGCCCGGCGTCCAGCCGGCAGGGGCCTTCGGAGGAGGAGGCATGACGGCACAGCTTGACGCGGTGGTTCGGGATGCGGCCGACTACATCTGGCCGCTGTCGCACATCCCCGAGGCTGTCTCGGTCGTACGCCGGCGGGCGCGTACGGTCCTGGCCGACTGGAACCTGGCACCGGACCTCACCGAGGACGCGCTCCTCGTGATCTCGGAGCTGATCACCAACGCGGTCGTCCACGCCCTGCCGCCGGCAGTGCTGCGGCTGTCACGGGCCGGGGCCGAGGGGACCGGCGCCCTGCGCGTCGAGGTCACCGACGCGGGGCCCGCGGCGGCGGCCGGACGGCCGGCCGTCGAGCCCTGCGCGGACGAGCACGGCCGCGGGCTCGGCATCGTCACCGCCCTGGCGGCCGAGTGCGGCACGCGGATCCACGCGGGCGGCATCACTCGGTGGGCGGAGCTCCGAGTGGGCCACGCCCCCGCGTGAGCTCCGCGGTCCGACGACGGGAAGCCCTGAGCGGACCGCTGGACGGCCGCTCAGCGGCAGGTGATCTGGGGGGCGCCCCAGTCGGCGTGGTCGGAGTCGTTCCCGTTGCCGCCGTCGGTGACCACGAGCCGCAGTTGGCTGCCGCCGGAGAGATCCGCGGTGAGGCGCTTCGCGGGCTGGTCGACGGTCATCAGCCCGCTGTCGGCGACCTTGGTGTCGTCCCGGAAGACCTGGAAGACCACCGAGCCGTTCGCGCCCACCTCGTCATCGACGCCCACATCCACGGTGAGGGCGGAGCAGGAGCCGCCGAGGTCGAAGGCGATCTCGCTGTAGGCGTGCGCGCCCAGCCCCTGGGCGTAGGGGGCTCCCTGGATATTGAGGGGGTGCCCGTCGATGCTGCTGTCCGGCCTGAACGGCGCGAAGCTGTACTTCTGGGAGCTCCACGGCCGGGTGCCCAGCGGCACGGTGTGGCCGGCCGGCGGCTTGTCCGCGGGGCCGGGGCGGGGCGAGTGCGACGGCTTCGGCGGCGACGAGGGCCGGGCGCTCGGGCGCTTCGGCTTCTTGCTGTGCGTGGGGGACGGGGAGCCCGAGGGCGAACGGGAAGCGGTCGCCGAGCTCCTGGCGGACGCCGACGGCGACTGGTCCGTGGCGGGGGCCGAAGCGTGGTCCGACCGGTCGCGGCGCCCGGCCGCGGCCTCGTCGCGCTCCGAGCCGGACAGCGGGCCGACGGATATGGCGACACCGGCCAGGACGGCCACGGCGACCGCGAGCACGGTGATCCGCGCCGGTGAGAACCGCGTCCGCCGGGGCTCGTCCGGGGCGGCGGACGGGACCGTCCCCGAGAAGCTCGGGCCGGCCGGGGGCACGCCGCCGGCGCCGGCCGGCCGGGCGCCGGCCGCGGGGCCTTCCGCCGGCTGGGCGGCCAGCCAGGCCGCGAAGTCGTCCCGCAGCTCGGTGTTCCGGGCGGTGCGGTACCAGGCGGCGGCGGTATGGCGTACCGCCGCGAGCAGGGCGGCCCGCCAGTCCGGATCGGCGCCCTCCTCCGGACCGGGGGAGTGCAGGACGTGGCCGATGGCCTCCTTCGCCAGATCCGCCGCGGCCTGGGACGAGCGGCAGCAGTCACGGGCGGAGGCCAGCACGGCCGCGTAATGCCGTTGGTGGAACTCGTGGAGGGCTTCCTGTCCCTCCCGGGCCGGGCCGTCCGGAGCCGGGGTGCCGAACGGAGCGTCCGCCGCCCGGCCGCCGGACGGGGCTGCCGCACGGATGCGCTGGACCAGTTCGGTATCGGAGGGTCGTGTCCCACCGCTGGTGTCGAATCGCTCTTGCATGAGTGGGCTGCTGACCCTTCAACGTCCTGACGGTCAATAAAAGTACCGCAAGGCGTGGAGGACTCCGGCCGGCGTTCCGCCGTTGACTCCGGTTGGTGCGGTCCCCGCCGGCGACTTCGGACGACGGCCTACGAGGGGGACGACACGGGCGTGAGCTTCTCTTGGCCGATGCGCCGGCCCGACTGATAGATCGTCACGGATCCGCCGTGGATGCGGTAGCGGTACGGGCCGTTGTGGGCCTCGTAGCCGCCCGAGGACTTCGTTGCCGGCATGGCGATCCCGGGCTCCCGGTGATCAGTGAACTCCCCGTAGTAGAAGAGCTTGTCGTCCTCGGTGCGGCAGAGAGTGATCGACTTGTTCTTCGTGCGGAACGCCTTCACCAGTGCTGCGCCGTCACCGCCCGGCAGGGACGAAGCGATCCGTTCGGGGCACGAGGACGGACCGCTCCCGGCGGATGCTGACCCGGGTCCGCTCATCCCACTGGAGAGGGCGTCGCAGGCCTTGCTCAGCAGGGGAAAAGCGAGCAGGAGCAGGACTCCCAAGACGCACCCGGCGCCCTTGCCCCCGGACTTCGGAGCCTTGTAAGAGGGCGGGCGGTAGCCGGGCGCGGTAGTCCAAGGGGGAGGCGGCGGGACGGGCGGTGGCGTCATGCCAGGAGGAGGAGCCGGGGCGGTGGGGGTGTAGCCGTGTGCTGCCGCCGAGGGGTAGAAGACTTCGCCTTCTGCCACCCGGGGAGGGGCGCTCCGTCCGCCGGTGCTGGTGCTCTTGCGGGGTGCCGAAGGACGGGGGGCGCCTGTACCGCTCCTCGGCCGGGGCGTCGAGGTGCTCTTCCGGGCACCGGCACTCCCCGTGCCGGACGGCTTGGCGGTGGTCTTCTTGGCGGCCGGCTTCTTGGCCGACGGCCGCTTGGGCGCGGTCTTCTTCGCCGCCTTCCATCCTGTCCCGCACACGATGCAGGACAGATCGCTCCGGGCATTGTTCGTATCGCATTGACGGCATTGCCAGTCGGCCGACGGCCGGGCGGCTGCCGGCCGCTTGACCGCCGGCTTCGACGGCTTCGCGGCACTTCGCGCTGCGGACGTAGGCACAGCGGAGCCGGACCGTGATGCGCTGGGCCCCGCGGCAACACCTCGCTTCGTCTCGCAGGCCTCGCACGCCGTCAGACCGGGATCGTTGTACGTATCGCATGCCGTACACCGCCAGTTCGCCCCCGACACCCCTCTCCCTTCCCCCGGCGCCTAGGACGCCGGTTCCGCTTCGATCCGGTGGAACACCTCCGCGTAGAGCTCCTCGGCAGGAGCACCCGCAGGGGAGACGAGCCAGTCCTGGACGGCGGAGGGGACCCGGGTCAGCGGCTCCTCCTCCGTCTCCTCCGGCGTCACGCTCCTGATCCCGTACTCGCGCCCGAGGGCCGCCACAAACTGCTGGGCCGGTGCGGAGAATTCGGGCGGGACCTCGGCCAACGCCACAACGGTGCCGCCGGATTCCTGATCTTCCCGTCGGAACTGGAATACGAGCTGTTGGCTGCCGTCTTGCCCGCGCGGTCGGAACCTCACGGCGACACAGCGGTCGATCAGTACCTCCAGCCAGGCGAAACCTCGCCAGCTGAATTTCAGCAGTCCCTCGGATACGTTCAGCTCACAACCCGGCAGCTCCAGTTTCACAGGCTGTTCGCAATGGTTTCGATGATCTCGTCCATCTCGAATTCCTCAAGCCCTTCTCCCGCCTTGGACTCGAAGTGCAAGGTCAGGTCCCACTCCTCGGCGATGGGGTCCGACCACGGGCTGTCCTCGGGCGCGAAGAGCACCAGCCGCTTCGCCGACTGCTCCATCACCGCGCTCTGGCTGCGCGCATACCCCCACTGCTCGAAGAGTTCGTCCATGCTGCGCGGAATCGATGAGGGGTACGACTGCGCCGAGGCCCCTGCCGTGCCCAGCGGGTGGGCCGGTGCGTCGGTGAACATCACGACCACGTGCCGTCGCCGGTCGAGTCCCTTTTCCCAGGGCGAGTTGATGGCGAGAGCCAGTGCTTCGAGGCCGGACTCCGGGATGTCGCCGCCGCCCTTGGCATCGATCCCCCGGACGAAGGTTTCGAACGCCTCGGACTGAGCGGGCAACTGGAGGAAGTCCGTCTGCTCGATGGCGTCGGACGGGTCGTCGCCGAAGTCACGGAAGGCGATGACCTTCAGCCTGAGCTGGCTGATCGCCTTGCCCTTCTTCGCCATGACGTCATGGAGACGGTCATGGAACTGCAGCGAACTGGACTTCACCGAGTCCAGGACGGGGAACATGCTGGCGGTCGCATCGATGCACAGGACGATGTCGACCGCGTACTGAAGATTCCCCTGATACTGCTCGGCGTTCGCGTTCATGTGGTGCCTCCTTGTACTTGCGTTACGGCTTGCGGCGATCGCCCAGGTTGATCCGCACCCTGGACGTCCTGCGCGCGGGGGACTCGGGCTTCTTCGGCGGCATCGGGGCCGTCGTGGGTTCGGGTTCGGGAGCGGGAGCGGGAGCAGGTGCCGGAGCGGGACCGGACGCGCCGGCCGTGGGACGCGGGCTCCTGCCGCCCGTGAGGTTGGCGCGGATGCGGCTGGTGCGCGGTGCTGCCTGACCCGGTTCCGTGGGCGTTGTCACGGGGCCCGTACCGGCCGGCTCCGCATCCATCGGTTTCGAGGTACCGGGCCGCCGGTGCTGGAGCGCACAGACCTGAGGGTCCTTGAGCGCGTTGAGATAGGTGGCCATCCGCGGGCGGCGGCCCGGTTCCCGCGTCGTCATGGCCCGGATCAGACCGCGCATGGAATCCGACAGGCGCGCGTCGATCGTCAGCTCCTCGCCCGCGTTGACCGCGTCAGCAGGGGAGCCGTACTGCGCGGCGTGCCCGGGTGTCGCACCCGTCAGGTAGTAGTGCGTCATCAGCCCGAGAGCGAAGATATCCACCGCCGTCGTGAGGTGTTCGGGCAGGACGGACCCTTCCTCCTGGACGTAGTTCCGCCACTCCGGAGCGCCGTAGAGCGAGTCCCCGGCGATGTCCTGGGGCCCAGGAGGCATACGGGACACATAGGCGTCATCGAAGTCGATCAACTTCGCCGTGTGGAAGGCCATGCCCTCCCGCTTCTGCACCAGCACATTCAGCGGCTTGAGATCACCGTGCACCACATCGATGTCGTGCAGTTGCTGCAGGCTCATCCCCAGGGTCTTGAGCAGCACCGCCTTCTGGCGGGGCTCCAGGGCCTGGGGCTTCTCCAGCGTGGACGTGTCGATCCGCTCGGTCACCTTGTAGTACGTGCTGCCCTCGTGGAAGAAGTCCTTGGCGAGGACGAGATTGCCGCCGCCCCGGGCGTCGGGGCGCAGCCGTTTC
Source organism: Streptomyces caniferus (assembly GCF_009811555.1). Taxonomy (GTDB): domain Bacteria; phylum Actinomycetota; class Actinomycetes; order Streptomycetales; family Streptomycetaceae; genus Streptomyces; species Streptomyces caniferus. The sequence continues at coordinate 103,721 of NZ_BLIN01000001.1, read as the reverse complement.
ATGATGGTGCGGTGCCGGTTCTCGAACTCCTCGCACACTTCCAGGCGGATACGCCGGCTGGCCGCGCTCGCCGTGGAGCCCTCGCGAGGCCGTTTGGGCTCCAGGAAGCGCTTCAGAAAGAATTGCTGGCCGTCCTTCTCCGCAAACGCCCACATACATTTGCCGCCATTGGCATTGGTCGGCTCGCTGATGATGCGGTAGCCCGCGATCACATCCCCGTTCTTCATGCCTGCTCCTCCGGCAGCGGTGGAAGGAACGTCTCGTAGTCGGCGCGGTAGGAGCGCCAGGTGTCGTCCTGCCAGCCGCGGATTCTCTCCGTCAGGTCGGTGCCCTGGGGCCTTCCGTGTACGTAGCGATCGCGCACGGTGACATACCGGTCCGCAAAGGCACCGCGGAGGTGCCTCACGTCTTGGTAACCGAGTGCGATCAGAGCCATGGAGGCGTCGTCCGCGGTGTAACCCTGGACCTCACGGCGAATCAGGTCGGCCCATTCGAGCTCGTTGTCCGCCTGCATCAGGGTGCTGAGCAGTACGTACTCGAATACTGCCGGTGTATGGACGTATCCGAAGAAGCCGTCGGTGGCCGCCAGAAACACACACGGAAGCTGGAAGGACCTGCGCTGGACATCCACCACGAATTCCCGGTCCGCACAGATGGAGTTGGTCATCGGCGGATCCGAACGCAGTAGTTCGAGCGCATCGCTCTCCTGCGTGTGGTCGCGTGTGAGGACGCGTAGCCCGGCGCCGGGCTGCAGTGTGTAGGCGCGGGAGTCTCCGGCCCAGAGCGCCTGACACTCGATGGAATGTTGCTCGCGCATCTGGTACTGCACGGCCGCGAGCGTGGTGGGCAGTCGGCGGCGCATCGTTCCCACGATCTTGCTACGCCGCTGCGGTGCCTTGGACAGGAAGTACTTGAGGTATTGCGTGAGTTGTTCGGGCGTATCGGCCTGACCGCGCTCGACGACATCGTGGAACCAGCAGTCGGCAGCCAGCCGGGCCACCCGTGAACCGACCCAGGCGCCGGTCCGTGTCTCTCCGTCCGGCGCCTGCCAGGCGGGCGAGGAGCCCGCGCCACCGGAGCCGTCGAAGACCGCGAGCATGCCCTGCTGCGCCCCGAAGTGATGTGCGACGAAGGGTTCGGCGTCCTCGCCGCGTCCCGGCACACGCTCGGTCCACACGACGAGCGACTGGAGACCCGGCCTCCCCTGGTGCCACATCATCTGTGGCGGTGCCGGCCGGCTCTCCCGCCTGGCGGCGCGTGGCGGCTCGGCCGGATCATCCGGCGACGGTCGCGCGTCCGCGGAACCGTCCGCGGGACGCGGCGGGGGCCCCGCCATGCTCCTGGGTGCCGTCATCGCCGTTCACCCCCGCTCCGGCCGGTGCCGCCGCCCGGTCGCTTGGCTGTGCCACGCACCCGGCTGACGCGCCTGGCCGCTGCGGAGTCCGAGGGGGCCGAACCGGACGAGGGCCGGGCGGCGGACTCGTAGGCGGTGCGCCGCGGGGGAACCGGTTCATCCTCCGGAGGCGCGGAGTCACGACGCGGCGGAACCACTTCGCCGCGCAAGGCGCCGCGGCTCGGCGACTCCTCATCCTCGGCCGGCCGTTCGGGCTCCGGGGGCTCGGACCTCGTGCCCGCGGCGAGGGCTCCCCTGAACCGGCCCCGGCGGACTCCGCCGAACGGCCCCTCACCGTCGCCAAGCACGTCCTCGACCACGGCACGCTCGAGCTCGGTCTGCTCGAAGGGTTCGCGGTGGGCGTCGCCGCGCTCCAACACCATCCGCATGGCTTGGAGGCGTGCCTCCCGCTTCTCGGCCTCACCCTTCTCGATCCAGGCGAGTGCGGCGCGGGGGCCCTCCCTTTCCATGATCTCGGCGATGATTCCTTCGACGCCGTCGTCCCGGATCATGTCCAGGTGGCGCTTGCGGCGCATCCCGTCCAGCCGGGTTTCCCGTACGACATCACGGAACTCACGGCCGCTGGCGGCGATCTCGTCCTCGTCCACCAGGAGTTCGACATGGATGTTGCGCAGCCGTACGGCGGAATCACCGGTGACGTCGCGGACCGCACGGTTCAGTGCCTCCTCCGCCTCGTGGAACTCACCGATGTCGTAGTCACGCGACACCTGGCGCAGCATCCTGCGGAGGTGGCCGTACAGGGCACCGCTCATGTCCCGGATGCCGCGTGCCACCACCTCGGCGGGGTCGGCGACCCGGCACACCACGTCCACCCGGCTGCGGAAGGAGAACGTGGCATCCCTGCTGAGCAGCGCGATCTCCAGGACGAGGCGGTGCTCGGTCAGATCGACGGTGAAGACGCTCTGATAGGTGCCGAAGCGGGCATCGGGAATCTCCTCACCGGGGTGAACCGTCAGCGCGACACCGCTGTCCGGTACCAGCACCAGTGCCCTTCCCGGGGCGGGCGGCCGCAGCGGATTCAACAATCGCCATCGCGGCACCGTCTGGCTGTCCAGCACGGGGTCGTAGGTCAGCTCCTCCACCGTTCTCCTCCGCTGCGTCGTGCGGGTCGCCCTGTAGGCCGAGGGCTGTCCCTGCGGCCTGCGCCGCGCTCGGTCAAACCGCCCGCTCCACGGCGTGGCGCAGAGCCGCGGCGTGGCGGGAGGGCCGCTCCCGGTCGTTCGCCCACTTCTCCAGCCACCACAGGAGCCGTTCACGGTGCTTGCCGGGCCGGTGCGCGATGTCCACCAGCAGGTCACGGATAGCGTCCAGGGAACCGGGGCAGCGGTCTGCGTAGTCGTCGACCCACCTGTGGAGCGCCTCGAGTGCCGTGTCCTGGACCGGTTTACGGGCCAGCGCACGCGCCCACAGCTCGGCGAGCCGCGTGTTGTGCGCGGGCAGCACACTGAGCAGCAGCGGCACCCCGGCCACGGCGCCGTCCACGGTCCCGGCGGCGTCCCGTGCGGTCTCCTCGTACGGCTGGGAGGCCGCGAAGACGAACGCCGACAGTGTCTTGACCACCATGGGCGAGAGGTCCTGCGGGGCGGACCAGTCGAGGTACGCCTCCAGCACATGACCGGCCCGGCCTTGGTGGAGGAGGTGCACCCCGCCCCACGCGACGGGGGTGAGCGTGCCCCAGTCGTCCTTGCGGTCGAGTGCGTCGTGCAGCACGTCCAGTGCGCGCTCGGGTGCGGCCCGGCCGAGCAGGCCGCCGACGGCATTGGCTGCCGTTCCGGCCAGCCTGCGTTCGTATGCGGAGGATCCCCCGCGCGCCCAGGCGTGCAGCAGGTTCCAGACCGCGTCGGCCGCTTCCGGCCTGCTGCCGGCCAGGCCGAGTGCGGTCGCCGCGGCCTGCCGTACGGGCCAGGAGGTGCTGCCCGCCCAGCTCTTCAGGAAGCGGTGCACCGCGTAGTCGTGATCGGCCCAGGCCAGTACGCCGGCCGCGACGGCGGCCCGCGCCCGCACCTCGAGGTCGGCATGAGTGAGCAAGCGGCGCAGCCAGGCGAGTACGGCCTCACGGCGCCCGTCGAGCGTCGTCCAGGCGTAGGCGAGCACCACCTGCCGCAGCAGCGAGCTGCGGAACCGTACGCGCGCAGGCCCCGCCGGCGCGCTCCGCCCACTGAAGGTCAGCTCGATCCAGGGCTGTTCATATCCGAGGCGATCGCGGAAGCGGACGTCCGGGGGCGCGTCACCGGCAGGGGCGAGGGCGTTGCGCAGCGCCATGGCGGCATCCGAGACCGTGAGGTAACTGCTGTCCTCCAGCACCGCTGCGGCCAGGGCAAATCCGATGGCCTCCGGCTCGTGGTGGAGGCTGAACCACGCGTGCACCTGGTCGCTCGGGTCCCGCAGTGCGGCGACCTCGGCCGTCAGATCGCCGTCGGCCGTGATGACCGAGGCCAGCCGGGCGGCGTGCCGGGCCGAGGGGCGCTCGCGCAGGGCGGTCGTCGCACCGGCCGACTCGAGCAGGTCGTGCAGCTCTTCTTCCTTACTGGGCTCGGGGCCGTGTCCGAGTACCCGGCGTTTCACCAGAGCCACCGGGTCGACACCTGACAGGTGGTGCCAGGCCACCCCGTCGGTGCCGGAGGCGGCGACGGCGAGTTCGTGACCGCCGATCAGCACGAGATGACTCCGTGCGCCCCTGAGCCCGGCCACGGCTGCGGCCAGCCCGCGGAGCGCGGCCGGCCCGAACGCTTCGGCGCCCGCCGGGCCGTCGTCGAGAACGGCGAGGAAGCCGCTGTTCTTGGCAGGCGGCTCCCAGCCGGGTGCGGCGATGACCGTCGGGTCGAGGATGCGGTGGCAGGCACCGCCGCTCGTGCCGCTGATGGCCATCGCCTCCGCGAGGAGATTCACGGCGGCAGCCTCGCGACCGCTGCCCGGTGGCCCGGTCAGGACCAGCAGATGGCGCTCGCGCAGGAGTTCCAGGGCTTCGTCGTACGAGTCGGGGTGGATGTACAGCTCGGTGAATTCGGAGAGTTCGGCATCATCGAGGGTGACCGTGGCGGGGCCGCCCGACGCACGGGCCGCGCTGCGGCTGCCGGTGATGAAGCCGCCACCGAAGCTGACGGAATCGTTGAAGAGAGCCAGCGTGCCGATCCGGGTTCCGGCGGTATCGGCGTTGAGACGCTCGGCGATGAGGTCAGCGATGGCACCCGCACGCACCGCCTCGGAGCGCTCCGTGTCGTCGTGGCCTCCGCCGTTCACCAGGGAGTGCAGCGCTTGCGATTCGCTGACCGGGCCGTCGCGCTCCTCGTCGTGCCGTTCGGGCGTGGAGGGCGCGCGGTCGTGTGCAGGGTCCGAGGCGTCGCCCGTCCCGGCGCCGTGCGGAGCGTCGCCCGCCGGTGCTTCCTCGCTCATGAAGTCGAACTTTCGTGCCGGCCCGGACGGAGTCAGGAGATGTTCCAGTCGCCCTGGATCTCCACCTTTTCGTTGAACACCTGGGCGTTCTTGATGAGGGCCGCGTTCACCTGTGCCTTGCCGCCCTGGGCCGCCACCGCCTCGTCGACCTGTCGGCGGATGTCGGATTCGAAGTCGCGGTCACGGAGCATGTGGGCCAGCAGCATGCGCTGCAGCGTTTCCTGTGCCGCGGTGTCATCCGGGCTCTGCTCCACCCGGTCGAGTGCGTCCACCGCCTCGCCGTCGCCCCGGAAGCGGGCACGCACCCGCTCGATCAGCCTCGCCCCGCCGCTCCATCCGGACCGGCCGGCTTCCTGGCCGGCGGACTCCAGAGCGCCCTTGACCACCAGCGCGACCGCAGCGGCTGCGGCAGCAGTAACCGGATCCATGTCTCCCCCTTGCACCCACGGATTTCCGCCAACGCTAGTTGTCTCGGGCGTCGTTGTCGCATCCTGCCGAAGAATGTCCGGAAGTTGCTCTCCTGCGAGGTCAACAGCCCTGTTCCTGGGGGATCCCTGCCCGCCTCGACGCAGTTTGTTGATCAACTTTCGGCCACCGTGTGCGATGCCGGCGGAAGGGAGGAGCGGCGCTTCCCGGACGGACCGGCCGAGTGCGCCGCCCCAGAGGGAGCGGAAGCGGAAGCAACCCCGGCCGTACCCCCGTCATCTCCTCACCACAATCCCCGTCACCACCAACCCCGCTTCCACGAGCCACCGGCCGGTGAATTCGGTGAGTTCTTTGCCGTCGATCACCGGTCCGGGGACGAGGAGTTGGGCGGTGAAGGTGGCGTTCGACGGGTCGAGGGTGAGCAGGGCCTCCTCGAAGTCGAGCCAGCGGCGGGCGAGGGGGTACCACGCCTTGTAGACGGACTCCTTCGCGCTGAACACCAGGCGGTCCCAGCAGATTTCGGGCTGCACGGCGGCCAGCCGGCGCAGCTGGGCGCGCTCCTCGGGGAGGGTGATGAGGTCGACCACGCCGGGGTCGTCCACGGGGAGGTGCGGTTCGGCGTCCAGGCCGATCGTCCGGACGTCCGTCGCGCGGGCCACGGCGGCGGCGCGGTAGCCGGCGCAGTGCGTCATGGCGCCGACGATGCCCGGCGGCCACTGCGGCTCCCGGTTCGGGCCGGGGAGCAGGGGTGCGGGGGCGATGCCCAGTTCGGCCAGTGCGGCGCGGGCGCAGCCGCGTACGGTGCCGAACTCGTTCTGCCGCTGGGGGACGGCGGCGGAGACCAGCGCCCACTCCTCGGGGAACATCTCGGAGACCGGGGCGTCGTGGAAGGCCTCGGCGGTCACGACCGGGGCCGGCAGCAGCTTGTCGATCATGCGAGGGTCCCGGTGGTTCCGGCGGCGACGGTGGCCGGTGCGGGCAGGATCCGCACCGGGCGGCCCGGTGCGGCCGAGCGGCGCTGCCACTCCCGCGGGTAGCCGAGCGACACCTCCTGATGGGGTACGCCGTCGCAGATCAGCAGCCGCGGGATGTGGAGGTGGCCGTAGACCACCGTGGCGGCACGGAACCGGCGCGGCCAGTCGGCGGTCGCCTCCGTACCGCACCACAGCGCGAAATCCGGGTACCACAGGGGCCGGGTGGGCTCGCGCACCACCGGCCAGTGGTTGACGAGCACCGTGGGCAGGTCCTCCGGCAGGGCGGCGAGCCTGGCCTCGGTGGCGGCGACCCGCGCCCGGCACCACGCCTCCCGCGTCGGGTACGGGTCGGGGTGCAGGAAGTGCTCGTCGGTGCACACCACCCCGGCCTCCTCGGCACGGGCGAGCGCCTCCTCCTTGGACGACACGCCCGGCTGCCGGAAGGTGTAGTCGTAGAGGAGGAACAGCGGCGCGATGACGGCAGGGCCGCCGGTGCCCTCCCACAGCGGATAGGGGTCCTCGGGGGTGAGGACGCCCAACTCCCGGCAGATCTCCACCAGATGCTCGTAGCGCGCCACGCCGCGCAACTGCACCGGGTCGTGGTCCGGCGTCCACAGCTCGTGATTGCCGGGCACCCACACCACCTTGGCGAACCGGCTGCTGAGCCGGGTGAGCGCCCAGCGGATGTCGGAGACGCATTCGCCGACATCACCGGCGACCAGCAGCCAGTCGTCGTCGGACTCCGGTCTTAAGGCCTCGACGATGTCGCGGTTCTCCCGGTAGCGGACGTGCAGATCGCTGACGGCCACCAGGGTGCCGCGGTGCCCGCCGCCGCGCGGGGAACGGGAAGCGGGTGCGGGGGCGGGGCCGGTGGCGCCGGGCGGGAGGGTGCGGATCTCGTAGGTCACCCCCGCAGTAAAGACGGTGCGGGGGAGAGAGTGAAGGGCGGTCGGGGTGGCGGGGGTCCGCGTCACCGGCCTGGCGGTGGGGGAGCCGGCCGGCCGCCTGACCCGGTGGCGGAGGCGCCGCCGCGGATGCGGGTGGCCAGCCAGAGGTCGAAGCGGTCGTCGGGGTCGTCGAGGCGGCGGCCGGTGAGGTCCATGGCTTTGTCGAGGCGGTTGCGCACGGTGTGCCGGTGGACGCCGAGCCGCCGGCTGGTGGCGTCCCAGGCGCCGCCGGTCTCCAGCCAGGCCGCCAGGGTGGCGATCAGCTCCTCGCCGTGGTCCGCGAGATCGAGCGGGCCGAGCACGGTGTCGGCGTAGCCGTGCAGCGTGGTGCGGTCGCCCAGGTCGAGCAGCAGCCGGCTGGCCTGGCTCTGCCGGGCCTCCGCGGGCTCGCCGGCCGCCCGGCTGACGGCGAGCAGTCCGGCCGCCTGACGCAGCGACACCCGTACCGCTTCGGGGGCGGTGGCCGGGCCGATACCGGCCGGGCAGCGCGGGGCGAAGCGGGCGAGCACCTCGCGGATGTCCAGCTCCTCGCCCACCACCGCCTCGACGACCGCGCCCGGTGCCCCGTCCACGACCCTGACCAGGCCGCCGGGCAGCGCCAGCGCCAGGTCCGCGGCCATCTCCTGCGCGGCGCCGTCCGCGGCGCCCTCCGTCGGCCCGGCCCCGGCCGCCGTACGGCCCCCCGGGGTGCCCGCGGCCTCCACCACGACCCCGCGCACCCGGTCGGCCGTCAGCCCCGCCGAACGCAGCATGTCCCGGGCCCGGTCGGCCGACGGGTCCTCGTCGGCCAGCAGCTCCGAGAGCAGCGCCGAGCGGCGGCGGCGCTCCGGCTCGTCGCGGAGGTGGCGGCGCTCCAGCTCCAGGGAGAGCAGCGAGACCAGACCGGGGACGACCGCACGGGCGGCGTCGTCCGGCCGGCCGGTGAGCAGCAGCAGCCCGCGCAGCCGCCGCGCGCCCAGCGGCTGCACCTCCAGCTGCTGCCCGGCGGCCGTGCTGGACGCGCTGCCGCGCAGTCCGCGCGCGGCCACCCGGTCCAGCAGCTCGTGCGCCTGCGCCGGCAGGGTCCGCTGCTCGGGCTCGCTCGTGGCGAGCAGGCGCCCGAGGGGGTCGAGCACCGCCGCGCCCACCCCCGTGGCGGCCGTCCACTCCGCCAGCATCGGCCGCAGCCCGTCGCCGGTCGCAGCGGCGGTCAGCCGGCGCTGGGTCGCGAACGCCCGGTGCAGCAGCTCGCGCTGTTCGTCGGCCCGGGCGTCGAAGACCGCCTTGGTGACGGCGATGAACGGCACCTCGTCCGGCACCGTCAGCAGCGGCAGACCGGCCTCCTCGGCCGCCCTCACCAGCGGTTCCGGCGCCTCCTGGAACGGCAGCCCCTGCCCCAGCCCGAGCGCCAGGCAGGCCGCCCCGCCCTCGGCCGCGTCCCGCACGTACGCCCGGCAGGCGGCCGGCTCCATCGGCAGCAACAGCCCGATCGTCATGAGGAGTTCGCCGCCCTGCAGCCACTTCCCCGGCGTCGGCAGATCCGAGACCGTCGCCGCTTCGATGGTGCGGGCCAGCTGTCGCGGCGGCACGTCGTAGGTGACCGACAGGCGGAGGTCGGGCCGGGCGAGCAGGTCGGAGATGTGCAGGGGCATGGACACAGTGTCCATCACCTGGACGAGGAGTGGACGATCGGGCGAGCGGAGCGGGTGGTGGCGGGGCCCGTGGGCGGCCGCGGGGGCCCCGTCCGGGCCTGTCCGCGGGGCCGGGTCCTGCGGATGAGTGAAGGCGCTTCGCGCCGTTATGGTCGAGAGGTGTGGGAGCGGGGCTCCTCCTCGCTTCTCGACCCGATGAAGGGACGTGAGCGCAGTATGCAGGCGGCGTTTCTGGTGGCCACGGAGGGTACCGAGCAGGTCGAGCTGACCCGGTCGTGGCAGGCGGTGACCGACGCGAGCGGCGGCCCGACGCTGGTCTCCCCCCGCGCGGGCAAGGTGCAGGCGTTCCACCACCTGGACAAGGCGGACACCTTCCCCGTCGATCTGACGGTGGACGAGGCGACCGCGGCGGACTTCGACGGACTGGTGCTGCCCGGTGGGGTGGCGGGCCCGGACGCCCTGCGCCTGGATGAGCGGGCCGTGGCGTTCGTCAAGTCCTTCTTCGACGCCGGGAAGCCGGTGGCCGCCATCTGCCACGCGCCGTGGACGCTCATCGAGGCCGATGTGGTGCGCGGCCGCACGCTGACCTCCTGGCCGAGTCTGCGCACCGATGTCCGCAACGCGGGCGGCACCTGGGTCGACGAACAGGTCGCGATCTGCACCAGCGGGCCGAACACCCTGATCACCAGTCGGCGGCCGGGCGATCTGGAGGCCTTCTGCGCGGCGTTCGTCTCGGAGTTCTCGCACTGAGCCCCCGGCGGCCGGGGCTACGGCCCGAGCACCACCGCCGACTCCGGGGGGAGCCGCAGCACACCGTCCGCCCCGGGAAGCCGGGCACCGGGCCAGCCCGCCAGCGCCTGCAGCCGGGCCCCGCCGCCCGGAGCATCCCCGTCCGCGCCGGCTCCCTCCGCGCCGTCCCCGGCGACCGGAACGGCGGCCGTGGTGTCCCGCGCGAGATTGACCGCCACCCGTAGCGGGCCGCGCCGCAGCAGGAGCCAGCGGGCCCGCTCGTCGTAGCGGACGGCGGTGTGGCGTGGATCCGGGTCGGTCAGCGGCGGCAGCTCGTGGCGCAGCGCCAGCAGGGTACGGTGCCAGGCCAGCAGTGCGGTGTGCGGCTCCACGGCGGGTTCGCTCCAGTCCAGGACGCAGCGGTCGCGGGTCGCCGGGTCCTGCGGATCCGGCCAGTCGTCGGCGTGCCCGGCCCACTCGTGCGCGGCGAACTCGCGGCGGCGCCCGGCGCGTACCGCCTCCGCCAGCTCCGGATCCGTGTGATCGGTGAAGTACTGCCACGGGGTGGTCGCGCCCCACTCCTCGCCCATGAACAGCATCGGGGTGAACGGCGCGCACAGCACCAGGGCCGCGGCACAGGCGAGCAGCCCCGGGGAGAGCCCGGCCGCGAGCCGGTCGCCGAGGGCCCGGTTGCCGATCTGATCGTGCGTCTGGGCGTAGGCGAGCAGCCGGTACGCGGGCGTCACCCGCAGGTCGAGGGGCGCGCCGTGCGTCCCGCCGCGGAAGCTGGAGTACGTCCCGTCGTGGAAGAAGCCGCCGGTCAGCGTCTTGGCGAGGGCGGCGAGCGGGGCCTCGGCGAAGTCGGCGTAATAGCCCTGGGATTCGCCGGTCAGCGCGGTGTGCAGGGCGTGGTGGAAATCGTCGTTCCACTGGGCGTGCAGTCCCTGCCCGCCGTCCGCCCGCCGTACGGTGGTGCGCGGATCGTTGAGATCCGACTCGGCGACCAGGAACAGCGGACGCCCCAGCTGCCCGGCCAGCGCGTCGACGGCGGCGGACAGTTCGGCCAGGAAGTGCGGGGTGCCGTCGTCGTGCAGGGCGTGGACGGCGTCCAGCCGCAGCCCGTCGAGCCGGTAGTCGCGCAGCCAGGAGAGCGCGCAGTCGAGGAGGTAGCCGCGTACCTCCTCGCTGCCGGGGGCGTCGAGATTGACCGCGGCGCCCCACGGGGTCCGATGGGTGTCGGTGAAGTACGGCCCGAACTCCGGGAGACGGTTGCCGGACGGGCCGAGGTGGTTGTGCACCACATCGAGCACGACCCCCAGCCCGAGGCCGTGCGCCGCGTCCACGAACCGCTTGAGGCCGTCCGGCCCGCCGTACGGTTCGTGCACCGCCCAGGGCGCCACCCCGTCGTAGCCCCACCCGTGGCTGCCGGGGAACGGGCAGACCGGCATCAGGGAGACATGGGTGATGCCCAGGTCGGCGAGGTGGCGCAGCCGCGCGGCGGCGGCGTCGAAGGTGCCCTCGGGGGTGTACGTCCCGATGTGCAGCTCGTAGAGGGCCGCGCCGGGCAGCGGGCGACCGGGCCAGGGGTGCCGCCACCCGAACCGGTCGTGCTCGACGACCGCACCGGGTCCGCCGGGGCCCTCCGGCAGCCGTGCGGCCCGCGGGTCGGGCAGCGCCGGTCCGCCGTCGAGCCGGAAGCCGTACCGGTCCCCGTCCCGGGCCGGTGCCTCGGCACGCCACCAGCCCGCGCGCTCCCCGGCACGCTCCATCGCCACGTCCGGCTCGCCGGCCCGGTCACCCGCCCACTGGAGAGCGACCCGCCCGGCATGCGGCGCCCACACCTCGAACAGCACGGCCGTCCTCCTTCGTTCGGTCCGGTCTCCCACGAAGAAAGCATGCTGCCCGGCCGTCCGACAGACCGGCGTGACGACACGGGCCGAGATCGCGCCATCCCGCCGCGCTCGTACGGCGCGCCGCGCCGCGCCCACCTGCATCGTTCCACCGCGACCGGCCGGTGAGCCGCGCGCCCGCCCGCGGTGTCCCGCGCACCCACCTTGCCTGGACAGCGGCTCGCGGTGGTCGGAGAATCACCGTATGACTTCGCTCGAGTTCCCTGCGCGCCCGACGCGCCCGTCGGACGCCGACCGGGAACGCGCCCTCGACCTGCTGCGCGACGGTGCGGCGCAGGGACGGCTGTCCCAGGACACCTTCCTTCGGCGTCTGGAACTTGTCCTCACCGCTCAGCAGCAGTCCGAACTCGACCTGGTCACGGCCGACTTGGCGACCCGCGGCAAGGTCCAGGGCGTGATGCTGCGCATGGTGGGCCGGGCGTCGGCGTTCCACCTCCGGGTGCGTCGCGCATGGCGCATGGAGCGGCTGCCGAAGCTCCTGCTGCCGGAGCCCGGCCCGCTCCCGCTGCTCATAGGACGGGCGCCCGGCGTGGGCCTGCGCCTCAACCACGAGACGGTCTCCCGCGCCCACGCCGAACTCCGCAGCGTGGACAAGGGATGGCTGCTGCGCGACCTCGGCTCCACCAACGGCACCTGCGTCAACGGCCGCCGCGTGGTGGGCGAGGTGCCGGTCGGCCCCGGCGACCACATCACCTTCGGCCGGGTGGATTACGTCCTGACGGAGCGGTGAGCGGGCGGTCCTGACGGGGCGATGAGCGAGCCGTCCGACGGGGCGATGGGCGGTGGTCCTCATACGGGGCGCCCGCCCCGCGCCCGTGGTGAGGCCCCGTCCGCACCCCGCTCGGCGCCCCTTTCGTCACCCTGCCCGGGACTCCGCTCGGCGTCCCGTTCGGCGTCCCGCACGGGCCGGTCCCCCGACGGGTGGGAGGTCCACACCCCCTCGCCGTGCGTCAGTCCGGGCAACACCCCCTGGAACTTCTGCACATGGCGGGCCGGGAGGCACCCGCTGACCGTCCAGGAGTGCCGCCCGCCGGTGGTCTCGGCGAAGGCCGCGCCCAGTGCCGCGAGGCGGGCGGTCACCGGCGCCAGCGCGGCGAGCGGGACGTCGACTTCGAAGGCGTGGTACGGCTCGTGGACCCGGGTGCCGGCCCGGCGCAGCGCCCGCCGCAGCACGACGGGGGTGACCGCGCGGAAGTCCCCGGCGGTGCTGAGCGGGCCCACGAATCCGGAGCGGGTCAGCACCACCCGGCAGTCCGTCACCGCCAGACCGTGCGGTCCGTGCCGCAGGGTCGCCAGCACGGTCTCCTCGATGGCCTGGTGGAAGCCGTGCGGCAGGGCGCCCAGTTCGGTCTCGTAGGCGAAGACCGGGCCGGAGCCGCGGGCGCCCGGCTCGACCCGGAGGCCGACCGTGGCCCAGGGGCCGGTGTGGCCGCGCCCGGCGATCTCCTCGCAGGCCTCGCCGACCCCGCACGGCCGCTCGACGCACACCACTCGGCTGGGCGCGAACGCCGCCTCGATGCCGTGCTCCTGGCGCAGGGTGGCCGCGACGATCTCCTTCTGCACCTCGCCGTGCAACAGCACCGAGGTCGCGCCGTCCGGCGCGGGACGGGCCTGCAGCAGCGGGTCCTGGTCCGCGAGCGCCAGCAGCGCGGCGCGCAACGCGGCGCCCTGTTCCGGACGGCGGGCCCGGACCAGGGTTTCGAGGGTGGGGGAGGGGAACAGGGCGCTCCCGGCGGGGGCATCGGCGGCCGGGCCGAGACGGTCGCCCGTCCGGATGCCGGACAGCCCGCGGAGCACCCCGATGTGGCCCGCGGTGAGCGGCCCGTCGTCGCCGGGCGGCCGGCCGACGACTTGGAGCGACGTGATCCGTCCGGTCAGGGACCCGTCGGCGCCGTCCACCCCGGGCCGGTGCAGTTCGATCTGCTGTCGTGGCCGCAACTCGCCCTCGTAGAGCCGGATATGGGCGGTCCGTTCGCCGTTCGGCGGCTGGTGGACGGCGAAGACCGTGCCCCGGGGAGCGGTGCCCCCGCCGACCGGTGCCGGCGGGATCAGCCCGGCCATGCCCTCGATGAGCGCGCCGACGCCCTGACCGCCGAGCGCGGAGCCGAAGTACACCGGGTGCAGCGAGCCGTCGGCGGTGCGAGCGGCGAGCGCCGCGTGGAGCCGGTCCGCGGTCGGTCCCTGTCCGCCCGGCTCCGTGCCGCCCTGCCCCGGCTCCTGCCCTCCGGAGACCGGGCCCACCAGCTCGGCGAGGACCGACTCGTCGACCTCGGCCAGCGTTTCGGCGACCCGTGCGCGGACCCGGGGGTCCTCCAGGTCGTACGGCACGGCATCGGCCTGCGCGGTGCCGAGCCCCGTCACGGACGTCATCGGGACGGCGACCGGCGCGAGCAGCCGGCGGATGTCCGCGAGCAGCGCCTCGTCCCGGGCGCCGACCCGGTCGATCTTGTTGATGAACAGCAGGGTGGGCAGCCGCAGCCGCCGCAGCGTCTTCATCAGGACCCGGGTCCTGGCCTGGACGCCCTCCACCGCGGACAGCAGCAGGACGGCGCCGTCGAGCACCCCCAGCGCGCGTTCGACCTCGGCGATGAAGTCGGAGTGCCCGGGGGTGTCGAGCAGGTTGACCTGGGTGCCGCCGACGGTGAAGGAGGCGACGGCGGAGCGGATCGTGATGCCGCGCTGCCGCTCCAGCTCGCCGGTGTCCGTGGCGGTGTCACCGGCATCGACGCTGCCGAGCCGGCCGATGGCACCGGTGTCGAACAGCAGCCGCTCGGTGAGGCTGGTCTTACCCGCGTCGACGTGGGCGAGAATCCCGATGTTCAGGGTGTGCGAAGGAAGCATGGAAGGTGGATTCCTCAAGAACTGTCGTCCGGCCGGGGCGATGAGTAGTTCCGAGGAATCCGCGCATGCTGTGCTCCTGGTTCAGGGAAAACGGGCGTACGGGGTCATGGTTGGCCGGTCGTACGCGGCCCGGCAACCGAATTTTCCGGCCGGGGGAGGGGCCTCAGTGCTGATGCAGCCCTCGGCCCGCCAGCGTCAGAAACGCCTCGCCGACCGCCTCGGACAGCGTCGGATGCGCATGGATGTGCGCGGCGACATCGGCCGGTTCGGCGTCCCAGGCCACGATCAGCTGGCTCTCGGCGATCATCTCCGAGACGTGCGGCCCGACCAGATGGACACCGAGCACCGGGCCGGTGGCCGCGCCGCCGGGCCCGCCCGCCGCGGCGATCACCTTCACCATGCCGCCCCGGCCGTGCACCATGCCCTTGGCGGTGGCGGCCAGCGGCATGGTGTTGACCTCGACCTCCAGGCCGCGGGCGCGCGCCTCGGCCTCGGTCAGGCCGACCGACGCGGTCTGCGGCGAGGAGTACGTCACCCGCGGCACGGTCGCGTAGTCCACGGCACGCGTCGCACGGCCCGCCAGCGCCTCGGCCACCAACAGGCCCTCCGCGAAGGAGGCGTGGGCCAGACCCAGGGACGGCGGCGGCAGCAGATCACCGACCACATGGATGCCCCGCACGGCAGTCTCCAGCCGCGACCGGTCGGCCGGCGCGACGAACCCCCGCTCGTCCGCCGACAGCCCGGCCGCCGCCAGGTCCAGCCCGTCCGTCACCGGGACCCGCCCCACCGCGACCAGCAGCCGCTCGGACTCGACCACCTGCTCCTCGCCCTTCGGGGTGCGCACGGTGGCCCGTACGCCGTCCGGCAGCAGCTCGGTCCCGGTCAGCGTCGAGCCCGTACGGACCGCGATACCGCGTTGCTTCAGCCCGCGCGCCAGCCGGCGGCCGACCTCCTCGTCCTCCAGCGGGAGCAGCCGTTCCGCCGCCTCGACCAGCGTGACCTCGGCCCCCATGGAGCGGTGGAAGGAGGCGTACTCGACGCCGATCGCGCCGCCGCCCAGGACCAGTACGGACGCCGGGAGCCCGGCGGCGAACAGCGCATCGTCGCTGGTCACCACGCGACGGCCGTCGGGCGTCAGCCCCGGCAGCAGGCGCGGCCGGGAGCCGGTGGCAAGGACGATGCCGCGCCGTGCGGTGAACTCCCCGGCGCCCTCGATGTGGACGCCTCGGGGCCCGGTCAGCCGCGCCGCGCCCCGGACGACCTGCACGCCCGCGGTCCGCAAATTCCCCACCACGCCTTGGTGGTTGCGGGCGACGATGGTGTCGCGGGTGGCCACGAGGGCCGGCCAGTCCAGGGAATCGACGGTGGCCTTGACGCCCCACCGCTCGCGGGCCTCCGCGATGCCGTCCACCAGCTCGGCGGCGTGCAGCATGGCCTTGCTGGGGATGCAGCCGCGGTGCAGGCAGGTGCCGCCGACCAGATCGCGTTCGGCCAGCACCACCCGCAGGCCCAGGGACGCGGCGCGCAGTGCGGCGCTGTAGCCGCCCGTGCCGCCGCCGATGACCAGTACGTCCGTCGTGTTCGCTGCTGTCTGACTCATGCGATCAGCCTCCGCCCACCTGCGGTCATGAGTCCAAGGCAATGTTTCTATGGAGTTGATGCAGAGCCTTCATGGAGGGCGGCTGCATGAGGCGGTCCGAGCGCACCGGGAGGGGCGGGCATGAGCCTGCGGCAGATGGAGTACCTCGTCGCGGTCGTCGAGGAGGAGTCCTTCACCCGCGCCGCCGACGCGCTGCATGTCACCCAGTCCGCGCTCTCGCACCAGATCAAGGCGCTGGAACGGGAGATCGGCGGTCCGCTGCTGGAGCGGATGACCCGCGGGGTGCGGCTGACCGCGATGGGCCGGGCCTACTTCCCGCACGCCGAACTCGCCGTCCGCAGCGCCCGGCAGGCCCGCCGCGCCGCGCTCGCGGCGGGCGGCGCGGAGAGCGGCGAACTGCACATCGCGACGGTGCACGCCCTGGCGATCGGGGTCCTCCCGGAGGTCTGCGCGCGATGGGCCCATGCGCATCCGGGCGTGCGCCTGGTGCTCCATGAGTACGCCACCACACAGGAGTTGGCCGAGCAGATGGCCCGCGGCGTCGCCGATATGGCGCTCGGGCCGCGCCCCGAGGACTGGCCGGGGCCGGTCACCGTCGTGGGACGGGAACGGATGGTGCTGGTCGTACCGCACGGCGACCCGCTCGCCGCCCGGGAGTCGGTACGCCTCGCGGAGCTGGCGGACCGCCCGTGGGTGCGCTGCAGCCTGGAACCGGTGGTCGGCGGACGGCGATGGCTGGACCTGGAGTGCGAACGGGCCGGTTTCGCCCCGCGTACCGCCGTCCGCACCCAGCACAGCTCGACCGCGGTACGGATGGCCTCGGCCGGGGTCGGCGTGCTGCTGACGGCGGCCCATGAACTCCGCGGCCTGGACTGCGCGTCCGTGCCCACCGACCCGCCCTGGCACCGCGACATCACCGTCTTCTCACGGGTCGCACCGGTCGGCGCGGCGGCGGAGTTCACCGAGCTGCTGCGCACGGCGGGGAAGGCGACACGGGACGCTCCGCCGGTCCCCTCGGGTGAGTGACGCCCCCTCACCCCGCCACGAACAGCGCCACCGGTGAGACCGCCAGCAGTTCGCTCAGGCCCACCGCCGCGTCGCCCGGCAGTTCGCGGCCGGTCAGCAGCTCGTGCCAGGGGCCGCCGGACGGCAGCCGCAGCAGGGTGTCCCACCAGCCGCCGGTCTCCACGAGGCGCAGCGAGAGACGGGTCGCCACCGTCAGCACCCGGCCGCTGCGGCAGAACGCCACACAGTGCTCGGCCGCCGGGCCCTCCGCGTACACCGGCTCGTACGTGGCCGCGGCACCGAACCACTCGGGACGGTCGCGCCGCAGACGCAGTGCCGTGGCGGTCAGCCGGAGCTTTTCGGCGGAGAGGCCGCGCGGCGCGCCGCCGCCGTCCAGCTCGGCGAGCAGCTCCGGACGGAACCGGGCCGGCCCCCTGTTGTCCGGGTCGACCAGCGCGGCATAGGTGTGTTCGGTGCCCTGGTAGAGGTCGGGGACGCCCGGCATGGTGAGGTGCAGCAGCGCCGCGCCCAGGACGTTGGCGCGGATGAAGGGGGCGAGTTCGTCGTCCAGCGCCACGAGCGGTGCGGCCGTGGGACCGCACGGCCCCTTGCGGACGAACTCCGCGACGGCCTCCTCGTAGCCCGCTTTCCGCTCCGTCCACGAGGTGCGCAGCCCGGCCTCCCGTACGGCCTTGAGGACGGCGGGCGTCACCCGCTCCGCCGCGGCCGTGTCGCCGGGCGCGCCCAGGCCGAACACGGTCTGCCAGGCCAGCCACGACACCATCGGGTCCGCCGGACCGGCGCCGCCCACCCCAGGCGGGCCGAGGTCGCACACCGCCCCCTCGGCCATCGCGCCCAGGGCGTCCCGCCAGCGGTCCGGGCACTCCGACAGCACCGCGATCCGGGCCCGCACATCGGCGCTGCGCTTGGTGTCGTGCGTGGAGAGCACCGTTCCGGCCGTCGGCCGGTCCCGCTGCATGCGTGCGCAGTACGCATGGAACGCCTCCGGGGGAAGCGCCGGATCGCCGGGGGCGCCGCCGACCTCACAGGCCGACAGCAGCACCGGATAGCGGTAGAAGGCGGTGTCCTCCACGGATTTGGCGTGCAGTGCGGAGGCGGTCTGGGCGAACCGCGCGGCGAAGTCGGCGCAGTCCGCGCCCTCGTCCTCCGGGCCGTCCGCCAGCCGTCCGAGCGCCAGATCGTGGATCAGATCCACCGCCCGCGCCTCCTCGGGCACCCGGAAGGCGGTGCGGGCTCCCGCCGCTGCCGTGCCCAGCATCGCCGCGTCCTGCTCGGCCTGTCCCGCGTCCGCGGCGTACGGGCGGTAGACCGGCAGCCGCACCATCAGCTCGCGGAGGGCATGACGCAGCGCCCACGGCGCATGGTCGCCCGGTGCCGGGACCCGTGCGCTGATCCGGGCCGCGGTCCGCACCAGCCGCTCGACCTCCGCGGCCAGGTCGTGCGTGATGACCTCGTACGCGGCCCGGCGCACCGTCTCCTCCCAGTCGCCGCCCTCGTCGGCCAGCGGGGTGGTGAAGTCCCGGTAGTGGGAGAACAGCCGTCCGGCGCCCTGCGGGCAGACGAACAGACCGTCGAGGTGCCGCAGGGCGTCATAGCCCGTGGTGCCCGCGCAGGCCCAGCTCGCCGGGAGCCGCTCGTCACCGGTGAGGATCTTCTCGACCACCGTCCAGCGGCCGCCGGTCCCCTCGTGCAGGCGGGCCAGATAGCCGCCGGGGTCCACCAGACCGTCCGGGTGGTCGATGCGCAGTCCGTCGATGACGCCCTCGCGGACCAGTCGCAGCACCGTGCCATGGGTCGCCTCGAAGACCTCGGGGTCCTCGGCACGGACCGCGATCAGCTCCGAAATGGTGAAGAAGCGGCGGTAGTTGAGCTCGCTGCGGGCCAGCCGCCACCAGGCGAGGCGGTACCACTGGGCCTCCAGGAGGCGCATCAGCGGCAGCTCCTCCGTACCGGGACGCAGCGGGAAGGCCTGCTCCTGATAGCGCAGCACCCCGCCCTCCACGCGGAAGTGCCGCGCCTCGTCGCCGAGCCGGCCGCCGAGCACCGGCAGCAGCAGCCTGCCGCCGTGTCCCGCGTCCCAGTCGATGTCGAACCACCGCGCGTACGGGGACGCCGGGCCGTCGCGCAGCACCTGCCACAGCGGCCCGTTCAGCGACACCGGCGCGGGCACGGCCATATGGTTCGGCACGAGGTCGACGACCAGCCCGAGGCCGTGCGAGCGGGCCGTCGCCGCCAGCGCCCGCAGCCCCGGCTCGCCGCCCAGCTCGGCCCGTACCGCCGTGTGGTCGACCACGTCATAGCCGTGGGCGGACCCCGGCACCGCCTCCAGCACCGGCGAGAGGTGCAGATGGGAGACGCCCAGCGCGGCCAGATGGGGGACGGCCCGCTCGGCGGCGGCGAACGGGAAGTCCGGCTGGAGCTGCAGCCGGTAGGTGGCGGTCGGCGACGTACTCGGTGGCTGCGTCATGGGAACACCCGTACCCCGCTGAGGGCCCGTTGTGTCCTCCCGGCCCGGCATTGGTGTCGTCCGTTCCTCCAAGAGGGCGGGCGCACCGGCCGTGGATCTTCGTACGTCCGGTGCGTGGGGTGCGCGGACCCGGCGCGGATAGCGTCTGGCGATGACCGCTGCCACGGCCGCCTACCGCCGGGTGCTCGCGCTGAGCGGGCCGCTGCTGCCCGTCGTCTCCTTCCTCGGCAGGCTCCCCACGGCCATGTGCCAGCTCGGCAGTCTGCTGCTGGTGGCGCGGACGAGCGGCTCGCTGGCCACCGCGGGTCTGGTGGGGGGCGCGCTGGCGGCGGGCCAGACGGTGGGCGGGCCACTGCTCGGCCGCCTCGCCGACCGGCTCGGACAGCGGACGGTGGTGCTGACCGCCTGCTGGTTCGATGCGCTTGCCGTGGCGGCGCTGGTGGCCGCCGCCCTCGCCCGTGCCGGGACGCCGACGCTGGCCCTGGCCGGACTTCTCGCCGGAGCCGGCGTACCGCAGATCGGTCCGCTGGCCCGCACCCGGCTCGTGGCGCTCGCCCGTCGCGCACGGGCGGACGACCGCCTGATCAACACCGCGCTGTCCTTCGAAGGCACCCTGGACGAGATGTCGTTCGTGCTCGGCCCGGCGCTGGTGGGGCTGTCCGCCACGGTGGCCCACCCGGCCGTGGCGCTCTCCCTGGCCGCGCTGCTGCTGGCGGTCTGCGGCTCGGCCTTCGCGCTGCATCCCACGGCCGCGGTGCTGCATCCGTCCGTCGCGGCGCCGCATCCGCCCGGCCCGGCCACCGCGCCGCCCACGAGCGGCGCGCCGCGGACCACCGGCCCTGCGGGCGGGCCGGCCGCACCCGCGACGGACGGCCACCGCGACCGGGTACGCGGCGCCCGCCCGGCCCGCGCCCGGATGCCCCGGGCGGTGCACGGCCTGCGCGCCTCGATGGCGCTGCAGGGCGCCCTCTTCGGCGCCTGCCAGGCCGGCATCACCGCGCTCACCGAACGCCTCCACCAGCCCGCCCAGGCCGGACTCGTCTACGCCGCGATGGGGGTGATGAGCGCGGTCGCCGGAGTGCTGCTGGCGCTGGTCCCCGCCCGGATCACGCTGCCGGTACGGTGGCGGGCGGCCGCCGCCGGGCTGATCGTGCTGTCCGTGCCGCTGTTGTTCGTACGGTCCCTGGGGGCGCTCTATCTGGCCGTCGTGGTGCTCGGAGTGGCCTTCGCCCCGCATCTGATCACGGTCTTCGGCCTCACCGAACGGCTGGTGCCGGCCGGCCGGCTGGCCGAATCGATGGCGTTCCTCACCAGCGCGGTGGTCGGCGGCCAGGCGCTGTCCCTGGCCGTCTCCGGCCGGCTCGCCGAGGCCCATGGCCCCTCGGCCGCCTTCGCCGTCGCCGTCGGGGCCGCCGTCCTGGTCCTCGCCGTCGCCCTCGGCTCCCCGGCCCGGCGGCCCGCCCTCCCTACGCCGGCCGCTGCAGCACCAGCAGGCTCCGGCCGATGAGCGTCAGCCGGTCGCCGGCCTTGACCTTGGCACCGCCGCCGTCCGCCACCGCCTGCGGCCGGTCGGTGTCCACGATGATCTGCCACTGCCGGCCGAGATGCGCCGGAACGATGAACTCCTTCTCCTGGTCGTGGGCGTTGAACATCAGCAGGAACGAGTCGTCGGTGATCGTTTCGCCCCGGGGGCCCGGTTCGGAGATCGAGCTGCCGTTGAGGAACACCGCCAGCGACTTGGCATGCACCGACTGCCAGTCGCGCGGCCCCATCTCCTCGCCGCCCGCCGTGAACCACGCGATGTCGGACAGCTCGTCATGGGTGCCCTCCATCGGGTGCCCCTGGAAGAACCGCCGGCGCCGGAACACCGGATGGTCGCGCCGCAGCCACACCATCTGACGCACGAACGCCAGCAGTGCCAACCGCTCCTCGTCCCCCTCCGACGCCTCGTCCGCCTCGTCGGTCCCGTCCGTGGCAGCGGGCCCGTCCGCCGTGCCGGCGCTCCCGCCCGGTGCCCGCTCCGGCCAGTACACCCACGACAGCTCGTTGTCCTGGCAGTACGCGTTGTTGTTGCCGTCCTGGCTGCGCCCGAACTCGTCGCCGTGGCTGAGCATCGGCACGCCCTGCGACAGCATCAGCGTGGCGAGGAAGTTGCGCATCTGCCGCGCCCGCAGCCTGCGCACCCCGGGATCGTCGGTCGGCCCCTCGGCCCCGCAGTTCCAGGACCGGTTGAAGCGCTCGCCGTCCCGGTTGTCCTCGCCGTTGGCCTCGTTGCGCTTCTCGTTGTACGCGACCAGATCGTGCAGCGTGAAGCCGTCGTGGCAGGTCACGAAGTTCACCGAGGCCAGCGGCCGCCGTCCGTCCTCCTGGTAGAGGTCCGACGAGCCCGTCAGCCGCGATCCGAACTCGGCCAGGGTGCGCGGTTCGCCCCGCCACAGATCCCGCACGGTGTCCCGGTACTTGCCGTTCCACTCGGTCCACAGCGGCGGGAAGTTCCCCACCTGATAGCCGCCCTCGCCGACGTCCCACGGCTCGGCGATCAGCTTCACCTGGCTGACGACCGGGTCCTGGTGCACCAGGTCGAAGAACGACGACAGCCGGTCCACCTCGTGGAACTGCCGGGCCAGCGTCGCCGCCAGATCGAAGCGGAAGCCGTCCACCCGCATCTCCTGCACCCAGTAGCGCAGCGAGTCCATCACCAGCTGCAGCACGTGCGGGCTGCGCATCAGCAGCGAATTCCCGGTGCCCGTGGTGTCCATGTAGTACTGCCTGTCGTCCGAGAGGCGGTAGTACGAGGCGTTGTCCAGCCCCCGGAACGACAGCGTCGGGCCCAGATGGCTGCCCTCGGCGGTGTGGTTGTAGACGACATCGAGGATCACCTCGATACCGGCCTGGTGCAGCGCCCGCACCGCCGTCTTGAACTCCAGCACCTGCTGCCCGCGGTCGCCCCAGGAGGCGTAGGTGTTGTGCGGGGCGAAGAACCCGATGGTGTTGTAGCCCCAGTAGTTCGTCAGCCCCGCGTCCACCAGCCG
Source organism: Streptomyces caniferus (assembly GCF_009811555.1). Lineage (GTDB taxonomy): Bacteria > Actinomycetota > Actinomycetes > Streptomycetales > Streptomycetaceae > Streptomyces > Streptomyces caniferus. Next base: position 81,331 of record NZ_BLIN01000001.1, on the reverse strand, counting down.
GTGGTCCTGGACGAACTGATGCACCGGCATCAGCTCCAGCGCGGTCACCCCGAGCTTGGTCAGATGGTCGATGATCGCCGGATGCGCCAGCGCCGCATAGGTGCCGCGCAGCTCCTCGGGGAGCTCCGGGTGGCGCATCGTCAGGCCCTTGACGTGGGCCTCGTAGAGCACCGTCTCGTGATAGGCGGTGCGCGGCGGACGGTCGTCGCCCCAGTCGAAGTACGGGTTGACCACGACCGACGCCATGGTGTGCGGCGCCGAGTCCAGGTCGTTGCGGACCTCGGGGCGCCCGAAGTGGTAGCCGTAGACGGCCTCGTCCCAGTCGATCCGGCCGCTCATGGCCCGTGCGTACGGATCGAGCAGCAGCTTCGCCGAGTTGCAGCGCTGCCCCCGTTCCGGTTCGTAGGGACCGTGCGCCCGGAAGCCGTAGCGCTGCCCCGGCATCACCCCCGGGAGATACGCGTGCCGCACATTGGCGTCGCTCTCCCGCAGCTCGACGGCGGTCTCCGATCCGTCGTCGTGCAGTAGACACAGTTCGATGCGCTTCGCGGCTTCGGAGAACACCGCGAAGTTGGTGCCCGCCCCGTCATAGGTGGCACCCAGCGGATACATCTGTCCCGGCCAGACCTGCATGGGTAGACTCTTCCACTTTCTTCTCGGGCGCTGCGGCGACTCCACGAGACACATCCGCGGAACGAATCGAAATACTTCCCCAACTTTTCGCAACTTCTCGCACACAGAGGGCTTTTCGCGGGAACTCCGCTCATTCGTGGGCAACCTGTCGCGTTGTCATGTCGTCCTACTGGTCGTCCTACTGGAGGACGGACAGGGGGATCCGACATGTGTGTCACGAGACGTGACAGCAGGGGGGAACCGTGCGCCACCTGATGCACCGCCACCTCGGCAAGGTCCTCGCGGGCGCCGCCCTCGCGCTGACGGGCACCGCCGTCATGACCGCGATCACCCTGCCCGCCGGCGCGGGCGCCGCCGAGGGGACGAGCGGCCGGAGCCGGACCGGCGTGGCCGCGCCCGGACACGACCCGGGGCCACCGCCGCCCGGCGTCGTCGAGGCGGCCCGCCCGCAGGGGGAGCGCGGCCGGGGGCGGGACCCGCTCACCGACGACGAACTCCGGCGCGCCCAGGACCTGGCGCTGCCGCCCGCCCGGCGCGGCGCGGCCGCCGACGTCACCGGGCGGCCCGGGCCCGAACGCCTCACCACCGACCTGGCCGAACTCGCCCCCTCGGAGGCCGGGCTCGCCGATCCGCCGCGCCGGGCGCTGGTCTCCTTCTACGACTACAAGAGCGACAGCTACCTCACCAAGACCGTCAACCTCACGACCTCGAAGGTCGAGTCGACGGACACCCAGCACGGCGTCCAGCCGCCGCCCGCCCACGCCGAGGCCGTCGAGGCGGCCCGGCTGCTGATCGCCGCGCCGCTGGGCTCCGGGCTGCGCGAGGACTACCGCGAGGCCACCGGACGCGACCTCACCGGGCCCGATCCGCTCTCCGTCACCGGCTTCGTCTACCGCGGCCGCGCGGAAGGAGCGGCGCCGGGCGCCCTGGGCGACTGCGGGGAACACCGCTGCATCCGCCTCTTCACCAAGGTGAAGAACGGCCCGTGGATCGACACCCGCCGTTTCGTGATCGACCTCAGTGCCCGCACCGTCGCCCGTCTCGGCTGACCGCCCACGGACCGCCGACCCCCACCACTCCTTCTCCAGGAGCCCTTGCATGCCCGAAAGAAGTCCCGCCGGAACCCGCCGCCCGCGCCGCCGCGTCGCGACCCTCGCCGCCATCCCGCTGCTGCTCACGGCGACCGCCCTGCTGACCGGCCCGTCGGCCCAGGCAGCCCCGGAAGCCCCCGCCGCACCCGCCCCGGCCCCCCGGTGCAGCGCCGCCTACCGCATCACCCAGACGCTCGACGGCGGCACCGTCTGGCGGATGTGCTGGCACTACGAGGGCAATGCCGGCCTCGTCCTGGACGACGTCTCCTACCAGCCCAAGGGCGAACGCGCCCCGATCAAGGTGCTCACCACCGCCAAACTCGCCCAGATCCACGTCCCCTACGACGACGGAGGGAACGAGTACGACGACCTCACCGGCCAGGGCTTCGCCCAGGGCCTGATGAAGCTCGACCCCGCCGAATGCCCCGGCGGCACCATCAAGACCGTCCGGGTCCCCGGCGCCTATGACCCCGCGCATCCCGACGTCAGCGGCCTGTGCGCCACCACCCGCGCCCGCGGCCACGCCTACCGGATGGGCCCCTACCCCGGCGAGAACGCCAAGACCTACCAGCTCCAGGGCAAGGACCTGCTGGTCTACACCGTCAACAAGGTCGGCTGGTACGAGTACATCAGCGAGTGGCGGTTCTCCGGCGACGGCACCATGACCCTGCAGGTCGGCGCCACCGGCACCGTCTCACCCGGCGACTTCGACGCCGGCGACGGCCGTGGCGCGCCCCTCGGCAAGGGCGCCAAGGACTACGCCACCAGCCACAGCCACAACGTCTTCTGGCGACTGAACTTCGGCCTGGACGGCGCCGCCAACAAGGTCGAGCAGTTCGACTCCGCCACCACTATCCGGTCCGGCGGCCGCACTCCCACCATCCGCACCACGCGTACCCCCGTCACCAAGGAGCTGGCCGGGGACTCCGGCGCGCTGCGCTGGTGGCGGGTGGTGAGCACCACCGGCAAGAACCAGGACGGTCACCCGCGCTCGTACGAGATCGTCCCGGGCCACACCAGCAAGTACACCGGGCGCAGTTACACCCGGCACGACGTCTACTTCACCGAGTACAACAAGTGTGAACAGTTCGCCAGCAACAACCTGGCCAACTGTGGCGCCCACGCCGGCAAGAGCGTCGACACCTGGGTCAACGGCCAGCCGCTCAAACACCCCATCGCGTGGGTCAACATCGGGTTCCATCACATCGCCAGGGACGAGGACCAGGAGCCCATGCCTGTTCACTGGCAGGGCTTCCAGCTGGTTCCCCGTGACGTCACCGCTATGAATCCGCTCACTCCACCCGCGCTGTCCGGGCACAACGGGCACTATGGGTAAGGGGAGTTGGTAACCGACTCGATCCATCCTGCTGCACCGCCTCCCGCACCGCAGTAGTCTGCCTTGATCGTTGGCACGGGGGTTCGGGAAGGCGGTGGCAGGTGAGCGGCGGGCTGGAGTTGCCCCCTGGTGACGAGAGTCATGAGGGCCATGAGGGCGGCTCCGTCGACGCACCGCCCGGCGCGGTGTCCCTGGCACGCCCGCTGGAGATCGGGGCGGAGCTGGACTGGGGCGCCGACGCCTGGAGCGAGGTGCGCACCCGGGCCCGGCGGGCCGGTCGCGCCTACATCTGGCTGAATCTCGTCGAGCAACGGCTGCGGGCCGTCGTCGCGGCCGTCCTGCGGCCCATCTACGAGCCGGTGCACGGCGACGAATGGGTCATCGCCGCGGCCGGGCCCGCCGGCCAGGAGTGGGTCCAGCGCGCCGTCGCCGTCCGCGAGGTCAGCCGCCGGAAGGGCTACCTCCTCGACCCCGCCGACGACAACATCGTCAGCTTCCTGACGCTGCCGCAACTCCGCGAACTGATGGTCCAGCACTGGCCCTGCTTCGAGCCGTACTTCGACGACCGGCGCGAGGTCGAGCTGGCGCTCGACGAACTCGAGGTCGCCCGCAACATCGTCTCCCGCAACCGCGCCCTGTCCGAGACGGTGCTCGCCCAGGCCGAGCGGGCCTCCGCCCGCCTCCTGGACATCCTCGGCTCCGGCGTCGGCACCCGTATCTCCGGGCGGCTGCCCATCGACGCGGTGGAGGACCTCGTCGGCGACCGCTACGCCGACGTCATCGGGGTGCACTCCGACCGGGTGCGGCTGCAGCGCCAGCTCCCGGCCGAGGACCTCTTCGGCGACGCCCGCCGGCTCGACGCCGTCGGCATAGGGCTCAACCTCCTGGTCCAGAACTACTCGGGCCGCCGGCTGGTCCGGCTCGCCGAGTCCGGCTGCCGCGTCCGTCTGCTCTTCCTCAACCCGGCCAGCAGCGCGGTCCGCCGCCGGGAGCGCGAAATCGGCCTGAAGAAGGGCGAGATGAGCCGCTCCATCGAGATGAACATCCTCCATATGCGGCGGGTGCGGGCCCGGCTGCGCGACCCCGGTGCCTTCGAGATCCAGGTCTTCGACGAGACCCCCCGCTTCACCGCCTACCTCGTCGACGGGGACGGCCCCGACGGCGTGGCCGTCGTCCAGCCCTACCTCCGCAAGAGCCGCGGCATGGAGTCCCCCGTCCTCGTGCTGCGCGGCGGCGGCCGGGAGGTCGTGCGCCAGGACGCCCGGGAGCGGGACGGCGACCACGGCCTCTTCGAGACCTACCGGGAGGAATTCGAGAGCATGTGGGCGGATTCGCGGCCGGTTTCCTGACGGGCTGCCGGGCGGCGGGCATCCGGCGACGCCTGCGGGCCGGCTTACGGCCACGCCTGCGGACCGGCTTGCGGCCACGCCTTACGGGGCCTGGTGAGCCGCTCAGGGGGTCCCCGTGATCCCTCCGTCGACCCGCAGCTCGATTCCGTTCACGTAGTCGGCCAGCGGGCTCGCAAGGTAGGTGACGGCGGCGGCGATGTCCTCCGGGCGTCCGAGCCGTCCGCTCGGGTTGGGCGCATACTCCGCGACGATCTCCGCCTCGTCCGGTCCGCCGCCCTCCGCGTCCGCCCCGGGGTCCGCGGCCGCCCGCTGTTCGAACATCCGGGACATGGAGGGGGTGACGATCACCCCCGGGCTCACACAGTTCGCGGTGACGCCGGTCCCGGCGAGGTGCCGGGCCAGGCTGGTGGTCATGTTCACCACGGCGGCCTTGGCGGCGGAGTACGCCGCCATGTTGGGCAGCGGTGTGCGCACCGCCCGGCTGCCGATGGTGATCACCCGGCCCCAGCCGTGCGCACGCAGCGACGGCAGCAGTGTCTGACTGACCCGCACCGTGGGCAGCACGTTTCCCTCGAAGGCGGCCCGCCAGTCGGCCGGTCCCGAGTTCTCCCAGTCCTGCTCGGCGAACGGACCGGCGTTGTTGACGAGGATGCGGGCCCCGAAGTCGCGGGCGGTGAGCGCGACCTGCTCGGCGACGCCGGCTTCCGTCAGATCGCCGAGCACCACTTCGGCCCGGACGCCGCGGGCCGCGACCTGCTCGGCGACGACCGCGGCGGCCCCCGCGTCCCGCCCGTGGACGAGGACCTCGCAGCCCTCCTCCGCCAGCATCTGGGCGATCGTCGCCCCGATCCCCGAACTGCTGCCCGTTACCAGGGCACCGTGTCCCGCCAGCCGTAGGTCCATGGCGGCCAGCCTAGGGCTGTCTGCAAAGTCCCGCCTGCCTTGCGGTGCCTGCGGACGCCCCTGGCTGCCCGGTCGCGACAGGCGGCCGGTCGATTGTCAGTGGTGCGTGGGAGAGTGGGCGAGCAACGGGGGAAGTACCACCGAAGGAGGCCGCATGAGCGAGCGAACGAGGGAAGGGCGCGCGCCGAGCGAGTGCGAGGCGGGGCGCAGCGAGGTTTCGGCATGAGCTGGCATCAGGAGCTGTTGGTCAGCTTCGACCTGGAGACCACGGGCACCGACGTCGAGCAGGACCGCATCGTCACCGCCGCGCTGATCCGGTTGGAGGGGGACGGCCGCGCGGTCGCGCAGCAGAACTGGCTGCTCGACCCGGGGGTGCCGATTCCCGAGGAAGCGGCGGCCATTCACGGCATTTCGACCGCATATGTCCAAGAACACGGCCGCCCGCCGGCGACCGCGATAGAGGAAATCACCGAGGCGCTGGCCGAGGCCCTGCGCGCGGACATCCCGCTGGTGGTGATGAACGCCCGCTACGACCTCTCCCTCCTGGACCGCGAGTGCCGGCGCCACGGCCTGCGGACACTGACCGAACGCCTCGGCCATGCACCCGCCCCGGTCATCGACCCCCTCGTCCTGGACAAGCACGTGGACCGCTACCGCAAGGGGAAGCGCGCACTGCAGGCGCTCTGCGGTCACTACGGCGTCCGGCTGGACGGCGCGCACGAGGCGGGTGCCGACGCCGCGGCCGCGGCCGGGGTGGCCCGGCGCATCGGGGAGACGTTCCCGGCCGTCGCGATCCCCTCACCCCGTGCGCTGCACGACCTCCAGGAGCAGGCGGCCGCCGAACAGGCCGCCTCGTTCCAGGCGTATCTGCGGCGCTCCGGCGACCCACAGGCGATAGTCGAGCCGGCCTGGCCCCTGATCCCGTACCAGGCCAGGGCCTGAGCGAGCGGTAGGGCGGCGCCGTCATGGCCGTGACGGGTGCCGGGCCGTGTGAACCTCCCTCAGGACAGGGCCGTTCTCCACGCTCCGGAAGCGCGTCCCCGGGTTCTGACCGCTCGGCTCAGAAGGGATACCACCGCACCGTCGCGTCCTTGTCGCGCAGTGAGGCGATCCGTCGGCGGAACTCCTTGAGCGCTGCCGGGTTTCCGGGGGCGTGCTGGGACACCCAGGCGCAGCTCGCCGTCTCGCGGGACCCCCGCAACACGGCGCAGCCCTCCCAGTCCCGTACGTCCCAGCCGTAAACGGACACAAAGGTGTCGTACGCCTCGGGGGACAGGCCATAGCGGTCGCGGCTCAGGGCCATCACGACCAGGTCGTGTTCCCGCAGATCGGAGGAGAAGGTCTCCAGGTCGACCAGCACCGGACCGTCGGGCCCGACATGCACGTTGCGGGTCAGCGCATCGCCGTGGATGGGGCCGCGGGGCAGATGCGGTTCGAGGGCCGTGGCGGCCGCCGCGAACGCGTCGCGCCGCCCGCGCAGATACTCCGCGTCCGGCGCCGACACCGCGTCCCCGGCCAGCCGCAGCCAACGCTCGACGCCACCGAGCAGTTCGCGCCGGGGCAGCGCGAACGGCGGCTCCGGAAGGGCATGGATCAGCTTGAGCAGCGCGGCCAGATCCTCCGGCCCGGCCGGCCGGACGGCCTCCGGCAGCCGGTGCCAGTAGGTGACGGGATGTCCGTCGACCAGGGTCGCCACGGGCTCCGCGGCGCGTACGGCCGGCACCCCCTCGGCCGCCAGCCACTGCGCCACGCCCAGTTCCCGTTCGGCCCGCTCCAGGAGTTCGGCGCTGCGGCCGACCCGGACGACCGGCCCGCGGTCGCCGAGGGCGAAGACGGCGTTCTCGCCGAGCGAGAGCAGCGTGGCGTCGGCTGCCGCACCGGGGCGTCCGGCCGCGGCCAGCACGGCCCGGGCGCGCGCTTCCGTGAAGGCGGCGGGGCTCGGTTCGGTCATCGGGGGCCTCCTGCGGTGCGTGAACGCGACCAGTGTCGCAGGTCCGCCGGGCCGCCCCGGAAGGCCTCCCGGATGGGGAGATCCTCCGAGGAATCCGGCCGGGACCTTGACGGATGTGGCCGCCGTCACGACGATGACGGCGGCCGGGAGGGGCCGACGGGGAGAGGGGATGCGATGGCAGGAGTGCCGACCGCGGGGGCGCACCACGGCAGACCGACCGTGCCGTGCCCTGAGGAGTCCCTGCCGTGACCCTGACGACCGCGCCCCGGCGGTCCGACGCGACGGCCGCGGACCGCGCCGCCCGCACCCGGCGCGATCACGGCGCCTGGTTCCTCGTGCTGCCCGCCCTGATCCCGATCCTGCTGCTGAGCGTCGGGCCGTTGCTCTACGGCATCGGACTGGCCTTCACCGACGCCCAGTCGGGCCGGACCCAGGCCACCCGCTTCGGGGGGCTGCTGAACTTCTCCGACCTGTTCCACGACACCCTCTTCTGGGACTCCTTCCGGATCGGGCTGGTCTGGGCCTTCGGGGTCACTGTCCCGCAGTTCTTCCTCGCCCTCGGCCTGGCCTTGCTGCTCCATCTCCCGCTGCGGCTGCGCTGGCTGGCCCGGGCGCTGGCGATCATCCCGTGGGCGATGCCGGAGGTCGTCGTGGGCATCATGTGGCGGCTGGTCTACCACCCCGACGCCGGCATCCTGAACGAGACGCTGCGCGGCCTCGGTCTGTCCGGAGCCACCGAGGGCCGGGACTGGCTGAGCGGTCTGGCCACCGCCCTGCCCGCGGTCATCGTCGTCGGCATCTGGGCCGGGATGCCGCAGACCACCGTGACCCTCCTGGCCGGCCTGCAGCACGTGCCGCGCGAACTGCACGAGGCCGCGGCCATGGACGGCGCGGGCGCCTGGCGCCGCTTCCGCACCGTCACCTGGCCCGCCCTCAGGCCCATCGCGCTCTCCGTCACCGCGCTCAATTTCATCTGGAACTTCAATTCCTTCGCCCTGGTCTTCGTCCTGACCGACGGCGGTCCCGGCGGCCGGACCCGGCTGCCGATGCTCTTCGCGTACGAAGAGGCCTTCCGCTACGGCCAGTTCGGTTACGCCGCCACGATGGGCCTGGCGATGGTCGCGGTGATCTCGGTCCTGCTGGCGGTCTACCTGGCCGGCCGGCTGAAGGGGGAGGACGACCGGTGAGCGGCACGGAAGACGGCGGCATGGAAGACGGCGGCATGGAGGGCGGCGGCATGGGCGGCGCCGGCTTGGAGGGCGCCAGGGAAGGCAGCGGGGCGAAGGCCGGCGCCACGGCAGGCAGTGCCACGGAAGACAGCGGCGAAAAGGCCGGCACCACGGAGGACGGGGCCGGGGAAGACGGCGGCAGCAGCGACGGGGGCACCGGACGTCGCGGCACCCCCACCGTCCGACCCGCCGCCACCGCCCCTGCCCGCCGCGCCGCAAGCCCCACCGCCCGCCGCACCGCCACCCGCACCGGCCAGTACGCCGCGCTCCTCGCCTATCTCGCCTTCCTCGCCTTCCCGTTCCTCTGGCTGATCTCCACCGCGTTCAAGCCCCCGCGTGAACTCGGCAGCATCCACCCCACGTGGATACCCGAGGCGCCCACCCTGGAGAACTTCCGGCAGGCCTTCGCCCAGCAGCCCCTGCTGGCGGCCGCGGGCAACAGCCTGCTGGCCGCGGCTCTCTCCGCGCTGAGCGCGATCGTGCTGGCGACCCCGATGGCGTACGTCCTGGCCCGCTACCGCAACCGTCTCTCGCGGGCGGCCACCGGCTGGGTCGTGATCAGCCAGGCCTTTCCGCTGGTCCTGGTGATCATCCCGCTCTTCCTGATCCTCAAGGGAATCCATCTGGTGGACTCCCGGATCGGTCTGATCATGGTCTATGTGGTCTGGTCGCTGCCGTTCGCCCTGTGGATGCTGACCGGCTATGTCCGGGCCGTACCGCCCGAGTTGGAGGAGGCGGCGGCCGTGGACGGCGCGGGCCGAGTGCGTACCCTCGTCTCGGTCACCGCACCGCTGCTCGCGCCGGGCATCGTCGCCACCGCGCTGTTCGCCTTCATCACCGCCTGGAACGAATTCTTCTTCGCCCTGGTCCTGCTCAAGTCGCCCGGAAAGCAGACGCTGCCGGTCGTGCTGACCCACTTCCTCGGGACGGAAGGCGTCGCCGACCTCGGCCCGCTCGCCGCCGCCGCGCTCCTCGCCACCCTCCCGAGCCTCCTCCTCTTCGCCGTCATCCAGCGGCGGATCACGGGCGGGATGCTCGCCGGGGCGGTGAAGAACTGATGCGCCACGACAACACCCCCACGCCCCCGGCCCGTATCCCCCGGCGGGGCCTGCTCGCGGCGGCCGCCGCACTGCCCGCCGCGGCCCTGCTGCCGGGCTGTTCCGACGACCGGCGACGGCGGACGTCCGGCGGCCGGATCACCCTGCGCTTCCAGTCGCTCGCCTGGCAACAGGACTCCCTCAAGGTCAACAAGCAACTGGTCGCCGAGTGGAACAGACAGCACCCCACGGTCCAGGTGCAGTACGTCCAGGGGGCCTGGCCCACCGTCCACGACCAGTTGCTGACCTCCTTCGAGGGCGGCGAGGCGCCGGACATCATCCACGACGCCACCGACGACCTCGCGGACTTCGCCTACGGCGGGGATCTCGCCGACCTCACCGCCCTCCTGCCGCCGCGTCTGCGGCGCGACATCCCGCAGCAGAGCTGGGAGACCGCCACATTCGACGGCCGGATCCACGGCGTCCCGTTCCTCCAGGAACCGCGGGTGCTGATCGCGAACCGCGCCACGCTGCACCGGTCCCGGGTGCGCATCCCCACCCCCGAAAACCCCTGGACCTGGGAAGAGTTCGCGGACGTGGCGCAGCGGCTGACCCGCGGCACGGACCACGGCGTCGCCTGGCCACTGAAGGAACCGGTCTCGGCCACCCTCAACCTCGCCCTGTCCACGGGCGGCCGGATGTTCCACCGCCGGCCCGACGGCACGGTGGAGGTCCGCTTCGACGCCGTCGACCAGGTGGTGCCGCGCACCATCCACGACCAGGTGAACGTCGACCGCAGTGCCTCCCGTACGACCCTGGGCATGGGCGGCTCCGACACCCTCCCGGGCTTCTTCGCCGGGCGCTGTGCGATGGTCCCGCTCGGCTTCTCCTACCGTCAGCAGATCGTCCAGCAGGCGCCCAAGGGCTTCGACTGGACGGTGCTGCCCGCCCCCAAGGGCACCGCCCTCGACCAGGGCGTGAGCCCGCAGACCCTGTCGATCGCCGAGGACTGCCCGCACAAGGAGGCGGCGATGGCGTTCATCGACTTCCTCCTCCGCCCGCCGAACATGGTCCGGCTCGCCCTGGGCGACTGGCTGTTGCCGACGGGACAGGAGGCGCTCAGGGATCCGGCCCTCCGGGTGGCCCGCTACGACTGGGCGACCGGCACCGCACTGGCGGGCTCCCTGCGCTCCGCCCCGGCCCAGTCGGTCCGCGGTTATCCGGAATGGAAGGACAAGGTGGCCACTCCCGGTCTGCAGGAGTACTACAGCGGGGCAATCGACCTGGACACCTTGCGGAAGCGGCTCGTCAGGGACGGCAATCTGGTGCTGGCCCGCTATCAACGCTGAGGGGCGGCGCGGCCGGGTGCACAGCTCGGCCCGACGACGCCTGGTGAGCGGGGGACCGGCGCTCACCGGGCGCGCGCAGGCCGCCGCCCTCAAGGACCCCCCGCGCCCGCCACCTCTCCCTCCGCCCCCCAACTTCCCCTGGAATAAGCCGTAATGGGGGAGAGGTGTATTCGTGGCACACCTCGTCCGGGCCCGTGATGCTCCGCCGGGACCGACGCCTCCGCCACCCCCACGTCACCCTCTATTGCGCCTATGTAAACGGAGTTGAGTCGCTCCGGTTCAACTCACTGTTCCCTTTGACCACTTCTGAAACATTTCTCAGTTCAGAGGCCTTGTTGTCTATCTCACACGCTCCGGCGAGCCTTGAATTGAACTCATCAATCAGACAGGGTTTCGAGCCAGCCCGACGTAGATCTTCCGGTCTCTTCGGGCTATTGCGCAACGCTTTCCCCCCACACCACGAACGAGGAGAATCCTCGCAATGGCTCACAAGCGTTCCAGCAAGAAGCGGCTCGTCACGGCGATATCCGCCGCGGTTGCCGCCACTGGTATCGCCGCCGTCACCGCGGTCACCGCGGGTGCGTCGCCTGCCGCCGAGGGCAAGATCTACGGTGCCGAGGCCAAGGGCGCCGTGAACGGCAGCTACATCGTCATGCTGAAGAAGTCCGTGCGCACCGCCGAGAGCGGTGACCTGGCGTCCAAGTACGGCGGCGAGGTCAAGCGCCAGTACTCCTCCGCCATCGACGGCTTCTCGGCGACCGGTCTGAGCGCGGAAGAGGCCCGGCAGCTCGCCGCCGACCCGTCCGTCGACAAGGTCGTCCAGAACAAGAAGTTCCACATCGACGGCAGCCAGGCCAACCCGCCTTCTTGGGGCCTGGACCGTATCGACCAGGCGGACACCAAGGGCGACAAGAAGTACACCTACCCCGACGCCGCGGGTGAGGGTGTCACCGCCTACGTCATCGACACCGGCATCCACATCAGCCACAAGGACTTCGGCGGTCGCGCGTCGTACGGCTTCAACGCCATCGACAAGGGCGACAAGGCCGAGGACGACAACGGCCATGGCACGCACGTCGCCGGCACCATCGCCGGTACCGAGCACGGCGTCGCCAAGAAGGCCAAGGTCGTGGCCGTCAAGGTCCTCGACGGTCAGGGCTCCGGCACCACCGAGCAGGTCGTCGCGGGCATCGACTGGGTCACCAAGAACCACAAGGGCCCCTCGGTCGCCAACATGTCGCTCGGCGGCGGCGTGGACGAGGCGCTGGACGCGGCCGTGAAGAAGGCCGTCGACGCCGGCGTCACCTTCGGTGTCGCGGCGGGCAACGAGTCGTCCGACGCGGGCCAGAGCTCCCCGGCCCGCGTGAAGGAGGCCATCACGGTGGCCTCCAGCACCAAGGACGACAAGCAGTCCGACTTCTCCAACTTCGGCAGCGCGGTCGACCTGTACGCGCCCGGCTCCGACATCACCTCGGACTGGAACAGCGGCGACGACGCCACCAAGACCATCTCCGGTACGTCCATGGCGACCCCCCACGTCGTCGGTGCCGCCGCGGTCTACCTGGCCGGTCACAAGGACGCCAAGCCGGCGGACGTGGAGAAGGCCCTCACGTCCGGCGCCACGGCCGACAAGATCAGCAACCCGAGCGAGGGCACGCCCAACAAGCTGCTGAAGGTCGTCGAGTAACCACCTCACTTCCTCAGCTCCACACGCCGGCCGCCGCGCTCGCCCCCACGGGGCGCGGCGGCCGGCGTCGTTGTGTTCCGCGGCTGCGACGGTCCGGGGTCTGTGGTGCCGTGTCGCGCTCGGCGGGGTGAGGCTGGGGCCGGGTGCCGCACCTTCGCGGCGGCCGGGCCCTGAGGCTGCCGGCGGCCAGATGGGGTGAGCGGGCGGCTGGTTGGTGGTTCGCCGGTCGTGAGGTGGCGGTGGGTTGCTGGTCGGTTGCTTGTCAGTTGGCGGTCAGTTGGTGGTCGGCTGGTGGGGGTGTCGGTGTGCAGGTGGTGAGCCGAGTGGCGCGATGTGTCCATGGTTTCCAACGGACCCTGGGTAGCCTCGCGTTGAGCCATCGGGGCCGGGGTGAGGCGACACGCAGTCCAGGGCGTCGGCGCACAGAGCAGTCCCGGACCGGAGGCCGGGTAGCCCCGGACCGGCAACCGGGCGGCACCGGCACCACCCGCACCGCACCCGCACCATCCGCACCGCGCCCGCGCCCGCACCACCAGCACCAACACCGATCAGCACCCACCCGATCCGCACCCACGTCGATCAGCCCCCACACCCGACCGGTACCGACCAGCACCGACCAGAACGGCGGAGACCCATGCCAGATCACGACCTGACCGGATTCGACCGCAGCACCTTCACGCATGACGGCGCCACCCGTCGGATCCTGCGGCGCGGGACGGGGCCCGCGGTGATCGTGATGGCGGAAATACCCGGCATCACGCCCAAGGTGCTGCGGTTCGCGGAACGCGTCGCCGCCATCGGCTGCACGGCCGTCCTCCCGGTGCTGTTCGGCACACCCGGCCGCGATGCCGACCCCGCATCCGCCGGCCGTTTGAAGGCAGGGCTCTACACGGCCTCGTCGATGTGGAAGGTGTGCGTCAGCCGGGAATTCACCGTGCTGGCCACCGGGAAAGCGTCGCCCGTGGTGACCTGGCTGCGGGCGCTGGCCGCGCACGAGCATCAGCGGTGCGGCGGCCCGGGCGTAGGGGCCGTCGGAATGTGCCTCACCGGCGGCTTCGCCTTGGCCATGGCCGCCGATGAGCGTCTCATCGCCCCAGTTCTGTCCCAGCCGTCCCTGCCGCTGCCCGTCACCAAGAGCCGGGCCGCACGCATCGATATCTCCGCCGAGGACCTCGCCGCTGTCCGGGGCCGCTGCGAGCGGGAGGGCCTCGGGGTGATGGGGCTGCGCTTCCGTTCGGACCGGCTGGTGCCGGGCGATCGGTTCGACTTTCTGCGCCGTGAACTCGGTGACGCGTTCACCGCCGTCGAACTGGACGACGACGCCGCGAATCCCGATGCCGTACTGCCCCCGCACTCCGTGCTGACCGAGCACCTCATCGACGAACCCGGCCAGCCGACCCGCGCGGCGCTCGACGACGTGCTCGACCTCTTCCGCACCCGCCTGCTCGACCAGCAACGCGACACGGCACCGCAATCGCCGTCCGCTTCCTGAACGCTCTTCCCGTCCCCCTCCCCCCGCCGGGTTATCCACAGGAGGTGGCCTCCGGAACTGCGCGAGGCGCCGCGCCGCTACCGTCGGTGACATGCACGGAGGACTGCCGTTCATCGGCATCAGCACCATGGTCTACGGCGTGATCGGACTGATCACGGTCGTAGTCGGCGCGATCCGCAAGACAGGGGGAAATCGAGTTGCACACCATCACCGTCATCGTGCCCGCTCACAACGAGGAGGAGGGGCTGCCGGCCACACTGGAGTCGCTCGCCCGGCAAACGGTCCGGCCTGACCGGATCCTGGTCGTGGACGACGCCTCCACGGACCGTACGGGCGAGGTGGCGGCCTCACACGGTGTCACCGTACTGCGTCCGCCGCGCAATCTCGGCAGCAAGGCCAAGGCCCAGAACTACGCCCTTCCGCAGTGCACCACCGACCTCGTCCTGGCCGTCGACGCGGACACCGTCCTGGCCCCGGACTACATCGAGACCGTCCTGCCCGTCTTCGACGACCCCGGCGTCACGGTCGCGGCAGGCACCGTCCGCACCCGCCATACCCGCACGCTCTGGGAGCGCGGACGCTCCACCGAGTACCTCTTCGGCTTCCATTGGCACCGGGTTTGGGGCAATGTCGCGGGTGTAGTGGGTTGGCCAGCATCTATGCAGCTCAGAGGTGATGCGGAGCGGATTGGTGCATGTGCATGTGCCGCCATCTGCCACCACCTCTGGCAGGATGCATGCTGACTCAATGCTGACTTAGCTGACGTATCATCACTCGAACCTGATGGGGCGTCACTCTGGTCGCGCCGCGTGCGATCTATCGCGGAGCGGATGGGCTCGGATTCTGAGCTTTTGAGCAGGATGTAGCGGCGCTGTCACGCGGTGCTGGAGGAGTGGGGCTATGTGTTCCAAGTGCGCTTCCCGGGACTGGTCTCTCGATCGGTCGCTGCTCGAATGGCTTGCGGAACTTGTTGGAATCCGGATAGGACTCAGCGTCACGGAGGTTGAGCTGGGCCATATTGTCCGTGAGGCGATGCTGGAATTCCCGATCTCTGACTATAAGCAAGTGAATGAGGTATTCGGGCGCAGCGCTCTCGAACGTCTTGGGTTGCGTGGCGCAATCGCTGCTAGTCAGGGGGTGATTCCGCGCGTATCCGAAAGGGTCGGAGATGGGGAGCTGGTAGCACGGGCAGTCGCCTTCATGATGGAGCGTGTTGTGAGACCCGGGGTAGTCTCCAAAGAATGCGCAATTCCGGGAGCAGGTTCCGATCTGGTAGGCCAATTTCGCGCTACCCGATACCTCCCTGCCGTGCACATCCCGCAGCTTGAGTATGGGATACCAGACGTGGGGGCTCGTGAGTGTGTAGCGGAAGCCCTGCGCCTCCACGGCCGGGATTTCGCGGATGCCGTCGCTGCTGTGGTTGATGAGATGCAGTTTCGCGCGGCGCGAAGTCCGATTGTGCTGGGCTTGCGGCGGAATTGGGATGACATCCTAGACCTGTCCGAACTTTTCTCGTCGGAGTCGGTAATGGCTTCGTATGGAAGATTCTTCGACCAGCGCTTCGTTAACTATTTGGCCGCCAACTATGAGGCCATCGGGTCGATCCACTGGAGAAAGTTTGAAGGGCTCGTTGCCGAGTATTTCCATCGGGCGGGATTTCAGGTGGAAATCGGGCCCGGAAGGAACGACAACGGAGTGGACATTCGAGTCTGGGATGAGTCTCTCACCGCCGACGTCTCGCCACCCACGCTCCTCATTCAGTGCAAGCGCGTGAGGCGAGAGATCGACAAGGTGGTGGTGAAGGCCCTGGCTGCAGACGTCGCTTGGGAAGGTGCGCAGCAAGGCTTGCTCGTTGCGACGGCAGAGTGGTCGCCAGGGGCGCGGGAGGTTGTCCGTAGCAGGAGCTATCAGGTAACCGAGGTGAACAGAGTCGCTCTGCAGATGTGGCTGGAGGAGATGCGGGTCGCGGGCAGTGGGATGTGGTATCCGGCCTGACACCGAAAGGCCCAAGCTGTGCATGCGCTGAACCGGTCCGACCTGGGCTTTCTCCGTCTCGGCTTATGAATGCCACGTGATTTGAGCCGTGGGGGGCATGGACTGGTAGGCCGTGCACCGGGCGCAGATACCTGAAGACTCTGGCGGGCATTGTCAGTTCTGGCCCCCGACGCGGCCACGGACCGGATCGGGGGCGCGGTGCTTTGCCCGTATCAGAACCCTGAGTACTCACGCAGGGCAGTGAGGAACACGGTTGCGTCCGCTCGCGCTGGGCCAAGGCCCCGACGGACCTGGGCGCCCTGCTCGATCACGAACGCTCGCTGCTCTGCGGGGAGATGGTCGCGCACCGTCCGGTGCGGGCTGCGGCGAGGAGGCTGTGGAAGCCTGCCCAGTACCGGCATTCCTTGGCGGGCCAGCTCGGTATCCACCATGGAGTCGAAGGCGTCCGGACCGCGCTCCTCGTCTGGACATCGAAGGAGTAGGCCAGTCATGGGCACGTCGGCGAAAGAGACCCTCGCCAGGCGACTGTGCAGCCAGGCCATCGCGGACTCAGCGGGAGTGAGGGTGATGGTGCGGCGCTGCAGTTCCCCGGCTTGCGCTGTGGTGCAAGAGAAGCAACGCTGCTCCGCCTGCTCCGCCTGTGCGGAGAGCACACCCCAGGTAACGGCTGGGACCGGCGAATTCGCGGTTCACCTCCGCCTGCGCGGAGGGCACCCGTCAATGTCGTCGATGGGAAGGACCTGAACCGGCTCACCTCCGCCCACCACACGGAGAGCACTGCTGAATCTGAAACTGCATCCGTTACTGGTACGGCTCACCTCCGCCCACGCGGAGAGCACCGCCCGGCACCGAGTATGCGGCCTACACCTACCGGCTCACCTCCGCCCACGCGGAGAGCACGACATCCGGCGGGTGGCATCCTGGGCCAGACTCGGTTCACCTCCGCTCGCGCGGAGAGGGCTCCCCCTTCGTCAGGCGGCCGTAGAGCTTGTCCGGTTCACCTCCGCTCGCGCGGAGAGCACGGGGTGTGGGCCGCGGCCGGCGGCATCTGGGGCGGTTCACCTCCGCTCGCGCGGAGAGCACCCGGCGAGGTGCGCTGGCCGTTGACGAAGTACCGGTTCACCTCCGCTCGCGCGGAGAGCACAGCCACCACCGGTAGGTCGGGCCGTCCCCGACCGGTTCACCTCCGCTCGCGCGGAGAGCACGCCCGCAGCTCCGTGTCGTCGCAGATCGTGAACGGTTCACCTCCGCTCGCGCGGAGAGCACCTCATGGCTGATCTGGCCGCAGACCATTTCGACGGTTCACCTCCGCTCGCGCGGAGAGCACGATGGCATCGTTCGGGTCGGACGTTGCCCCTACGGTTCACCTCCGCTCGCGCGGAGAGCACCGCCAAGATCGGGCTGGAGCTGGCGGGCCAGAACGGTTCACCTCCGCTCGCGCGGAGAGCACCCCTTCGTGACCTGCGGCGTTAGGGGCGCTTTGCCGATTCGTGATTCAAGGAACGCCGGTCATGCACCCGCCTGAATGTACCGGGGCCGCACGGCCTCTCGCAGGCACTGACCGGCGCACGGCCGCTCACCTTTGTCGCCGCGATGGGCAGGCCCGCACAATGCCATTGAGGACTGCCGCGGCCCACCGCCGTCTGCGCGGAGAGCACTGCTCGGCCGACACCAGAGCATCGGCGGTCTCCGGTTCACCTCCGCTCGCGCAGAGACCACGCGCCTCCACGGACGTCTCCGGCGGCCGTTTGCGGCTCACCTCCGCTCGCGCGGAGACCACGGGGGTGGCGTAGATCCGGCCCATGCTTACCCCGGGATCGTCATCGAGGAACTACGCTCCGGTCCACCTCCGCTCGCGCGGCGAGCACCCTTCGCGACCTGCAACGTTGGAAGCGCTTTGCGTGATCCTGTGAATGCTGGTGGCGCATTCCTTGAATGTGCTGGGCTGGCACACCAGGGGCGTGCCCACCGCGGGCACCTTCGTCTGCGCTTCTTGGGCCGGACAACCGGTACTTGGCGACCTCGCGCCTACTCGGGGACCTTGCCCGAGGTGACGCGCCTGGCCCGCAAGCTGCGTCGAGCCGGAGCCGAAGCGGTGGCCGTCCGTTGCTGAGGGCTGGCGGCGGAGTGTTCAGCGGGTGCTGGGGCCATGACCGCCCCGGGGCAACGGACCGCGGCGAAGATCTGCGTAGGCGCGGACCGTTACGCCGGGTTCCCCCGGGGTGCGCCAAGGTGTGGAGGGCCCCGAGGAGAGCCACAGCCCGCCGAGCGCGGTCGCGGCCTCGGTAGCGGTCGCTTCGTCGACTGCGGTGATGTCGAAAACGACCAGGCCCGGCTCGCGCAGGTGCTCTTCGGAGATTTCCATGGTCAGCCAGACGTCCTTCGACGCTGGACAGTTCGCCACAACCGTGAAAGTCACCCGGACGTGGCACACACGCTCCTCGGATGCTTGGGGCGGCGCGCGGGCAACCCGACCATTTTGCCCCATCGGTTGACGCGACCAGGTGTGGTGGGTAGACGCATGACGCTGACTCCATCTCGCCTGACCCGGGAGCCTTATGTTCTCCGCGCGCCGCCTGGCTACCGCCCTGGCCTGCACGCTGCTGACGCTCTCCGCAGCCGCGTGCACTCCCGGCACACCTCACCAAGACGCGAAGCCGCCCTCGACGAAACCGAGCGCTTCCTCCGACGGCAAGGACAGCATCCTGCCTCTGTCGGACTCGATAAGCCGGCTGAAGGTGGCCCGCGAATCCCGTAGCGGATACGAGCGGGACAAGTTCCGGCTGTGGACCGACGAGGACCACGACGGTTGCGACACCCGCAAGGAAGTCCTCCTCGCCGAGGCTGTGAAGAAGCCGCGCCAGGGCAAGGGCTGCAAGCTGACCGGCGGTAGTTGGCGCTCGTACTACGACGACAAGACCGTCACCGATGCTCGCAAGCTCGACATCGACCACGTGGTTCCCCTGGCTGAAGCATGGGACTCCGGCGCCTCGAAGTGGACCGCCCAGCGCCGTGAGCAGTACGCCAACGACCTGGGCGGCGAACGCAGCCTCGTCGCCGTCAGCCTGGGACCCAACCGCACCAAGGGAGACAAGGACCCGGCTGAATGGATGCCGCCGGCCAAGGACGCGACGTGCACCTACGCCGCCGACTGGGTATCCGCGAAGCTCCGCTGGAAGCTGACGGTCGACCGCGCCGAGCGGACCAAACTGCAGAAGGTGGCAGCTGGCTGTCCAGGTACCAACACCACCTTGACGCCGGCCCCATGAGACCGGCGCGGCACGGGCCGCTCCCTCCGGACGTGCCCGCGGGCAGGCCAGACCCGATCTGCCCTCCTGTCGGCAGCCTGACCGAGACGCTATGTCCGTCGTCCGGCCTATCCGTGTTCCGCCCCGTTCAGTGTCCGCCCCGGACCGTTCCTGCCCCGCGCCCTCTAGCGTCCCGGCTCCTCGCTGAGTGACCGCGCCCGAGCGGCTCTCTGGGCTGGACGGACCCGAACCCGCCACCCGGCCACCGGGGCCCCAGCCGCGCCGAGCTGTCTGGGGCTCCTCCTGCTGCGCCTCGGACCTGTTGCCTGTTCGCGTACTCAGCCACGCGATGCGGGGAGCGCGTCGAAGCTGAGCACTGCCGGCAGGAACCGGACACTTTGGCTGATTCCCGAGTCCTTCCAGCAAAGTCCACCAAAAGGTGAGCAGCGCGTGTCGAGCCTGTGCTTTGATGCCGTCAACGCGATCGGGGGAGCGCGGAGTTGACCTGTGGTCCCTTGGTCGGCCGTGACCACCACAGGGGGTACAACTTGAAACTGGCGAAGCTGCTCACCACGGGAGCCGTGGTCCTGAGTGTGCTGGGAACAGCCGCACCTGCCGCCACGGCTGCTCAGCCCAATGCCGGACAGCTGCGGGTCACCATCCGCCCGACCACCCACCAGACAGACACTGCGGGCCGCAGCGCCATCGCCGCCGCCTCGTGCACCATCAACCGGATCACGATCAACCGGTTCAGCGAGTGCGAATGGGTCGCCGTCCACGTCGACGTCATCAAGGTCATCAACGGCCGACCCGTCATCGAAGGCACCGCCGACTTCAACGTCAAGCACCAGATGACCCTGAAGGCGAGCTCCGCGAACTGGAGCGAGAAGTTCACCGTCTCCAAAGCGAAGACCACCCGCGCCGGCAAGGGCGTCCACCTGAACATCGCCGCCTCCTCCGGCGGCGGTACCAAGGCCGGCATCCACTTCCCACAGGGCCACAGCCTCGACAGCGCCGCTTCCGGCACCGTCAACTACACCACGGGCACCATCGCCAGGAAGAAGATCAACCCCAAGGCGAAGACCACCTACGGCTACACCTTCACCAAGCCCGGCTACAGCTCTGGCAAGACCTCCTACGCCTCCGCCGTCTACCGGTGCGACAACTACTACGGCACCACCGGCTGCGCCATGACCGAGGCCCCCACCGCCATCAATCTGATCACCCTGCCCCGCATCTCCGAAGGCATCCGCAAACTCCGTTCCCACGGGGGCCACTACGGCGACCCCAACGGCGGCAAACCCCTGCACTGGATGATCAACGCCACCCAGCAGCGCAAGAACCGCCAGGCCGTCTGCAACCACCCCGTCCCCCCGGACATGCGCCGTGCCGGACGGACCTCCTGCGACGAGTACCCCTTCGCCTCCACCTACGAAGGCGGCACCCACCTGGCTGCCAGCCAGCGCACCATCACCTGGGTGAAGAAGAACGAGAACGACGCTCAGGGCGCGGGCATCACCAACTGGCGGCGTCAGTTCCACGTGATGGACCACGACCCCTTCTACGTGATCGCCTGACGACCAGCCCCGCACTGCGCTAGACCAGGGTGTCTGCCTCCCTCCGTCACCGGGAGGCAGACACCCTGCTCAAGAAGGAGTCAACCCATGCTGGTCCGTGAAGCATCTTTCACCTTCGAGGTGGGGGAGAGCGGCTACCTCATCGGCTTCACCGAGCACGACGACTACCCCGACGAGATGCCCTATGGCTGGCACTGCGGACCCGCAGGCAAATCCAGTGCGATCGTCCTGACCGCCACCGACACCGGCCCCGTCCGCATCGCTCTCCAGGTGCACGACAGCCCGCCGGCGCCCGAGACCGATCCCGACTGGGACCCCGCTGAGGAACTCAGCCTCCAGACCACGACCTCACCCGTGCAGCTGTCGACGCTCGACGCCGGCGACATCCTCGACGCCTGGCCCGCCGACCAGCCACCCCTCCACATCACAGCAGCCCCCGACAGCGGCGCCTGGGTGCGCCTGCGTCTGCACTGCCACACGGACAATCGCGAGCCCGGCCTCGGTGACCGGGGCGAGCGCCACCTCCTCCAGCTCTGGCCTGCGCCTCAGAGCCCGCCCGAGCACCCGCCCCTCACCGAAGCACACCAACGCGACCGTGCCGACTACGCCAGGCACGCCGCCATGCCCGTAGAGGACTACACCACCACCTATCCCTACGAGGTCCTGGGCCAGAGGGGCTGAACTCACAGCAATATCGCCCTTCAGCACGACGACCGAGCGGCCGTCCACTGCAGGCCACCGCCAACGGCGGCGCTCGCTGACCCCCGGCGGTTCACCTCTGCTCGCGCGGAGACCACACGGTCCCGTCGACGATCAGCCACACCTCGCACGGTTCACCTCCGCTCGCGCGGAGAGCACGGCGAGAAGTGGGATCCGACCGTGCGGGAGTACGGCCCACCTCCGCTCGCGCGGAGCGCACAGCACGGCACCCACCGCGTCCAGCCCGATGGCCGGTCCACCTCCGCTCGCGCGGAGAGCACCGGCGGCCGCGGCGGACAGGGCGATGGTGGTGCGGCCCACCTCCGCTCGCGCGGAGAGCACGAGAACCCGGCTCTCCCGTACCGCCACGCGGCCGGCCCACCTCCGCTCGCGCGGAGAGCACGCGTCTCGTAGGTCATCGCGGCCACCCCGCAGCGGCCCACCTCCGCTCGCGCGGAGAGCACAGCACCTGGTGCAGCTGTGCCCAGCGCAGGTCCGGCCCACCTCCGCTCGCGCGGAGAGCACCGGGCAGCGCGGAAGATGTGCTTCGCCGATAACGGCCCACCTCCGCTCGCGCGGAGAGCACGCGGTCTCCTGGTGGGAGCGCAAGGACGGCTCCGGCCCACCTCCGCTCGCGCGGAGAGCACTAGACCGCTGCCCGCTGCCCGGACAGCCCGAACGGCCCACCTCCGCTCGCGCGGAGAGCACTCCGCCCGCGACCGCGACACCAGCCGGCCCCGCGGCCCACCTCCGCTCGCGCGGAGAGCACCGGCCGGTCTTGTGGGGCGGCGCGTGACATCTCGGCCCACCTCCGCTCGCGCGGAGAGCACTGGGCCATCTTCAGCGCGCCGACGCCCAGGGCCGGCCCACCTCCGCTCGCGCGGAGAGCACGATCCGGTCCGCCTCGGCTCGCGCCCGCGCCTCGGCCCACCTCCGCTCGCGCGGAGAGCACCGCCGTGAGGGGGTTCCACCACCATGAGGCGTCGGCCCACCTCCGCTCGCGCGGAGAGCACGACACCGCGGCATGCGTGCGCGCCATCGACCACGGCCCACCTCCGCTCGCGCGGAGAGCACCATCCACTCGGGGCCGATCAACGCCTTCAGGTCGGCCCACCTCCGCTCGCGCGGAGAGCACTGACCCGGCGTTCGTAGCGCAACTGGGGAATGCGGCCCACCTCCGCTCGCGCGGAGAGCACAAGCCCGAGGGTGCCGCGCTCGCCGAGGACATCGGCCCACCTCCGCTCGCGCGGAGAGCACGGCCTCGATGTACTTGACGCGGGTACTCTCGACGGCCCACCTCCGCTCGCGCGGAGAGCACCGACGAGCGAGCAAGTTATCGGCGAAGACCATCGGCCCACCTCCGCTCGCGCGGAGAGCACGGGTATCCGCCTCGGCGGCCGCGGCCCTTGCCCGGCCCACCTCCGCTCGCGCGGAGAGCACTTCCACGGCGCCGAGGGGTTCGACTGCGGCGTCGGCCCACCTCCGCTCGCGCGGAGAGCACCGCACCCCTCAGCTCGACGGCGACCTGGGCCGCGGCCCACCTCCGCTCGCGCGGAGAGCACCCTTTCGGTCCGGGGTGCGGGGCCCGGGTCGGCGGCCCACCTCCGCTCGCGCGGAGAGCACAGCTCGGCGGCATGCACCTGCACCGCGACAGCCGGCCCACCTCCGCTCGCGCGGAGAGCACTTCTTGGAGCTGTCAGGCAGGGCGTCTCCTGGCGGCCCACCTCCGCTCGCGCGGAGAGCACGCCGAACCGCCGGCATTGACGGCCGCGAACACCGGCCCACCTCCGCTCGCGCGGAGAGCACGACGATGACGGCGCTCGCGGTGCGCGGCGCGGCGGCCCACCTCCGCTCGCGCGGAGAGCACGCGACTTCGTGGAGCGAGCTTCCGCCCGGGACGGGCCCACCTCCGCTCGCGCGGAGAGCACCCTTCGCGACCTGCGGTGTTAGGAGCGCTTTGCCGATTCGTGATTCAAGGAATGCCGGTCATGCACCCGTCTGAATCTACCGGGGTCGCACGGCCTCTCGCAGGCACTGACCGGCCCACGCAACCGCGCACCGCCGCCTGCGCGGAGAGGACAGGATCCTCGCGAGGTCGGACGCTTCGGCGCCCGGTTCACCTCCGCCTGCGCGGAGAGGACAGCGCCAAGCACTGCCCCCCGGTACACCGGCAACGGTTCACCTCCGCCTGCGCGGAGAAGACCACGCCTGGCAGTCCCGAGCATCGGCCGCGGACGGTTCACCTCCGCCTGCGCGGAGAAGACAGCGTCGACGACTTCGACGGGCAGGGATCGCTCGGTTCACCTCCGCCTGCGCGGAGAAGACCACGCGGGCATGCGGGCGTGCCCGCTCAGCCACGGTTCACCTCCGCCTGCGCGGAGAAGACATCCGGATGAACCCCCAACCTGCCGACTGGCACGGTTCACCTCCGCCTGCGCGGAGAAGACGTGCGGCCGTGGCTGTGGCCGACGTTGACGGACGGTTCACCTCCGCCTGCGCGGAGAAGACCACGACATGGTCACCGCAGATCACGGTCCGAACGGTTCACCTCCGCCTGCGCGGAGAAGACCCGAGGTGGTACTCGACGGTTCGCTCGGACAGCGGTTCACCTCCGCCTGCGCGGAGAGGACAGGTCAATGGCCTCGAGGTCGAGGGACCGTGCCGGTTCACCTCCGCCTGCGCGGAGAGGACACCATCAGACCCGAGCCGAGCGTGATGAAAAGCGGTTCACCTCCGCCTGCGCGGAGAGGACGATCATTACCTAACGTACATCTAGCCCACTAGCGGTTCACCTCCGCCTGCGCGGAGAGGACGCCGCCGCCGGGCCCTGCGGGGACTGTGACGGCGGTTCACCTCCGCCTGCGCGGAGAGGACGTCTCGCCGCGCTTGACGGCGGAGAGCCGCCACGGTTCACCTCCGCCTGCGCGGAGAGGACCATCCCGCAGAGCCTCCCCGGCTCGAAGATGGCGGTTCACCTCCGCCTGCGCGGAGAGGACCCTTCGCGACCTGCGGCGCTAGGAGTGGTGGGCTGGGGTGAGGGCCTGGGTCAGTCCCACCAGAGCACGATGAGCAGGTGTCTTTGCGATGCTTCGAGGTAGAACTCGCGCAGGGCATTGAAGTGCTTCAGAAGGTACTTCCTCGGGTCTCCGGCGATCTTGTCCGCTCCGTAACCGATTAAGGAAGCGGTTTGTGTGTCGTCGGCCGGCAGGGCGGCCAGTATGGCCGGCATGTTCATATGCACGAGCAGTTCGGAGACGTGGGCGGCTTGAGCTGCTGAAAGGGCCGTGGGAGCAGGTCCGAAGGGGCCGATGGCATGCGGGTGTGTGTTGAGGAAGCCCAGGTCGATCGCCGAGTCGCCGTCGGTGGCCTGCCGCAGGGCGTTCAGGTGGACGTCGTCGAGTCCCGCCAGTTCGCAGGCCCGTTCCAGCAAGATTGGTGCCCAGTCCAGGTCCAAGACGTCCGCCGGCTGTGGATCCCAGTGGGGATCTCCATCCGGCGATTCGCTGGCTGACTGGCGGCAGTCGGCGAGATACTCCACCGAGATGCGGGCAAGTTGCTTGGTGACGGCCATGACGGCAGTATCCCGACGGCGTCCAGCAGTTTTCCCTTCCGCCTGCGCGGAGACCATGTCTTCTCCCCGGGGAGCATCGGGCGCCGCACCGGTTCACCTCCGCCTGCGCGGAGAGGACTGGTACCTGTCACACCCCTCGGCAACCAGACGCGGTTCACCTCCGCTCGCGCGGAGATCACGGCACCATGCAAGACCCCCTGTACCGGGCCAGCGGTTCACCTCCGCTCGCGCGGAGATCACAAGCCGGGAGACGTCCGCGCCGGCGACCTGGTCGGTTCACCTCCGCTCGCGCGGAGATCACATTTGGAAGATGACGCCCATAGTGCCATTTCGCGGTTCACCTCCGCCTGCGCGGAGAGGACTTGAGCATCCGGTTGACGGTGGTGGGGTGCCACGGTTCACCTCCGCCTGCGCGGAGAGGACCACACAGCCTGTCCGGGCGCCAACGTCGGGATCGGTTCACCTCCGCCTGCGCGGAGAGGACAGGCTGCCCACCCCCCTCCCGTAGTTGGCCGCCGGTTCACCTCCGCCTGCGCGGAGAGGACTACACCTACGCCCGCATCCTCCGCGCGATCGGCGGTTCACCTCCGCCTGCGCGGAGAGGACACCCTCAGCCGCCCGCCCCGGTAGCCGCAGTGCGGTTCACCTCCGCCTGCGCGGAGAGGACCCCCGATCGTCCGGACGCCGGATACCCGGATGCGGTTCACCTCCGCCTGCGCGGAGAGGACCAGCCGCGCACACGGGAGTCGACGCGCAGGTCCGGTTCACCTCCGCCTGCGCGGAGAGGACTGGCCCGACTCGCCGCGGTCCGGTGCATCGATCGGTTCACCTCCGCCTGCGCGGAGAGGACTAGCGAGCGGGTACCTTGCCCGAGCCCAGCAACGGT
The DNA here is from genome assembly GCF_009811555.1 of Streptomyces caniferus. GTDB lineage: Bacteria > Actinomycetota > Actinomycetes > Streptomycetales > Streptomycetaceae > Streptomyces > Streptomyces caniferus. The sequence continues at coordinate 55,298 of NZ_BLIN01000001.1, read as the reverse complement.
TCACCTCCGCCTGCGCGGAGAGGACCCCCGCCTCCGTTGTCAGTGGCCGCTGAGACACGGTTCACCTCCGCCTGCGCGGAGAGGACAAGTACAACCTCTGGACCATCTTCAGCAGCAGCGGTTCACCTCCGCCTGCGCGGAGAGGACGACGCCCTCTGCGTAGCCGACCTGATCGCCGACGGTTCACCTCCGCCTGCGCGGAGAGGACCACCGCAGAAGACGTCGGCAAGCTCGCAGTCCCGGTTCACCTCCGCCTGCGCGGAGAGGACGGCGAGGACGAGGATCGCTTCGAGCTTGTCGGCGGTTCACCTCCGCCTGCGCGGAGAGGACGCCACCACCTACGCCGCCACCATCCCCGCATGCGGTTCACCTCCGCCTGCGCGGAGAGGACCGCACCGTGGGCGCCGCCCCCGCCGCTTGCACCGGTTCACCTCCGCCTGCGCGGAGAGGACAGGCCCGGGTTGGGGCTGGTCTGGCACTCGACGGGTTCACCTCCGCCTGCGCGGAGAGGACGAGCAGGGCGTCAAGCATGATCTGTCACCCCGTGGTTCACCTCCGCCTGCGCGGAGAGGACTCAACCGCAGAGATCCGCCACCCCCCGAACTTCGGTTCACCTCCGCCTGCGCGGAGAGGACCTGGCCAACGAGGCTGCCGAGATGGCCGCGGACGGTTCACCTCCGCCTGCGCGGAGAGGACCGCAGGCCGTGGACCTGCGCTCGACCCCCTTATGGTTCACCTCCGCCTGCGCGGAGAGGACGAAACGGCAGTGCGCCTCCGGTTGGCTGCGTCGGGTTCACCTCCGCCTGCGCGGAGAGGACGCTGGTGACGTCCGCTCTCGTGGCGGCCACAGAGGTTCACCTCCGCCTGCGCGGAGAGGACGAGATCGAGCCGCCTGCCGATGGTGCCCCGACCGGTTCACCTCCGCCTGCGCGGAGAGGACCCTTCGCGACCTGCGGCGTTAGGAGTGCTTTGCCAATTCGTGATTCAAGGAACGCCGGTCATGCACCCGCCTGAATCTACCGGGGCCGCACGGCCTCTCGCAGGCACTGGCCGGCCCGCGACCGCTCACTCCGCCTGCGCGGAGAGGACAAGATCATCGCAGACGGGACCGGCGCGGTGACCACTAGTGATCACCCATCAGCCGCGAGACCCGGCGCGGTTCACCTCCGCTCGGGCGGAGACCACCGGCGATGCGGCAACCCTTCACACTGATCACCCGGATCACCTCCGCTCGCGCGGAGACCACGTCGTCCGGGCCACGGCGATCGACGCCTTGTTCGGTTCACCTCCATTCTTTAGGAGACCACCGGGTGATCTCCTCGGACCACCCGTGCCGGATTGGGTCACCTACGCTCTCGCGGAGAGGACTCGGTCTCGGTGAGGTCGAAGGGCGCTTCTACCGGTTTACCTCCGCCTGCGCGGAGAGACACGTACCCGTTACCCCCCGGCACCGAGTGGTGTTCCTCGTGTGGGGTATGTGCTGGGCCGGTTCACCTCCGCTCGTGCGGAGAGCACCCGAATCGGGCCCTGCCGCCGAGAACGGCGACCGGTTCACCTCCGCCTGCCCGGAGAGGACATCAGCATGGCGATCCGAACGAGCGGGTTCTGCGGTGCACCTCGGCCCGCGCGGAGAGCACACACTGCACGCGAGGCAATCGCCGCCTACCGCCGGCTCACCTCCGCCTGCGTGGAGAGCACCGGCTGGACGCCGACAACCAGCCGCCCCGCACCGGCTCACCTCCGCTCGCGCGGAGAGAACCGGGCTGCGCTGCCCCGCATGCCTGAGCGGAGAGCACCGGCCTGTACCTAGGCTTCGAGCACGTCGCGGCGGCTCACCTCCGCCTGGGCGGAGAGCACGGCAAGTATGCTTTATAGGGCGTCCACGGCTCAGGCCCACCTCCGCCTGCGCGGAGAGCACGCCTCGATCAAGCGCGGCATGACCAGCGCGTACGGTCCTCTTCCGCCAGCGCGGAGAGCACGAATCCCGCCGCGACCCGCCCGATCCCTCCCTGGTCTCTGCCTGAGCGGAGAGCGCCTCCGCCCCTGGAGGGCGAACCCGCCCATGCCGCCTCGGTGCTGCTGTGGTGCCCGCGGTTCGGATCACCTTCGCCGGCGAGGAGAGCGCTAAAGGTCTGTCTGCAGCGCGGTGCTTTCGTCCGGCCTCCGCCTGCGCGGAAAATACCTACCAGCGCCCTTCGGAAAGCGGGCGTACATCGGTTCACTTCCGCTCCCGCGGAGATCGCTGGTGCGAGTGGAGGCCGAGATGCTCACCGGCCGGTACACCTCCGCTCCCGCGGAGAGCACGGTCCTGGTATTGACAGCCCCGGAAGTCTGAGCGGTTCGCCTCCGCGTACGCGGAGTGGGCCTTGCGCGACCTGCGATGTTTGAGGCTTTTTGCCATTCAATTATCAATCTTCGGACGCCGTATGGGCAGGTCAGCGCCAGCAGGACCGACGACGTCGCGGCTTGCGTGTTCGGGTCGCCTAACGGGCTCCGTTCGCATGGGCGGAGCGCCTCCGCAACCACCATATACAGCCCTACTGACAGTTGCCGAGAACGCTTGCACGGGTGATTCGCCGAACCCTATGTTGATGTCGGCGCTGATCAGATGGTGCGTCAAATTCCTGCAATTGCAGCCCAGTTGATCGTTCATGCATTCGAAACTTCCGGGTACTCGCCATAGTTGGAGTTCTACTCTGTGTTCAACGTGATGATGTCGCCGTGCGTGCCGATGAGTTGGCGTCGTGATGCCGACCCAGCCGAACTCGCCGCTCTCGCTCCGGACGCCACCCCGGAGGTGGCACCCGGCGTCACCAGCCTCGTGCCCGCGGCGCAGGCCCTGGCCGCCTCTCACCTCGGCACCCTTGACGTTCCTGATGTCGCCGTCGAATCCTCCCTGCGTCGGCTCCTCGTCGCGTTGTTCATCCGGGTCACGGGCCTCACCTGCGACGACCCCGACGAATGGGAAGACTCCTGGGACAGCCTCCTAGCTGCTGGCCGACTCGACCCGACTACCGTGTCCGCCTACGTCGAAAAGTGGGCCGCGCGTTTCAATCTTCACGACCCGGTCCGGCCCTTCCTCCAGGACCCGCGCCTAGCCGACGAGTGCGGCGAACCCGCCTCCCCCGGGAAACTGGTCATGACGCGCCCGTCGGGTAATAACCAGCCGTGGATGAACCACACCCCCCAGAGCGCGCCGGTTGCCCCTCATGAGGCGTTCTGGTGGGTCCTCGCCTGGCGGAACTACGGTCCGTCCGGTCTCGGCGCCAACCGCAGCCACAACGGCATCACCCATAAGTCGATGGCCGCCGCTCCGCTCCGCGCGACCATCTCGTGGCACCCCGACACCGGCAGCGAATACGCCAACCTCCTCCTGTCGTGCCCCACCCCGACGACTATCCCCGTCACCGGCCCGGACCTGCCCGAATGGGAACAGGACACTCTCCCTGACCCCCTCCACCCCCAGCTTCCCACTGGCCCTGTCTCTCGCCTCATCAACCGTGCCTCCCACGCCGTCCTCACCATCGCCGACCCCACCAGCGGGCAGATCACCGGCTGCCGGATCGCCTGGCGCACTCCCGTCCCCTCCGCCATCAAGAACACCGGGGCGAAGGCGGCGCTGGAGACGACGCTCGAAGCCATCACGGGGGCCGACGACCCGTTCCTCATCAACCGCGACACCAAGGGCCCGGTCCGCGCCAACCACACCCGCAGCCTGCTCCGCGACTTCGATTCCCTCATCCACATCCGCCGTGCCGGCGACACCGCGAAGAGCGGCGTCACGCCGCCCGCGTGGATCCGGTTCCTCGACACGCTGCCCACCGACGCCCTCGACCAGCTCGGCACCGTCCGCGCCCGCGCCCTCGCCTGCCACCAGGACAAGCAGGAGAAGGATGAGTTGTGGTTCGCGCAGACCACGCCGGTCGGTGTCGCCGCCTACACCTCCGGCCGCCACCCCGAGCAGGCCGCCCGCGTCGCCACCACCTGCGGGAACGCTGAGTTCAGCGCCCAGGCCCTCGGCCAGGCCCTCCGCCGGGCATGGCGCGGCATCAGCCCTGATCCCCGCAGTGAATGCCCCTGGACCCACACCGCCATCGCCACCTACTGGGACCAGGCCGACGCGCTGTTCTGGACCGGCATCGAGCCCAGTTCGGAGGTCGCGGACTTCACCCGGCTCGCCGTCCGCATCTACGACGACGCTACCCGCACCGACGCCTCCACCCCCACCGGAATGCTGCCCATCGCCCAGAGCCGGCGCATCCTCACCCAGCCGCCGGCCATCCGCAGGAAGAAGAGCGAATGACCACCCCGACGCCCGCCAACGGCAGCGGCCTCGGCCGCTACACCGCCTTCATGAACCACGTCCGCCGCCTGTGCACCACACCAGAAGGCCGCGTCGACCTCCGCACCGGCCTCCTGAACGGCATCGGCGAACACCACGCAGGCACCACCAGCGAGCACGGCCACGGCGACCTCTGGCGCATGTACATGCGCATCACCACGGGCGACTACACCATCCCCATCCCGGACCAGACCCCGCCCGCCCGCCGCCGCACCGCCGAAGAGCCGTTCCTCCTCGCCGCGACCCTGTACGCCACCTACGACGCCCCCAATCCCAAGCGCACCGACATCCCGGCCCCCCTGAAACGCGAGCCGGACGCGCAGCCCTGGCAAAACCTCGGCTGGACCCTTCGCACCGCCACCGCTCTCCGCCCCGATACCGCCCGCGGCATCCTCACCAGCCTCTGCGAGTGCGACTACACGGACCTCATCACCGAACTCCCCGCCACCGTCAGCCTCCTGCGCAGCGGCGGCGCCACTATCCGCTACCCGGTGCTCATCCGTGACGTCGTCCGCTGGCAACGCTGGCCCGACGACGTCCGCATCGAATGGGCCCGCTCGTACACCACCAAGCAGAACAGCAACAAGGAGAACACCAAGTGACCACCGCTTCCGCCGCCCGCACCCCCCTCTACATCGATGTCCACCTCATCCACTCCACCCCCTACGCGAATTTGAACCGCGACCGCCAGGGCGCTCCCAAAACGGCCACGTACGGTGGCAGCCTCCGCCCGCGCCTCTCCTCTCAGAACGGCCGCCGCCACACGCGCACCCACCTGCAAAACGCCCTCGGCATCCGCGCGTTCCGCACCCGTCGCACACCCCAGGAAGTGGCCACGCGGCTGATCGCCCAGGGCTGGGATGCCGACACCGCCCTCACTGCTGCCCAGCTCCTCATCATCGGTGCCGACATCAAGGGGCTCGGTCTGACCACCGAGGGCACCAATGCCCTGTTGTTCCTCCCTGAGGCGGCGTTCGACGCCCTCGCCTCCATCGCCACCGAATACCGCGAGGCCCTCACCACCGCCGCAGACTCCGCAGCTCAGGCCATTGCCGACGCCAAGGCCAAGGCTGAAGCCGCTGCCCAGAAGGCGGCCGACAGCGACGGGGACCAGGACGACGCCCCCGAAGAGCAGGAGGCCGCCGAGGCAGGGCCGGTTGCCGCTGCCTGGAAGAAGATCAGCGCCGCTGACCGGAAGAAGATCACGGGCGAGGTCCTGGACGTCCTCCGCAGCCGCAACGCGTCCATCGCCGCGTTCGGCCGCATGCTCGCCAACGAGTCCGCCTCCACGGTCGACGGGGCCGTACAGATGGCCCACTCACTTGCCACCCACAGCGCCCGGACCCAGGTCGACTTCTTCTCCGCAGTCGACGACGTGGTCCACAACGCAGGCACCGAGACCGGCGCTGGCCACATGGGCGACCAGCGCTACACCTCCGCCACCTTCTACCGCTACTCCACCCTCAACATCCGCGAACTCGTCGACAACCTCGACGGCGACACCGACACCGCCCTCCAGGTGACCAGCGAGTTCCTGCGCGCGTTCCCCCTCGCCGTCCTCCCCGCCAAGGCATCAGGGACTGCGCCGCATACGGTTCCGCACCTCATCCACGTCGCCGTCCGCACCGACCGGCCCATCAACCTCGTCGGCGCCTACGAGACCCCCGTCCCCGCCACCACCGACGGCTACCTTTCCGCTTCCCTCGCCGCCCTCGACGAGCACGCCGGTGCCCACACCCGCATGCTCGGCAACAGCCGTATCGCCGGCGCCGCCCACACCGCCCTCGTAGACACCGAGTTCGAGCACCTCGGCGACCGCACTGACAGCCTCGACCACCTCGTCGACCGCATCACCAGCATCATCGCCAAGCACATCGCCTGAGCCGCCATCCCGCTCCGCGCTCGCGGACATACTCCGCCGCGCAACAACCGGGAGGGGCGCAGCAGATACTGCTCCGCATCGCGGAGGTACCCCGTACCCCCTTCAGAAGGACCCACATGCCTGGTCTGATCCTGCACCTCTCCGCCCCCTGGCAGTCCTGGGGCGCACCCACCGACCACACCGTGCGCCCCACCCACCAGTACCCCACCCGCAGTGGCCTCATCGGTCTGATCGCCTCCGCGCTCGGCCGCCCCCGCGACTTCGCGAACACAGACCTAAACCAGCTCACGTACACCGTCCGTGTGGATCGCGCCGGTCACCGGGAGATGGACTTCCACACCATCGGCGGCGGCTACCCGCGCGCCATGACTCCCGCCACCGCCGACGGCAAGAGGAGGAAAGAGGGGGAAGGGACACTACTCACCGAGCGCTGGTATCTCGCCGACGCCGCGTTCACCGTCGCGGCCACCGGCCCCGCGAACGTCATCACCCTCGCCTCCGAGGCTCTCGCCGCCCCCGTCTACGCCCCCTATCTCGGCCGCCGCTCCTGCCCTCCCGACACCCCGCTCCTCATCCGCACCACCGACAACGACCCCGCGGCCGAACTGCACCGCATGCCTCTGCACGCCAATGCCCCCCGAGGCGCCGACACGGTGACCGTGAAGTTCATCCACGAGACCGCCCCCGAACCGAGTGCCCACCCGACCGCCACCCTCCGCGACATCCCAGGGCCTGGCCGCACCTGGACCAGCCGCGACATCTGGGAAACCCACGTCAACCTCCCCGCCAGCCTCTGCGCCGGTGCCGGGACCGACTGGATCAACGCCCTCACCAGCTACACCCGCTGACCCTCGCTTCGGAGAACCCGATGACCACCACGACCCCTGCCACCACCCACCTCGCTCAGCTCCACCTCGACCTCACCAACCGGAACGTCCTCAGCGACCTCCGCGACCACACCAACCTCCACCGTCGTATCTGCGGCCTGTTCCCCGACAACACCGGTACCGCCCCCCGCACCGCCTACAACGTCCTCTACCGACTGGAGAGGACCGAGAACACCGCCACCCTCCTCGTCCAGTCCACCGGCATCACCATCAACCGCACCGCCCTCCCCGCCGGCTACACCACCAACCCCGTTGAATACCGCGACCTCACCCCGCTCCTTGACTGGCTCAACCCCGGCACTGCCGTCCGGTACCGCATCGACGCCAACCCCATCAAGGCCGTCTCCATCCCCGGGCGCCGCGGGCGCCGCACCGCCCTCCGCGGCGACGACGCCGTCATCTGGTGGCAGCAGCGCGCCCACCGCAACGGCATCGACCCCACCCTCATCCTCGACAACCCCAACCCGCCCGTACTCGCCAGCCGCAACGGGGCCCAGCGCGCCAAAATTGCTTCGGTGAGGTTCGAGGGCATCGCCACCATCACCGAGCCCACTGCCCTCCGCCACGCCATCACCACCGGCATTGGCCAGGGACGTGCCTACGGCCTCGGCCTTCTCTCCATCGCCCCCCACCAGCACTAACGAAATGGCAAAGCGCTCGGGAAGATGCAGGTCGCGAAGGGTCCGCTCCGCGCAGGCGGAGGTGTCCCGCTGTCGGGCAGCGGCTCGGCGGCGCTGTTCCAGTCCGCTCCGCGCAGGCGGAGGTGTCCCGTGAGGCTGTCAAGGTCGGTGAAGCCTGTACCGGTCCGCTCCGCGCAGGCGGAGGTGTCCCGTCCAGGCCGACGATGCTGGAGGCGCGGCAGCCGTCCGCTCCGCGCAGGCGGAGGTGTCCCGGCCCTTGAGCGAGACGAAGTGATGCTCGACCCGTCCGCTCCGCGCAGGCGGAGGTGTCCCGAGGACGACGACTTCGCGGCTATGGATCTGCCCGTCCGCTCCGCGCAGGCGGAGGTGTCCCGGCGTGCACGTCCAGGGCCAGGAGCAGGGGCCGGTCCGCTCCGCGCAGGCGGAGGTGTCCCGCAATACGGCACGGTCACCGGCCGGTTCAGCAGGTCCGCTTCCGCACACGCGGAGGTGTACCACGGGCTCCCGGGTTGAACCAGGGGCCGTACCAGTCCGCTCTGCGTTCGCGGAGAAGGTGCAAATTCATCCCACATCTGATCGGAGAACTACCCTGATGCGTCCGCCTGTTGACCATCGACTGTGGGGTAAATGGAGTGGTTTGGAGGACATGGGCGCCCCGTACCCAGTGGTGTGTCACCTGATCGACACCGCGATGATCGCTGGTCGCCTGTGGGACTCCTACCTCACCGCTGGTCAGCGACGCGTCATCGCCGCCGGGTGGGGCGTGAGCGAGGAGCACGCCCAGCAACTGATGATGTTCTGGGCTGGACTCCACGACCTCGGGAAACTATGTCCGTCGTTCCAGCACCAAGCCCCCGAGGCCACGGCCGGTCTCCTTGACCACCCCCACTACAAACCACCAACGGACGACAGTGCGATCAAGCACGAGAGGGTCTCGCACCTCACCACCCCGGCTCTCCTGGTCCAGCTCGGCTACCCCACACATGGGCGTCCGCTCCGGTCGATCGCACACCAGGTCGGGCAGATCCTCGGCGGCCACCACGGCACCTACAGCCAGGCCCTCACCGCCCATGCCCTCACCGATCCCGAGCGTCAGGAACCGCGTATCGGCCACACCCCTGGGTGGGTCGAGCAGCGGGCCGCGCACCTCCACACTCTGCGCGCCCTGTGCGGAAACCCGGCACCTCCGGCCGAGTTCGCGCCGGGTGGGGCGTGCGTCCTGGCGACCGGCCTGATCGTCCTCGCTGACTGGCTCGCCTCCCGAACAGGCTGGATCCGCGCCCGCCACTGGGAGCGAAACCACGCCCCGGACGCGAACGACTGGACCGAACACGCGGCACGGGCCCACAAGCACGCGCTAGCCGCGGTGACCGGCGTGCAGCTCACCGCCCCCGTCTGGAAGCCGATCGACACGTTCGCGGACATGTTCCCGTTCATCACCGAACCCCACCCCCTGCAAGCAGACCTCGGCAAGCGCCTCCCCGCACTCGTGAACGGGCCCGGCCTCGTCCTCGTCACCGCTCCGACCGGCGACGGCAAAACCGAATCCGCGCTCTATGCCGCGCATGTCCTCGGACACGCGTCCGGCACCGAGGGACTGGGTGTGTTCCTGCCGACCATGGCAACGACCAACGCCATGCATCGCCGCATCGTCGAACACGTCCAACGCCTCCAGGCCGCTCCCATCCCCGTGCGGCTCCTGCACTCCATGGCGTGGCTCGAAGAAAGCGCCAAGACCACCGACGACACGCTGATCGCGAACTGTGCCGAAACCGTCAGGATTTCGGGGGAGTGGCTTCGAGGCCGCCATCGCGGGCTCCTCGGCGGCGCGGCCGTCGGAACCTGGGACACCGCCGCGCTCGCCGCGCTGCCCGTCCGCTACAACGTCATGCGCTGGCTCGGCCTCACCGGGAAGACCGTCATTATCGACGAGGCCCATGCCTACGACGCGTACGGCCACCGCCTCACCGAACGCCTCCTCGAATGGCTCGGGCACACCCGCACCCCGGTCGTGCTGCTGTCCGCCACGCTCACCGGGACCATCGCCACCTGTCTCGCCGACGCCTATCGCCGCGGCGCAGGCCACACCACCCCCATCACGCTCGACCCCACCTACCCCGGCTGGACATTCGTGGACGCCACGACCGGCCAGGTCACCACCAGTGAAACCCTCCCCACCACCCGTGCCCGCGCCCTCACCATCACCGCCCAAAGCGTCCAGCACGCAGCCGCCTCGGCCAACGCCGACAGCCGCCTCGCCACCATCACCCGCACCCTCCAGCCCATGACCAGCGAAGGCGCCGGGTGCGCGCTCGTCGTCTGCAACACCGTCGCCGACGCCCAGGCCACCGCCCGGCATCTGCGCCAAGCCTGGACCGGCACCCACCGGCCGCTTGTGCAGCTCCTCCACGCCCGCATGCCCGCCCGCCAACGCGACGCCATCACCCGCCGCCTCGAACACTGGGCAGGCAAACCCCGCCCCGCCTACACCACCCCCACCGGCCACTACACCCGTGCCCGTGGCCAGCGACCGCCGCGGCCGGTGATCGTGGTCGCCACCCAAGTCGTTGAACAGTCCCTTGACGTGGACTTCGACCACGTCATCAGCGACCTCGCCCCCATCGCCCTCCTCCTCCAGCGCGCGGGCCGCTGCCACCGCCACGACCGCCCAGAACGCCCCCACTGGGCATCCGACCCGGCCATGACCGTCCTGATCCCCATCGGCCAACTCCCGCCTCGCAACTGGGGAACCGTCTACAGCGAAAACCTCCTCACCCGTACCCGAGACGCCCTCACCACCCTCCCCGCAGGCGTCTGCAACATCCCCGAAGACGTCCAACACCTGGTCGACACCGTCTACACCGCCGACTGGGCCACCGACGCCGGCATGAATGACATCGCCACCGAACAGGCCATGCGCACCATCGCCGACCAGGCCACCATCCCCACTCCCACCCGCCCCATCCGCGACCTCCACCACCTCACCACCATCGACGACGAAGATCTACTCGTCACCCGCCTCGGAGCCGACAGCGCCCGCATCCTCCCCGTCTGGACCAGCCCCGACGGCACACCCCACCTCGACCGCGATGCCACCCACGCCCCTCTCCCCACCACCATCAACCCCAACGACACCACCACCATCCGCAACCTCATGGCCCGCACCATCCAAATCGACCACCGATGGCTCACCGGCCGTGGACCCGAAACCGACACCCCCACCGGCTGGGCGGGCATTGGAGGTCTCCGCGACGTTCTCCTCCTCCCGCAACCCGTCACCCCCGACGGCACCCCACGCCCCTACCGCATCGGCAGGCAGTGCCTCCACCTCAGCCGAGTTGACGGTCTCGTACGGGAATAGACGCAGCCTGTGCAGAACCATTTCGCCGCCATCAGCGGTGTGGGCGAACTCCAGGCTCAGCTGGCAGTTGCCATCTCGGATGCGGAGCACTGGCTGGAGGAACAGGTAGCGCCCACAGGGCACCCTGCTCTCGCACCGCTCCTACCTCGCGGACGCCACCTTCGCCGCCTGCCTCACCGACGCCCCCGAAACCCTCCGCGCCTGCGAATAAGCCCTGCTCGCACCGCCCTGTCCGCCTACCTCGAAGCCGCCTGCAGTGAAGGAACCGCGCGATGACGACGCTGTGGCTCACCCGCATCCAGCCCCACCTGCACCAACGCCAGGCACGCAAAGACCTCTCCAGCGCCGCGCCCCTGCACCAACGCCTGATGCAGCTCTTCCCCGACCACCTCGGGGACCAGGCCCGACGCAAGGCCGGCGTCCTCTTCCGCACCGAGGACACCGGCCCCACCCCCGTGATCCTCCTGCAAAGCCACCTGCGGCCCGACCTCGACGAACTCCCCACCGGCTACGCCACCGCAGCCACCAAGGAACTCACCCCCCTGCTGGAGGCACTCCGGCCCGGCCTCGCCGTGCGCTACCGCATCACCGCCAACGCCGTCCGCAAACCAGGCCACACCACCCGCGCCACCACCGGCGCCCCCGCCGTCATACCGCTGACCGGAGCCGACGCCGACCACTGGTGGCAACGCCAAGCCGAAGGACGAAGCGGCCTGCACCTGACCACCGCCCACTCCGCCCCCCTCGATACCGCCCGCGGCGAACGCGCCCAGGACAAACGCCGCATCACCCACGCCCGCACCCGCTTCGACGGCATCGCCCACATCAAGGACACCGAGCTGCTGCGCCAGCGCATCCTCGACGGCATCGGCCGCGGCAAAGCCTACGGCTGCGGCCTGCTCACCCTGGCCCCAGCAAGCCGGCACACACCATGACCACACCCGCCAACGCCCGACGCAAACTCGCCGCCCCCACCGTCGCGATGCTGCCACGCACCGCCGACTCCCTGTCCTTCCTCTACCTCGACCTGGTCCGCGTCCAACAAGACGACACCGGCGTCTGCGCCGTCGTTACCACCGAAGCACGCGGCACCGAAACGGTCTACCTTCCCACCGCCGCCCTCAGCTGCGTGCTGCTCGGACCTGGCACCAGCATCACCACTCGCGCCCTGGCCACCCTGGCCCGCCACGGCACCACCGTCGTGGCGACCGGTGCCGGCGGAGTTCGCACCTACAGCGCCACCGTGCCGAGCTCCCTCAGCACCCGATGGCTGGAGACTCAGGCACACGCCTGGGCCGACCCCCACGAACACCTCGCCGTCGCCCGACGCATGTACGAACACCGCTTCGGACACGGCACCGTGCCCTCAGGAACCTCCCTGGAAAAACTCCGCGGCCTGGAAGGGCAGAGGATGAAAGCCCTGTACAAACTCCTCGCCCAGCAGCACCGCATCGGCAGGTTCAAACGCATCTACGACCCCGCCGCCTGGGACCAACAAGACCCCGTCAACCTCGCCCTGTCCTCCGCCAACACCTGCCTGTACGGGATCGTTCACGCCGCGATCATCTCCATGGGCTGCACACCAGCACTCGGCTTCGTCCACAGCGGCAACCAGCAGTCCTTCATCTACGACATCGCCGACCTATACAAAACCGAACTCACCATCCCCCTCGCCTTCACCCTCCACAACGCGTCCCACCCGGAGCAGGCCGCACGCCGCAGCTTCCGCGAGGGCCTGCGCCTCTTCCGGCTGATGCCGCGCATCGTCACCGACGTACAGCGCCTTCTCGCACCGGAGGCCACCGATGATCAAACAGACGACCTGCAGGAAGAACTCGTCGACCTGTGGGACCCCGTCACCGGATCAGTGCCCGGTGGCATCAACCACGCTTACGACGGTGGCCAATGACACCCCCTCGGAACGGTGGTGAACTGTGGCATCGATGATCGCTCTGTCCCTCACGGCGGTACCAGACCACCTGCGCGGAGCACTGACCCGCTGGCTTCTGGAGGTCACCCCCGAGCTCTACGTCGGCACCGTCTCAGCGAAAGTCAGGGACGAACTCTGGAAAACCGTAGCCAACTCCACCGGCAACGGGATCGCTGTCCTCATCTACCCCGCCGACAACGAGCAAGGCTTCGCCATACGGATGTCCGGCCAACGACGACGACACCTCCGCGACTTCGACGGACTCACCTTGGTCTCATTCAACTCAGCCCTACCCACCGAAGAAGCAGATAACGAAACGGCAAAACACTCCTAACGCCGCAGGTCGCGAAGGGGTGCTCTCCGCGCAGGCGGAGGTGGGCCGACCACCGGTACGGCGATGAAGCGGGCGCTGGAGTGCTCTCCGCGCAGGCGGAGGTGGGCCGCTCGGCGAGGGTGGAGTCGACGCCCTTGGTCTGTGCTCTCCGCGCAGGCGGAGGTGGGCCGACAGACCACCGTGTCGGCCCCGGCGTCGGCCGGTGCTCTCCGCGCAGGCGGAGGTGGGCCGGCATCGGCGTGGGGACATCCACGTCCGCCGCCGTGCTCTCCGCGCAGGCGGAGGTGGGCCGCACCAGTCGAGACGGGCTCAGCCAGTTCAGGGGTGCTCTCCGCGCAGGCGGAGGTGGGCCGACCTGATCCGGCCCGTACAGCCGGGGGCGCGCGTGCTCTCCGCGCAGGCGGAGGTGGGCCGCCGAACCAGCCGCCGCAGTTGGCGCACTGCATGTGCTCTCCGCGCAGGCGGAGGTGGGCCGTTGAAGGCACCGAAGACGGGAACGCCTACTTCGTGCTCTCCGCGCAGGCGGAGGTGGGCCGGTGCTTAGTCAGACGGGTGACAGCATTGGCGGGTGCTCTCCGCGCAGGCGGAGGTGGGCCGAAGGAGGCGCGAGTGAGCAAACCACCCGCGACGTGCTCTCCGCGCAGGCGGAGGTGGGCCGTCCACCCGTCGCAGCCTGCGGCTGCGGATCGCGTGCTCTCCGCGCAGGCGGAGGTGGGCCGGCCTTCAGGCACAGCGGGAGCGGGACGCCGAAGTGCTCTCCGCGCAGGCGGAGGTGGGCCGACGCCAGTCAACTCGCTCCGGGTCACGATGCCGTGCTCTCCGCGCAGGCGGAGGTGGGCCGATCATCCTGAGCATCAGGGCGTCGGCCGCGATGTGGGCCGGTCCAGGAGGACGGCGCCCGGTCAGTGGCGCGGTGCTCTCCGCGCAGGCGGAGGTGGGCCGGGCACCACCGTGAGCACCGACCGGAACGTCAAGTGCTCTCCGCGCAGGCGGAGGTGGGTCGTAACCCAGGACCTTGCCCGCCGCTACCGGCCGCCTCTCGGTCACCATCATGGGCTAGACCTTGTCCGACAAGTCCGGCCACAGCTACCGCTTCGGCAACCTCCGCCTCAACGGCCACAGCCAGGTCCGCGTCCACACCGGCATTGGCAACGACAACCGCCGCGACGTCTACCAGGACCGCCGCGCCTACGTCTGGGACAACACCGGCGACACCGCCACCCTGCGCAACGACCACCGCCGCATCGTCGACGCCGAAAGCTGGGGACGCCACGGTCACTGACCGACCCTGAACCGGCCGGTGAGCTGTGCCGCTCGCCGGCCCCACGGTGCGCCGCAGGCCCGTGCCTGCGGCGCACCGCTGCGTCCGGCCCAAGGGGAAGGACCGCGAACGCGCCCTCTGTCCATGCTGCTGGCCCCGTGAGTCCGCTTCGGGGCCAGCAGATAGCCGGGATGAATCCCAGCAGGACCGGACGCGTTGGCTACACCCGCTCGAACTCCACGTCGGTGTTCTCGCAGCCGGCGGCGAGCTGTCGCAGGGTGTCGCGTTCGGTGCGGTCGACGGTCAGTGACCAGCGGAGCTTGGTGCTCACCCAGTCGGACAGGTAGGTGCACTGGGCGTCGGCGGCCGGCGGCATCCACTGGGCGGGGTCCTGGTCGGCTTTGGAGCGGTTGCTCTTGGCGGTGACGGCGACCAGGGAGCGTTCGGCGCCGAGGTCGTTGGCGTAAGCCTGGCGTCGGGCTGCGGTCCATTGGGAGGCGCCGGAGTCCCAGGCTTCGGCGAGCGGCACCATGTGGTCGATGTCCAGGCCGGACGGCCCCTGGACGGTCGTGTCATCGTAGTAGGAACGCCAGGTTCCGCCGGTGATTTTGCAGCCGGCTCCGACCGTGGGCGCTGTGGTGGCTTCGGCGAGTAGGACTTCATTGCGGGTGTTGCAGCCGTCCTTGTCCTCGTCGATCCAGTGCTTGAACTTGGTGCGCTCGTAGCCGTCGCGGGACTCGGCGGCCTGGGGGAGGGCTTCGATTCCGTCGTGCAGGCTGAGCGTCTCGGCCGCGTGAGCGGTGGTGGTGGCGGTGGTGAGGGGCAGTAGGGCGAGGGCCGCGGCCGCGAAGGCGCGGGCAGTCGTCTTGATCATGATCTGTTGATAGCGCCGTAGCGTCGGTCGGCGCCCGGGAACAGGGATGGTGGTCACTCGGGGGAGTGGCTAGTCGTACCGGGGCGGCGAAACCAGCCCAGCGGAACTACACGAACTCCTCTCGCCACCGTGGTGGCTTTGGGAGGAGCTTGTAGCAGCTGGACCGGTGGACGCAGGTGGTGGGGCACGTCTGGCTAACCGAGCTGCTCCTCCTCATGCCGGAGGACTTGGTCAACGTGTTCGACCAAGCACTGTTCCAGCTCGGCCAGCGTCCCGCTGCGAAGTTCCACCAGTGGCAACTCCCACTCCACGCCTTCGCGGATGTTCACCATGAGCCCGCTATCGGTCGGCACGATGGCTTGCTGGAGCCAGCCGGCGAAGTCGGCCGCTTCGGTGGCGGTGCAGTCCTCGATGGCTACGCCGTTCGGTTCGACTCCCATCATCCCTTCGTTGATCTCGCCGCTGGATGTGCGGAACTGGAAGGAGAGCGTCTCTCCTGTGTAATGCCCGCTCCACGCCTCCACGACCGTCCCGGGCTCCTTCGCGCGCAAGGCGTCGGCGAAGGAGGGGAAGGTGAGGCCCCATCCCTGGGGAGCGCCTTCGGGCGGGCTGAAGATGAACATGGTTCGGAAGCTGCCGGCGTCTTCGCTCATTTCCCATCCTCTTCGATCGCATCTGGGTCAGGGCACGTGTCGGCTATAGCCGTTGACCCCGTGGGCGACGAGCAGGGCATCCCAGTAGGGCACGGCGTCGGGGTCGTTGGTGGCGACCTCTACGCCGCGTAAGCGGCCCGCGTGGGCCGGGTACTCGATCGCCGCCTTGTATTTGTACAGCTCTTTCTCGTCCTTCTTGTGGAGTACCTTCTCCTGGAAGTTGTCGCCGTTCTCCAGGTCGTCGAGGTTCCGGTACGTGCATCCCGGTCTCTTGACGAACTTGGCCTCCACGGCCATGCCGTCGGTGTCGCGCAGGCCGTCCACCATCAGTGTGCCGAGGGCTGACTTGCGCGGATCGATCGGGACCTCCTTCTCGGGGTAGCCCGCGGTGCGGTGTTGATAGTCCCTTTCGGCTTTGGTGCCGCCGGAGAAGCCCCCGTCGCGAAGGCTGTGTGCCCATCGGTTGAAGCTCTGTCGCTCGGTGGGCGTCAGCGGCGGGAACCGCGGGTCCGGAGGGACGGGTGGCGGCATCGCCGGACGGTAGAGGCTCGGATCGGGTTTGGTGTAGCCGGCCGGGATCATGATGGGGATTCGAGGCGGCAGCGGGAGGGGGAGCCCTGGCGGAAGGATCGGGCTGGGTTTCCAGGGGGCCGGGTCGGGCTGCGGAACGCGTACGCGCGATTGCGAGGAGTCCAGACTGTGGCCCAGGCTGGCGAGGTCCATGATGCGGTCGTCGCCAGAGACTGCCGCGTGGAGCCCCCCGTCCTCACCGTTGCCTCCGAAGGCGGGGTTGTCCCAGACGGAGTCTCCGCCGCTGTCGAATAACGCGTCGGACGCGGTTTCTCCCCAGGACTTCTTGCTGGCGGCTTCGACGTGGTCGGCGTACCTGTCGCAGGCGTTGGCGAGCTGTTGGCACGCAGCTGGCAGATTTGCCAGCAGAGTGCATGACGGCTCGGCCTTGGCCGGCGGGTGGTCACGGCCCACGAACTTGGTGAAGAAGGCGTTGACCGCCTCTGCGGTCTTCCCTTCGTGGTTGCGGGCGGCCGTCTTCCAGCAATCCTGCGCGTCGGACAGGACACGCTCAGATATGTTCTTCGCCTTTCGCCAGGTTCGTGCCACCGACCTGAGCTTTTCCGGGTCGCCGCGGAAGCGGTCACCGACGAGGTACTTGTCGATTGCGGAGGTCTCCCCGATGACCTCGGGCAGTTCGTTCCCGCGGCCCCGGGGCGCCGGGGCACAGTCCGCTGAATTGCCGGAGTACGGCTCGGACGCGCTGCGCTGCCCGATCGCGGCGAGCATGTCCTCCGCGACCTTGCTCTCCGTCGCCATGTAGTTGTTGGCCGTCTGCAGCAGGGACTCGCTTCCTCGCCCCATGACGTGCGCGGCCTCGCCCGCCTGGTTCACCGTCGCCTTCGAAGCACTGTCGTACAAGGCGGCAAAGGCCCGTCCAGCGTCATCGTCGCCGGCCATACCGGCCTGCTCATCCAGTTCCCTGATCAGCGCGAGCACCAGCTCGATGAGCAGCTCGTTGAGGGTGTGCATACCCCACGAGGAGTTGATCAGGTCAACTGCATGCGTACGAAAAGACAAGCTTGCAACCCCCGGCCTACGCGAGCGGGCCAGTCTGCCATGGGCAGTTGAGGTGCTTCCGCTGACCGATGCCAATCGGCCAAGGCAGGGGACGATCCTGGCGGGAAGGGGCCGGTCTGGGCGTGGTGCTGGGCAGAGGGGGAGTCGTTGGCCCTCAGGCCGGCCGTCTGGTCTGGGGCGTCCCATCCGGAGGCCGGTGCCTCCCGGCTGTGACAGAGGAGCGCTGGTGGAGTCCGCTGCTGACAGGTGCGCGGTCCTCTCGTAGATCAGTGTGCTGCCGGGAGTGTGGGCTTGGTTCGGCTGCTGCAAGCGTCTACCGAAGCGCCACCCGGCGCGCCGTGGGGTTCTTCCGCGAGCCGGGTCGGGGAGCGTGTGGCTGCGGATTGCAGGGGCTCCGGCCCCGAGAGGGCCTTTTTCACCCAAACGAGTGGTGCGACTCGCGTGATGCGTGCGGGGTTTGCAGGATGCGCTGATCAGTTTCGATCGACCTCGTTGAGAATGTTGTGCACCTACTTCCCGTCGTGGGTGTTCATTCGTCTAATCGCTGTCAACGCCGCGAGTTGCCACCGTGCGATCAGGAGTGCCCGGCTCCGTTTTCACGGAGGTCAACGGCGCCGGCAAGTGGATTGTGCGACTAGCGTCCGAGACGGCACGAAAAGAGGACCCCGAGGCTGACGTCAACCAACTCGAGGCCCTCTTACTCGTGCCTTCTCAACAACGCACCGAGGAGCGCGAACATTGATTCAGCACGTCGTCCGCCGGAAGCTCGCAAGTATCCTTCCGGCAGCGCCAGAGATTAGCATTCCGCTGTCCGCCGTCGTACAAACCGGGATTTCGAGCGTTCTTCTGCTGACGCTCCGGTTCAGTTCTGTTCTGCTCATTGGCGTTCTCGCGGCTGCTGCGGTCCGCCAGCAGCCTCTTTCGGTGGAAGTCCTCGTCGGCATGGTGGCCGCCGCTGTCTCCGACCGCAGCTGCATCGTCTATCTGAAGGTACGCCGCCGCACTGTCTGAGGCCGTCGCTGCGGAAACATCCCCTCGCCCGCCACTTGCGGGCGAGGGCCTACCCGCCGGCGCAACGATCCGGCGTCCCCGAGTGGCGGCCCGCAGCCGTACTGCTGTTGCGCATTGGCCCTAACGCCGGCTGCCCGCCTCTGCCCTTCCTTGCCCAATCCTCAACTCAGTGAGGAGGAGAGCCATACTGATGCGCAACAGTCCATGCGGGCGGCGCGCTGAGGCCGAGCTCGACGACCGGCGTGGCCGCTCCCGGCGTACTCCGCCACTGCCGAGGCGGCTGCCGGTCTCCTACTCCGCGTTCTGTCGCGACCAGTGGGCCGTCTACCAGAGCTTCTCCGCTGTCACGGTGGGATCCGCCGGCATCGGCACCACCATCGCCCGGGCCGTGCTGCACGACCTCGGCGACCGGTGGGAGGCCGCACTGTGCACTTACTCTCCAGCGGCATACGCCTGGAATCTTCTCTCCCGCCGAGTCTGCGAGCGCCGCATCGAGAGCGGACTGCATCGCCTGCTCGATCGCAACGAGGCCGACGCACTGGTTCTGCGGTACAAGCTCGGCCTCTCGCCCCTGGAGGCCGGCCATGCGATGGGCATGACGCCGGCCAACTTCGAGATGCTCCGACACCGCGCCCTGCTGGCACTGCTCCCCAGCCGCGCCAGGTGAATATGCTGCTGGCGAATGCCCTGGTCAGAGGCGTGACGTGCGCCGGATCTCGATGAGCCACACCGCTGCTTGAAATGCCATCAAATGGCATGCCTCGTTGGTGGAGGCGGGTAGCCCTGCCTCGACTGGCCCTCTTAGCATGGGGCCTCTGCTGTCGGAGACACGCAGCGTCTACGGGGACGTGTGCGCCCGAGAGTGTGGGGAGCGGCTCATCATCGATCTCAGCAAGCCCAGTGTTGCCAGAATGTACGACCACCTTCTCGGTGGCACGGACAACTACCAAGTCGACCGGGATGCCTGTGCGGAGTTACTCCGCCTCGCCCCTAGCACCCGTGAACTCGCGCTGGTCAACCGCGCGTTTCTGGTGAGAGCCGTGCGCTATCTCGCACAGGAGCACGGCGTGCGCCGATTCCTCGACCACGGATCGGGGCTGCCGACACGGCCCAACGTGCACCAGGTCGCCCAGGAGGTCGATCCCACCAGCGAGGTCGTGTACATCGACAACGACCCTGTCGTCCTGGCTCACGGGGAGATGATGTTGGCGGAGGACCCGACCACGACGGCCGTCCTGGAAGCCGACATGCGCAACACCACCGGCATCTTCGACAGCCGCGCGGTCCGGCGACTGCTGCGCGATGACAAGCCGGTCGCGGCCCTCTTCGTCTCGGTCCTTCACTGCATTCCCGACAAGGACGACCCCTGGTGCCTCGTGCGGAACGTTGTCGAGCAGCTACCGCGTGGCAGCTATCTGGTCATTTCTCAGCTCGCCAGTGACGACGCGGAACTCCGCGATAGCATCACCGACTTCATGTGCGAGATCACCGATGGCTCCTGGGGGCAGGTCCGATCGAAGAGCGAGGTCCAGCGCTTCTTCGAGGGCCTGGACCTGTTGGAGGAATCCGAGCCGGTCGAAGTCTCGCGCTGGCACCCCGACAGCGACATCGCGCCCCGGCAGCGGTCTGAGGAGTGGATCGAGTACGGTGGCGTCGCCCGCATCGGGTGACGTGCCGATTACTTGGATGCCCCGCTGACGAGCTGGTCGATGTAGTGCTGGATGCGCTCCATTGTTGCTGTCTTGGGCAAAGCCTGCTGCCACCAGTAGTCCATCGACGCCATGAACGTCTCGATCTGCCCCATGTCGGTGAGGAGCTCGCCGCTGACGTTCTTGTTCTCCAGGTAGACCGAACGGTTCTCCGCGCCCTCCCAGGGCTTGAACAGGGTTATCGCCGGGTGCAGCGGCGAGCCCTTCCGCAGAGCGCTTCCGGGCAGAATCCGGATGTGCACGTTCGGCTTGTTCTCCGCCACGTTCAACAGGTACCTCAGCTGCTCCCGCATGACCATGATGCCGCCCAACTGCTTGTCCAGTACCCATTCCGCGATGAGGGCCCGGAAGAGGGGGGCTTGTGGCTGGTCGAGGAGATGCTGCCGGCGCATCCGCATCTGCAGGCGGCGCTCGATGGCTGCGAAAGCCTCGCGCCGTTTCTCGGGGTCGAACTGCGCTTGGGCGTAGTCGGCCATCAGGGCCCGGGCGTAGCCCGCGGTCTGAAGCATCCCGGGGACGTTGTTCTCCTGGTACACCTGGACCACCTTCGAGGTGGATTCCAGGGCGAACAGGGATGTCAGGGTGTGGTCTGCGACGTCGGAGAACGCGGACCACCAGCGCTGGTCCGCACGCCACTGCAAGAGCGCCTCGGCGTCCCGGAAGACGTCCTCCGGTGCCTCGTAGAAGCGAAGGAGCGCGGTGACGCTCTCCGGCTTGAGCGGGGTATTGGCGTTCTCGTAGCGACTGAGCGTGGAGATCGAATTGAACTCCGGAACCGCCTCGACGACCTCGCGCTGATCGAGCTTCTTCTCGTCGCGCAGGTGCCGCAGCAGGGCGCCGACGAGCTTGGCCGCCGCCTGCGGGGTAGACGGGGGCGCTTGCCCATGTCCACCTACCAAAGCCAAAATTCGACCTGACATGAACACTCCTAGCGCGGACAGGTACCTCCCGCCCGCGCCAGGAAATAGCACTCCGTTGGCCAAAGGCAAACCTTGGCCGATGGCTTTCAGACAGTCATGCTGTCGAAATCGCCGTTCAGAACCCCGCTGAAGAATGCCACAATCTCGTCGCGCGTGAACACGAGTGCGGGGCCGTCAGGGAATCGCGAGTTCTGCATCGCGATCTCGTTTTCACCGACCCTCGCAACCTCCACGCAAGAGTTGAGCGCGTCACACGCGGACGCCTTCACCCAGTCTGCGCCCGGCACCGAACCGGACGCCATGCCGTTGTGTACCCCGATCATCGTGAACCCGCCTTCCAATTGCCGACGTTGCCAGCCAGCCGCGATCGGATGCCGCCGGCCTCCCCCGTTCCGTCACTCACTCCATCCCGTTTTCACATCGCCGTGCAATTTGCATGAGCCGTGAGAACGGATGAAATCCTAGAGGGTAATCGCCACGTCCGGCGTCCCTCGAATGGGTGTTCTCGGAAAGATGGAAAGCATTAGTATGCCTACTGGTGGGTCAGGGTGATGCAGTTCGAAATGGCTGAAGATCGCCTCATGTATTCAGAGCCCTGTGAATGGTTGTGCGCTCCCATGGAATTTTTTGCAGGGCTTCGTCGCCTTCACTGTTATCGCTGCGGTTCTGATCCGCTACCGCCGACTCTCCACTTGACCACCCCTCCGGGCCGAGTGCGCGTGAAGGAGGATGATCTCCGTTCACACCATCTTCACAGGTCCGAAGACCTTCGCGGAAACAATCTTGCTCCCCTCCGTGTTGCGGCTACGTAGCCGAAGAGGGGAAGGTGTCGGGCCTGAAGCTGTTCAACACGAAGAGCGGCGTGACCGAGGTCGCGCCCCGTCTTGCCGAGGTCGAGGCGGATGTCCAGTGCCTCGTCGAGGCGCACATGGAGACGATGCTGGGAGTCCGGTTCCTGGCGAGCGAGTACAGCACGGGACTCCACGGCGGACGCATCGATTCGCTGGGGATTGACGAGAACGGGGCACCCGTCGTCGTGGAGTACAAGCGCGGCACGGACGCCGGCGTGATCAACCAGGGACTCTTCTATCTGTCCTGGCTGATGGATCACCGGGCCGAGTTCGGGCACCTGGTCCGCGACCGGCTCGGGGCCACGGCCGCGTCCCAGGTGCTGTGGAGCGCACCAAGGCTGATCTGCGTGGCCGGCGACTTCACCCGCTACGACATCTACGCCGTACGCGAGCACCGGCGCAGCATCGATCTCGTCCGCTACCGCCTCTTCGGCGACGACCACATCGCCCTTGAGGCCGTGGCCTCGCACACCGGACAGAGGTCGGCACCCGCGACGGCCCGCCGTCGTGTGGCCGGCGTGCAGAGCACGCGGAGGCAGGAGGTGACGTTGACGGAACTGGCTGTGGCGGTCGACGAGGCACTGCTCGGCCTCGGGGACGGCATCACCCGGGTCCAGCGCAAGCAGTACCGCGCCTACCAGCGACTGCGGAACTTCGCGTGCGTCTGCCCGCCGCAGCAGACCAAGCTGCTCGTCTACCTCAAGATCGACCCCAGACAGGTCGACCTCGTGCCTGGCTTCACTCGCGATGTCACCGGGCTCGGTCACCACGGAACCGGTGACCTGGAGGTGCAGCTGCGCACGCCCAGGGATGTGGAGCGCGCGCAGGAGCTGTTCCGGGCGAGCTATGCGGCGGCATGAAGGGTGGTCGATTGCGGAGGCTATGTCGTGTGGCTGACTGGCGCCGTGGTCAGGGCGTGGGGACGGGGGTGCCGGTGAGGTGTTCGGCGCGTTGTGCGATGAGCGGGGTGAGGTGGGGGTGTACGCCTCTTCTGCACGCCTGGAGGAGCTGACCCAGCGCGACGAGTTCCCCGGCCCGGCCCGCGGGAGTGGTCAGAACCTCGGCAACTCCTGCCGCAGCCGGGCTGCGGTCGCGGGCGCGGTGAGTGCGCAGGCGTGGAGGAAGCCGAGGTCGTAGCCGACCGGCAGCAGGCCCCACCCCTCCCAATCGAGGACAACCAGCGGGGCGTGGGTGACGTTCGCCCAGTGCAGGTCGGCGTGCCCGGTGGTCCAGTCGTGGATCTGGAGGTGGGCGATGCCGAGGGATCTGCGGAAGTTCCGGTCGGTCCACTGCGGTGCGCCATCTGTCGGGGGCACGCTAGGCAGATACCTCCACGGGAACCAGGGTCGCTCCGCTCCTCAACATGGCACATTGTGGCTATGGCTTCTTCCCCTTCTGCTGTCGATCTGCGTGCCGAACCGGTCGACGAGGTGCTCGACAGGGTCGAGCGGTCTTTGGACGTTCGATTGGAGCGGGGGAGCGTGGTGCGCAAGCGCCGCTCGGTCGGCGCGCGCACGGACCGCGGGACCTGGGTGCGGTTGGAGCGCCGGCCTTTGGCGCGGGTCGACGGCCAGGGGTGGAACGGCACGGAGGCCGCGGCAGCGCTGGAGGGCGTCGCTATGCCGCGGTGGCTGGCCGGCGTCGCGTGGCGGGACTCGTCAGGCGAGGCTATGTGGCGGGCGGATGAGACGACCCTGCTTCCCGGCGCCCCGGTAAAGCCCGGGGGAACCCTTACCTCCGATCCGCAGCTCGCCGACGCCTGGTGGGAGCAGCTGAACAGGTCCCTGGAAGCCCTGGCCGGCCAGACCACCACCCGCATCGCGACGCCGGACACTGCCACCATTACTCAGGCCCGGGTCACACAGGAGATCACTTCGACCTTCGGGGACCTCGACACCACCCTCGCGGACTGGAGGCCGGCCCACGCGGACCTGAACTGGGCGAACGTGACGGGCCCGGCATTTTGCCTGTTCGACTGGGAGGACTGGGGCATGGCCCCCAGGGGCCTGGACGCTGCCTCGCTGTGGGGGAATTCTCTGGCGGCCCCCGGCCTTGCGGAACGGGTGTGGCGGGAGCGCCGCGAGGACTTGGAAAGCAGGGACGGGCTGCTGATGGCGCTGTTCTACTGCACGAAGGTCGTCGGCCGCTGGGCAGACGAGGCTGATCCCAAGCTCGCGCCCGCCCGGATCGCGGCTGAACGGATCGTGGGCGAACTTCAGGCCCGTTGACGACGCGAGTGGTCGCGCAGCAGCTTGCGGTACTGGCGCACTGTCGCCTCGTTGGCATTGAGGTGCAGTGCGTCGACCAGCTCACGCAGGTGGTCTGCGTCGTCCGAGCCCACCGCGACTGTGGCGACGGGGGGAAGGAGGTAGGCGGCGCGGAACGCGGCCTGCACCCGCGAGGCTCCGCGGTGCTCAGGCTGCAGGAACATACGGGCGTCCACCGCTTCCCACACCGCACTGTTCGTACTGCCGCCGAAGGGGCGCATGCCCCATCGCGCCTCCATGCCCAACTGCCACTGCTCGGCCAGAGTCTGCGCGGCATCCAGTGTGGCGATGCCAGCCAGCAGGCCGGCGGGGACCATGAGGACGGACGGGGCGGGCAGCGTACGGTCCACGACGGCGGCCAGCGGCGCCGGATCCCACGACGCGATACCCCACGCCCCGCACAGACCCCGCGCCACGGCGTCCTCCAGTACGGCGCACGCCGCCCCCAGCTTCTCCCGCGCGTCCCTCGGGGTGCCGGGGAGGGAGCGCTCGGGGTTGTGCAGGAAGACCAGATCCGGAGCCCGGCGCAGATCCCGGTTGGTCTGCTCCAGCGCCTGCCGCAGGCGGGCGGCTTCAAGCGAGTGCTCTGCGGTGCCGTCGTGGCGAGGGAAGAAGCCGACCTTCGTGGAGAGGGAACACCGGTCCAGGAGACCGCTGCCGAGTCGCGACAGGGCGGAATGGGAAGTGAAATCCAGGTAGTTGAAGCTGGTGTCGATCCGGGTGATGCCTAGGTCGAGGGCGGCGGTCAGCAGGCCGCATTCGTGACGAGATCGGTGTAGCCCGAGGACAATTCGGTGGTCAGGGGCGCGCACAGCTCCTCATCCGTCAAGATCGTTGCCAGTTCTTCGACCTCCGCGCCGACCGCGGTGGCTGCCTGGGCCAGGTGTACGGGATGACCGCTCAGCAAGAGTCGGAGGGCGGGCAGGGCCTTGGCGGTGAAAGTGAGCTTCTTTCCGCCGGCCAGCACGTTGACGCTCTCATCGTGCTCGATGATCTGCGGCGAGAATTCGGTGATGCACACGACTGCCTGTAGTGGGCCGAAGATGTCCAGAAAGGGAACGTGGCGGCCCGGGGCGGCGGCTTGTTCGCGGGCCGCAAGGAAGCCAGTGGGGCCGCGGGAGTCGATCAGGGTACGGGCGGCTTCGGCCAGCTCCTGCTGCTGAGCATGCTGGTCGGTGGGGCACCCGCTCCAGCGGTCGAGGTCTCGGCGGAAGACCTCGACCTCGCGGGACCAGTCCGCCAGCCAGGCCAGCCAGTTGACGCCGGTCCGCTTCTCGAACCCAAGCGTCATGTGCATGCTCTGGCCGGTACCGCGTCCGTTGCGGGTGGCCTGGTGCCAGTAGCCGCGGGGGATGTGCATCACGTCCCCGGCCGTCATGCTGCCGGCCCAGATGGTCTCCTGGCTGGGTTCGTCGTTGCGGGCGGCGTCACGGAACATCGGCACCGGCCGTGAGGCTCCGCGCACCTCCCACTCCTTTTCACCGGCAAGCTGGATCACCAGGACGTCGTGGTCATCCCAGTGAAGGTCGAAGCCCGAGGCGTCATTGGTGGTGAGGTAGACGTTGACCTGGACCCGTTCGCGAGACCACCACTGCATGGCCCGGCAGGCGACCTCCATGGTCGGGTCGAAGACGTTTGCCTGATCAAGTACCAGCGTGGCGCCGCCCGCCAGGAGGTGCCTCAGGCGGCGCATGTTGACCATGCGGATGCTCTGGCCTCTGCGGTTGACGTCCTGGCTGAAATACGCGCGAGGGTGCAGTTCCTCACCCCCGCGGAAGCAACGGAACTGCGGATTCGTCAGGCTCCGGCGCATCACCATGTCGAGCAGCCGGTTGGCTGTTAGCAACCGCTCCAGCACATCCGGGTGAGCGATGCGCCCACGGGCGAACTGCTCGCCCAGCGGCTCGGGGCCGCTCCACCCCAGCGCTTCCTCGACCTCACGGATAAGCCGGTGCTCCACAGCGCTCCTCTATTTGTGCCGGGTCACGAGCGACGGGCCGTGCGGCGGTTGCCGAACGGCCCGCGGCGGGGCGGTTAACCGGCGGGGTGGTTCAGACCGTCACCGTCGGGCTGGGTGTCGCCTGTGGCGTCCGGTGGCGGGTCGGACATGCTCGCGTCGTTGCGATCGTGGACGCCGGACAGCACCTCGACCGCCACAAGCAGTTCACTGCGCCCTTCGAGCCTTCGCTGATTGCTCATGCGTTCGCTCCCTCCGATGCGAGCCACACACAGTGCCGCCCACGCCTCACGGAGGCAAGAGCAAAAAGACGCCATGCAGGGTGCTGGTGCCCCGTGGTGGGCTCCGCGGCCTCTGTGGGTGTCGGCGAGAGCACGGGGACGGACCAGCTTCCCCACCGGCGCGCCCGTGATCGCGGACGTCCGTGCCTGCTGTGTATTGAACCCCGCTCAACATGACGAGACGTCAGCAAGCGGGCGTCAGTCGACTGCGCCGAGTCCTGAACGAAGAGGGCGCGGTAGTACGCGACTTCCGGTTCGCGCTTCATCCAGATGTTGCCGGTGGGGGTCTCCGTTGTTGCGTTGTCGGACCATCCGGTTGGTTTCCGCTGCGCTCTTCGAGATGCGCGACGAATGGATCGCCTTACCGCGCCGCCACCTCACCGAAGGTGATATGGGTGATATCCGCCGTAAGCTCTCTTTTGGTTCCTCCGCACTACCCAACGCACCGAAATGCAGCCGCCAGTTGATCCCCAACAGCACGGCGAGGGCCACTACCTGGCGGATGCGTGTTCCCGGCCGAGTGGCACTCGCTTCGGCATCCTCCCGTGCAGGTCATCGAAGGCCATTTACCCAAAGATTGCTGGGCAGTTGACCTCAGGGTTTCGTGGTAGCGTCCTTGTTCGAAGGGACAATGCAACCTGAAAGGGAAATCGTGAACACGGAGAAGATCGCCGCTCGCCGCCTCTCGCTGGAAGAGGTGGCGAAGCTCGGCGTGAAAGACAGGCTCTTCGTTTCCGCCGACACGGCAGAACTCAAGCTTCCCGACTGCTATGTCCCTGCTTTTCTGACCAAGTCCGGTGAGGATTTCGAGGGCGGCTCGGTCACGGCGAGAACCGTATTCCAGGAAGAGGTCTCCTGCCTTCCCGACGACGAGAATGAAGCCGGAATCTACTTGGCCGACGAGAACGGCTCGGTGACCATCGAGGTCCTCCAGTCCGCCGGTGTTGTGCTGGACCTGGCACTATTTGTCCCTAGTGGGGACAAGGGGGCCCTCACGGCCCTTTACGCTGCAGCCCGGCAAGCCTTCGGCGCCGACGTCGTGCAGATCTGGCGCCAGGGCCTCAAGGAGGTTCCCGACGTGAAGGTCGACATCTTCGAGGAGCAGATTCCCCGGGGGCGCAAGGGGAGCGACAGCCCCAAGCGTGACCGTCGCGCGGTCGACACCTACCCCACCCGTGCGGACTTCATCGAGTTCTCCGCGGGGTGGAAGCCGGTCGTTGAGATGCACAGGCCGGTTGTTGACGACACCCCGACCATCTGAGGTGGCGTTACCTCTCGGTCTCGGCCTGAGAGGACGCCGAGAACGCATGCGCCGGCCCCGGTCGACCCCTGAGCGGGCCCAGGGAGCCGTCGGAAAATAACTCACGAACGCCGAAGCGCCGTTCCACTCGATGACCTCGCGAGACAGCCCGCCTGACCAAGATCAAAGTCTGAAGTTATTTCTGCGACAGCCCTCAGGGCTTCGGCGTAGTCGAGTGAGGTCGACTTCGTGCTCAGGCGAGGCCGAGGAGTGTGAGGGGTCGGCGGGCGTCACGCGCATTGCGGCGACGGCCGGAGGCGATGTTCTTCGCGCCGTTCATTCGCAGGGCGCCGACCGCGAGGTTGCGCCAGGTCGCCATAGCGCGGGGTGCGCTGTCGGTCCGCCACCGCGCACGCGGTCAGGTCGAGGACGGCGGCCAGCGCGTGCCGCACTCCTCGCAGCCGGATAATCTGCTATCAGCCCGAACGCCCAGCCCAGCCGCTCATCCCATGCACGAGCGTCGTCCGCATCTGCACCCGTCTCTTCAGCCACGCAGGGGCCATCCCCCGGCACCGTCGGCTGGCTCCGCCCGACGGTGCGCGGAGACGCAGGCCACCGAGGCGCAATGGACATGAGACAGGAACCGTCCGCTCGCACTCCCTTCACTGCAAGTGGTCACGAAACGGATGCCCGCCGACTACGCCGAAGCCCTGCTTAGGGGATAGCCGTCCGGCGCAAGGCCCTGTGGAAGGGACAGACGGACAGTACGCTGAGAGGGCGGCTCCGCGGCATCCCCCGTCTGCGGAGCCACCCTTATGTCCGTCGGTCAGCGAAGTCGACCACCCGGCTCCTCCAGGTGCGTCATCCACATCAGCGCTGAACTGCTGGCGAAGCCGAACTCGCGGTACAGGGGCGCCGCTTCCTGGCTGGCGTGGAGTTCGAACAGGGTGACGTGCTCGGTGCGGAGCTCGTCGAGCAGAGAGCGGACAACGGCCCTGGCGTAGCCGCGGCGCCGGGCATCCGGGCGTGTGGCGACCACGTGCACGCGGCCTGCCAGCCCCCAGGGGTAGGACGGTGCCGGGAGCACGCGATGGATGAGCCCGAGGGCGCAGGCGGCCATCGAGCCGCCCGGGGCGTCGATGACGAAGGCCCGTGCGTCACCCCCCGGCGCTAGCCGTGGAGCCAGCTCGGCGGTGCACCGCCGGATCCACTCCTCGCCCATCGGTTCGGACAGAACGTACTCGGAGCGTAGCCGGATGATGCCTGCCGCATCTGAGGGCGTTGCCGCTCGGGCCGTGGGCAGCCCGGCGGTCAGCGGTCCGGGCGTGGGTGCTGGCGCTAGCTCGTCGTTCATCAGGGGCCTCCTGGTGGTGTCATGCCCGAACGATGCTGAGGAACTGATCAACACCCTGCACTTTCGGGTGGGGTTCGTAGCCAGGTGCGAGGTCGCTGATCTGGCGGACGCAGCGGGAGGCGCCGATCCGCTGGGCGAGCACGAGGGCTTCGCCGGCGATGGAAGCACTGTGGTCGATCTCGCCCTGACGCAGCAGACTTTCGGCTTCGTAGGTGAGGAAGACCGCGCGGGTTTTGTCCCGGGCGTCGGGCAGGAGGGCTACTCCCTGAGAGATCTGGTGCAGGGCGGGGCCGGTTTCTCCGAGGTCGATGAGGCAGCGGCCGGAGTCGACGGCGAGGTCTGCTGGGCTCATCCAGGAGCACCATGCGGGGGGTGCGGTGGTGGCGGAGTCGAGGGCGTGTTCTGCGGCGTCGAGGTCGCGGCGGCAGGCGCGGGCATCCCCGTTCATGGCCAAGGCCCGGGCCTTGCGCAGGTGGAGCAGGGAGCGGGCGGTGGCGTCCTGGGTGCGGGACAGAGCATGGTCCAGGACGTCGATGGCGGTGCCCGCCTGGCCGAGCCAGATGTTCTGGTACGCCAAATCAGAAAGGACGCCTGCTCCGCGGTCGGCGTCGCCTACCTGGTGGGCGGCGTGGAGGGCGGCGCTCCAGTAGTGGCCGGCGGCGGCGTGGTGGTCGTGGTCGAAGCGGTGCCACCCGATCGTCTGTGAAAGGGAGGATGCCAGCGTGAACAGGCGGGCTTCGGTCATCTGGTCGCAGCGGGACTTTTCCAGCAGGCCAACCACGGTCTCGTAGTAGCTGTCCAGGAGCTGGGCGCTGTGCTGGCGGTCGACGGTGGCCATGCCCGTGAGGTGCCTAACGCTGGACTCCAGCCAGGTCACGAACTCCGGGGCGACCGGCCGGCCGTCGGCGGCTGACGCGGCAAGGGCAGGATCGAGGGTGGCCCACTGCTGTGCGAGCGCCGCAACAGCAGCGGGTGCGAGTCCGACAAGGGTGCGGCGGTTGAGCATGGCGCGGCGTTGGGCCTCTCTGAGTGCGGCGACCGTCGCCCCTGAACCCAGGGCCGTAGGCGCCTCGTTCCCGGGCAGCCAGTACGGCCAGCCCAGTACGGTCACACGGTCGTGGCCGACGCCGAAGACGTCGGCGATCAGCTGCTGAAACCAGGCATCGGGCACACGGCCCCCGGGGCGCTCCCAGACCGACACCTGCTGCTTGGTCGTGCCGGCCCTGCGGTCGCGGCGGCGCGCCGCCTGCTTGATTGCCGCGGCGAGGCCGCTCTGGGACAGGCCGTGAAGGTCTCGAGCGATAGCTAGCGGGTGTTGGGGGAGCGCGTCCACGCTTCCATCTCAGCATCTGAGGACCTGCGTGGGGGGCCGGAACGCGGACAGCCGCATGACCCCCGCATGACGCTCGAACCCTGGTTCCAGGATCCGGGCGTTGGATGTACTTGCCTTCCCGGCTCGCTCGGCTCCGGGCAGGCGCAGACCAGGATCGGAGGCCCAGCGTGGGCGACGCGGTGACCACCCTCGCGCTGAGTGGCGCGACGTCAACCTCACCAAAATGATTCCGATGCCAATGCCGCATGTTCCAGTTCCGCCGCCTGTCGACAAAGCCTCGCTGCTCGCCGTCGACCTCGACAACACCCTTATCAACAGGGACGCCGCCTTCCGGTCAGCTGCTCAGGTGTTCCTTGCAGAGCACGGCCTGCCTTCCGAGAGCGTCGAGGCCATCATGGATCTCGACCGGAGCGGACACACCCCCCGGCCCGTCGTCGTCGCGGAGCTGACGGAGCACTGGGGAGGCGCCGTCTCGCCGGAAACGATCGCAGAGTTCTTGCACCGCGGCCCAGCGGCCCACGTCGCCCTCGACGAGCCGGTCCGCCGCGCGCTGCTCGCCGTCAGGGCCGCCGGGGTGCCTTGCGTGATCGTCACCAATGGGCGTGCCGACCAGCAGGAGGAGAAGATCCGAACCGCCGGGCTGGACCGCCTGGTGGACGGCTGGGTGATCTCCGAGTCGGTCGGGTCCCGGAAGCCCCACCCGGAGATCTTCCACGTGGCCGCTGCCACCGCCGGACTGCCGGCCCTGGACCGAGCCAGCACCTGGGTGATCGGGGACGCCGGGCACACAGACGTGCGGGGAGCGGTCGACCTGGGCCTGCACAGCGTCTGGGTGTCCGGGGGCCGGCCATGGACGGAGACCGCGTTCTGGCCAACCCACATTGCTGTCGATGTCGTCGAGGCCATCGACCACGTGCTGGGGGAGCGCCCCCGCCTGATCCGAGACCGGGTACCCGACGCGGTGCATCAGGCTGAGGGGCGCGAGCTGGAGGTGTACCACGCGGACACGGGCGAATTCCGCAGGCGACTGCGGGAGAAGTTGCGGGACGAGGTGACAGCGCTCCTTGCTGCGGCCCCCGGCGCCCCGGGCGCCGCTGAGCAACTGGCCGAGGTCCTGGAGATCGTGCATGCCCTCGCGGCCGACCTGGGAACCAGCCCGGACACCCTTGAGGGCCTCCGCCGAACCGTGACAGAGGGTTGGGGTGCCTTCGATGCTCGCACGATCTGGACGGGTCGGTACACGTCCTCATCAGGCGCCAGCCAGCCGTAGGCCCGGAGTCGGCCCAGGACCCGCCGCTCGCTCCCGCGATCAAGCGGAGACGGCCGCCGACAGCGCCTCGTACCGATGAGCCATACGCCGAGAACTGACGGTGCCGATCAACCCTTCGGCCTGGCCAAGCAACTCCCGCGCCTTGTCGCTGTCGCCGCACTTATGGACGGTGTCAGCCAGATCGAGAACGGCGTGGAGGCGATCGCGCGGGTAGTCGGGCGAAGCCGCCTCGACGCGGCGGTTCAGGAAGGGCACAGCCCGTGACGGCTGGTCGCAGGCAAGCCAGGCCCGGCCGGTGGCCGCGTCCACGGAGCCCTGCGTTATCCAGGTCGCCCACCACGGCGTGCCCTCGTCGGAAGAGCCGAGATCGAGCAGCGCTTCGTCACGGAACCGCAGGACCGCGCCAGGATCGTGCCGCTGCCCCGCGGCGTAGATGCGCCGCTCGGCGATCACTGCAGCCACAGCAGACGGCAGCTCCGGTGTCCGAGCGGCGATGTCGAGGAGGGCGGCGGCATCGTTGTGGTGGCCCAGCCATGCGGCCTGATACGCAGCGGAGGCAACCAGATTCGCTGTCGAGTGACGGGTGGTCAGCGAGGTTGCGGCCTCACGGGCCAGCCGCATTCCCGTGTGGTAGATGCGTTGTGCCTGAGGGTGCCGGCGCGCGTCGAAGAACATCCAGCCGACCTGCTCGCTCAGCTCGATGTAGGCGGTCTGGAGCCGTTCGACGAGAGGTCCGCGCCCCTGAGCCTGCGCGACCACCCGGGTAGTGCTCTGCCAGATGCCGTGGCCCCAGGTGAGGTCGCCGCTGGCGCTTCCGGTGGAGTCGTCCATCTCCCGGAGGTCCCGGACTGCGCCCTCGATCGAGCAAACGAGCTTCTCATTCAGGCGCGTGGTGGCTGGCGCGGCGGTGGTGGCTGCCGCTTCTTCTGTCGGGCCGAGGAGGAGGGTGAGAGCGGGCGCAGTGGCTGCCGCTCCGGTGAGCAGGAGCAGGTTTCGGCGGTCCATGATGTCTCCTTGACTGATCTCGTGGAGCAGAGGCCCCAGGGGTGCGTCGCCGGGTGCGTCGAGATGGCTGTGACGAGTGCGGGGACGGGGCAGGTCCCATCCGATGTCGGACGCGGTGATGCACCGTCCGGCCCTGGCGGTGAGCACGGCCAGGGCGTCCGCCTGGTTGTCGGGCTGTGGGCGAGAGGGCACCTCTCGTAGCCAGGGGTAGGCCGCCTTCAGGCTGAGGGGCGTGCAGCCGCGATGGACCCGCCGTTCATTGATACGGGCGATGAGGTGCTCAGGCCGCATCCCCAGCTGCTCCAGAAGGGCGGCGAGCACGTTGGCCGGCGAGGCGTCTAACGCTGCTGGCTCCATGGGCACTCCAAGTCCGGCGGGTCCTGGGCCGGAAATTACCCCACTGTCAGGGGTGCCCACAGGAGGTGGGACGAAGGACTTGGTGTACGTACACCAAGCGTCAAATGGGGTGTACGTAAACCGAGTTGGTGCATCCACCTCATGCACCGCAGCAACCTCTCGCGCTCACCGGTCCGGCTCCGCTTGGCTGTCTCGCATCGCAGAACTTCGTGTGGAGGTGAGTGATGCGAGCAGTGATCTTCGGCGCCTCCGGACTGCTCGGACGCAGCGTGATGCGCGCATTCAACGACATGACCGTGACGGGCACCGGCTTCAGCCGGACCGCCCCCGGGCTGGCCAGGGCCGACGCCACGTCAGCCGACGACATCGACCGCTTGCTCGGCCGGGCCCAGCCGGACGTCGTCGTCAACTGCGTGGGTGAGCGCCGGCCCCAGAGGTGGGCGGGCACCCCGGATCAGGCCCGGGACAAAAACGTCGACGCCGCCCGGCTGCTCGCACAGAGCACCCGGCAGTGTGGGGCCCGGCTCCTGCACATCTCAACCGACTACGTCTTCGACGGGAAAGCAGCGCCTTACCGGCCCGACAGCCCTCCGAACCCGCTGAATGCCTATGGCCGGTGGAAACTTCTGGCCGAGCATGCGGTGCGCGCTGCCTGCCCTGACGCGGCGATTCTGCGGCTGCCCGTGCTCTACGGGCCCGTGCAGTTCGCCGCCGAGACGAACCTGACCGAGCTCGCCCGCCAGGTCGGCGCCAGGGCCCCGGTCGAGCTGGATGACGTGTGCGTGCGCTACCCGACGCACACGGACGAGGCCGCCGAGGTGTGCCGCTGGCTT
Organism: Streptomyces caniferus; assembly: GCF_009811555.1. GTDB lineage: Bacteria > Actinomycetota > Actinomycetes > Streptomycetales > Streptomycetaceae > Streptomyces > Streptomyces caniferus. The sequence goes on along the minus strand of NZ_BLIN01000001.1, from coordinate 21,155 downwards.
GCCGGGGCCCTTGTGCGGGGGCAGCGCCTGGGAGCCGTTGCTCACTGGAGTGCGGAGCAAGGCTTCACCAAGTACCAGATGGCCGTCCTGATCGCGGACCGTTTCGGCCTGCCCGCCGGGCACATCCGCCCGGGGGAAGCGGACGCGGTGTCCGGTGACCGGCCGATCGACTGCCGCCTCGACTGCCGGGACCTGCCCGAGGCCCTCGGCACGGTCCGCCGACATTTCACCACCGAGTTCCCGCCCGTGGTGGAGCCCTGGCTGCTCCCCGCCGAACCCATTTCGACCTTACGGAAGGACTTCCATGCCCCCTGTGTATGAGGACTTCGCCCGCGCCTACATGACCGAGGTGGGCATCACTGTCCGCCACATACTCACCCGCGGCGCCGAGGCCGTCGCCCTGCTGCGGAAGGCCGCCGACAGCGGCGCCCAGGTCCGTGCCTTCGGCAATGGCGGCTCTTCGGCGATCGTCCGCTCGACTCTCCTGCAACTCCAGGCCCGCGCCGGCCTGCCGGTCAGTGACTCGATGATGAGCCCGGCGGCCATGGCCTACGGCGCTCAGAGGCAGGACTACCGCACGCTCTTTGCCCAGTCGCTCGCCAGGGACATCGACCAGGTGGGCCTGGTCGTGGTCGCCAGCGTCAGCGGGCGATCGGCCAACATCTGCGAAGCCGTCCGGCTCTGCGGGCAAAACCGTGTGCCGGTGCTCGCGCTGGTGGGCGGGGACGGGACCCAGATGGAGCTGGTGAACGGCTTGGTCTGGGCGACTGGGACCACTGACCAGCAGATCAGCGAGGACGCGATGTTGACCGCGCTGACGCTGACGGCTGCCGCTGCGCTGGCTCCCCAGGATGCGCCGCTGCCAATCCGCCAGGAGCGGCACCTGCACGCCCTAGCCGCCGTGGATACCGTCCGGCTGGCGGACTTCTTGGAGGGGGCCACCGAAGCCGTTGCCGACGCGATCCGCCGTAGACGCCGGATCTACGTGCTGTGCCCCGACGGCGGCCCCCTCGCCCTCGCCGGCGAGCACTTCGCCCACAACCTCAGCTGGGACGCCCCGCTCGGCGTCGAGGGCGTGCAACCCCCGCTCGTCGTCTCCGACCCGTCGCTCGCCGACATGAGCGCGATCTACAACGACCACCCCGACCCCGCACACGGAGTGCGCTACCAGCTGAGCAGCGCCTCCCCGCAGGACGTGGTCTTCCTCCTGACCTACGACTCAGCCTCCAGGACAACCCAGGAGGCCATCAGCGCCGCCGCCGCGGCGGGCACTCGGCTCTTCCTCCTGCACCGAGACGGCCCCGGCCGACCCGGCGCAGCGCAGCACCAGCTCACCCTGCCGCAGGTCGACAACTTCGCGCAGGCCGCCCTGGTGCAGTCGATCGCCCATCTGGTCTGCCGGACCACCCGCGCCACGTTGGCGGCGGACCCCGGCGGGCCGGCCAACGGGCTGTCGCTTCACGACCTCATGGCGCAGGACCTGGCGCCGCTGCGCCAGCTTTCCAACGCCCCGCACTCCCTCTGAACGAAAGGTCCACACATGTCTGTACGCGAGATTCGCACCGAGATCATCCGCCCCAGCCGAAGCGAGATCACTGCCCTGTCCCGCGTCCCGGTCGCGTCGATCGTGGACGCTCTCGGCAAGACCGGCGCCCTCTCCTACTGCCTGAGGCTCCAGACGCCCGGCCTGGTCCTGTGCGGCAGCGCCGTCACGGCCCTCGGCCCGGACGTGACCGTGCGCCGCGCGGCGATCGACCTCGCTCAGCCCGGCGACCTCGTCGTGGTCGCAGCCGGCGGCAACAAGGAACGCTCCTGCTTCGGGGGCGTGACCGCCGCGCACATGCAAAGCCGGGGCATCGCCGGCGTCCTGGTCGACGGCATGGTCCGCGACGTCGCCGAGCTGCGGCGCATCGCCTTCCCGACCGTCGCGCGCGGCACCACCCCACTCAACTACGACTACCCGGCCGGCCGAGAGGGCGGCGCGGTCAACGTCCCCGTGGACATTGACGGCGTCCGCATCACCCCCGGGGACGTCGTGGTCGGCGACGAGGACGGCACCGTCGTCGTCCCCCGCGCCCTGGTCGCCGCCGTCATCGCCAAGACCCAGGCCGCAATGACCGCCGAGGACGAGAAGTGGTGGGCCCGCCGCGGCCAGAGCCTCGGCGCCGTCCAGCAGCTCGCCGACACCGGCTACAAGATCATCTAAGGGGCGCTCCGTGACCGAACACGCCCAACTCGCCGACACCTTCGAGCGGTTCGCCGCCCAGCAGGCCGCAGGTAAGTCCCCGTTGTACGAGACGCTCTCCCAGGCGGTCGCTCGCACCTCTGAGCTGCTCGACCTCGCGGCCGGCACACAGCCGGGCCAGCCGGCCCCCAACATGTTGCTCGGGGCCGTCCACCACATCCTCCGCCGCGGGGTGCAGCACCCGCTGGCCTGCTACTTCACCGGCCACGAAGCCCTGGAAGCGGACCGCGCCGCCGTCCTCCTCGCGGACTTCTGCCGACGGCACGCCGAACAGATCACGCGCACCATCTCGACCCGCTCCGTGCAGACCAACGAGGTCAACCGCTGTGCTGTGCTCCTCCCCGCCTTTGCTGCGCTCCAGCAGCAGCTCGACGATCGCCCGATCAGGATCGTCGACGTGGGCGCCAGCGCCGGCCTGAACCTGCTCTGGGACCGCTACACCTACGACTACGACGGGCACAGGCTCAGCCTGCCCGCCAGCGATCCGGACACGGTCCTCACCTGCGAGATCAAGGGCGCAACACCGCCTTTGTCCCTGGACGTCACGCGCTTCGCCCGGCCGGTCGGGATCGAGCTCAACCCGGTGGACGTCACCGACCCCGAGGCGACCGAGTGGCTGGTCAGCCTCACCTGGCCGGAGCAGACCACACGGATGCGCACCCTCAACAGCGCCCTGACGCTGGCAGCGCGGACCCCGCCGACGATCCTGGCTGGCCGCGCCGAAGAACACCTCGCCGATGTGGTCGCCACCACCCCGGCTGACCAGCACCTCTGTTTCGTCTTCTCGTGGTCGATCTACCAGATCTTCGGCTCGCCCGGCGGCCGGGAACGCCTCGTCGACACCCTCGCCGAGCTGAGCCGGCAACGCCCGCTCCATGAGATCTCCATCGGCCACTTCGGCCACGACACTCCCCACATGATCATGGCCCGCCACGAGAGCGGCGTGAGTCGTTCGGACGTCGTCGCCTACTGCGATGTCTACGGAACCTGGCTCGACTGGCTGGCCAAGCCGGCCGAGCACCTGAAGGGAGCGAGCACCCCGTGACGCGCACGATCACCAGGGCGGTCGTGGCCGCCGGCGGGGCGGGGACCAAGATGGCCCCGATCACCCGCATCTTCCCCAAGGAGATGCTGCCCGTAGGACGGACGCCGATCCTGGAGCACCTCGTCGGCGAACTCCGAGCGGCCGGCATGTCAGACGTCCTCTTCGTGATCTCCTCGCGAAAGAGCCAGATCGCTTCGTACTTCGGCAGCGGTGCGGCGTACGGAATGGACTTCTCCTACCGTATCCAAGACGACGGCGCCGGCCCTGGCGCGCCGACTCTCCACGCTGAGACATGGACGCAGGGACAGCCGTTCGTTCTCGCCTTCGGGGACAACCTGATCCGCGGTGCCGCCGATGGCCAGGAACCGCTACGGCGCCTCGTCCGCAGTGGCTCGGCGGAATGTTCCGTACTGACCCGCCTGTTCCCCGCGGGCAACGTGCCCCCGCACGAGACTCTCCTGGGCGCGGCGGCCCCGCCCATCACGGGTACCGGGCCGTACGACGCTGCCTTCGGCAAGGACCTCCTGGACCACACTGGTGCGCGGTGGGTGCACGCCTGCGCCGCCCGCTGGGTCCTCGGGGCCTTCGTCTTCGAGGCGCTCCGCGAATGCCCGCCTCGCTCCAACGGCGAGCTCTACCTCATCGACGCGGTACGGCGCTGGATTAGCGCCGGCAACGAACTCCGGGCTGTGCCGCTTCTTCCGACCGAATTCCGGTTCAACTGCGACAACTGGGAGACTTACGCAGATGCCGTCGCCACCCTCCGTGCATCAACGCCCCACGCCCCGACACAACAGGGCGCTTCTCGCTGACGACACCGCCCGCCCCACGGCCATCACGATTCCCCTGGAGAGCCCCTTTCAGAGGCCCGGCACCCAGGTCACCGTGGTCCTTCCCAAGCAGCCCGTGCGCAGGGTCGTGCTCGCCCTGCCCGTCGAGCAGGGCGACGGGCACAAGTACGGCCACAGCCTCACCGAGATCGGACGGCTCCCCGCGGACCTCCTCGACGGAACCGTCTTCGCCGCGCCGACCTTCAGCGCCTCACCCTGGCTGGTCAACCACCAGACCCGGCCCGACAGCCGACAGGAGGACCACCTCGTCCGCGTGGTCGTGCCGACCGTCCTCGCCGTCCTCGGCGAAAAGACCGGACCACCGGTACACCTGCTGGGATTCAGCAAAGGAGCCTTCGCAGCCCTCAACCTGCTGACACGGCACCCCGACCTCTTCGCCGTCGCCAGCGTCTGGGACCCCTCGCTTCTCAGCGACCGGCCACCCCACCCGCAACTCATCGACGTCGCCGGCAGCACGACACGGCTCGACGAGTACGACGTACGGCAGAACCTGCGCCGCCACGCGCAAGCCCTACGCGGAGCCTGCCGCATCGCGCTGGGGGGCGTCGGCACGCTGGTGGCCGACTGGATCGCCGGCCGCCAGCTCCTCGAAGCCCTCAAGATCCCCCACCACGCCTATCGGGATGCTCCGGCAGACCACCGCTGGGATGCCGCATGGCTCGCTCCGGCCATGCGACACCTGCTCGCCCTCGAAGTCCGCCTCCACCAAGGCGAAGGCCAGGACCCTCCGCAGGGGTGACGGGGAGGGGGCTCAGTCCTTCAGCATCTCGTCGCGCACCGGGATCCAGTCCAGGGCGGACCGGATGCCCTCCTCCAGGGACAGCTTCGGCGTCCACCCCAGCAACGTCGCGGCCCGGTCGCTCAGGGTGTACCCACCGGCGACGTCACCGGGGCGTGGGTCGGTGTCGACCGTGGCCAGGGGAGTGCTCACGACGCGGTTGAATGCCGCGCACAGCTCCCGGACGGTGGTGCCGGAGCCGGTGCCCAGATTGATAGCGATCGATGGCTTCGACTCGGTCAGGATGGAGTCGAAGCCATCGATCGCTGCGATATGGGCCGCGGCGAGGTCCCATACGTGCACGTAGTCACGGATGCCCGTCCCGTCGCGGGTCGGGTAGTTCACGCCGGTGACCGGGAATGGCGTGCCCTCCTGGTGGGCCTGGATCAGCTTCCCCAGGGCATGGCTGGGCCGCTTGAGCTGAAGACCGGTGCGCAGCAGGGGATCGGAGCCGACCGGGTTGAAGTACCTCAGCGACAGCACCCTCATCTTCCCGGCCGCGGCGATGTCGGCGAACATCTCCTCGCACACCGACTTGGTCCGCGCGTAGGGGCTCTGCGGCGCCAGCGGCGAGTCCTCAGTGACGGGGGAGCCGTCCTCGGCCTGGTAGATGGAGGCTGAACTGCTGAAGATCAGGCGGCCAACCCCGTTGCGGTGGAGATGGCGGACGAAGTCCAGGCTTTTGCTGACGTTCGCCTCGTAGTAGCCGATCGGGTCAGCCACGGACTCCGGCACCACGATCAGTGCCGCGCAGTGCACCACAGTGGAGATGTCCGGGTGCTCCGAGAGGATCCGGTCGATCAGGGCACCATCCGAGATGTCGCCCTCGTAGAAGATCCGCCCTTCAGTGAACTCGGCGCGGCCTCGGGCGAGGTTGTCGAGGAGAACCGGGGTGATGCCCCGATCCAGACAGGCCGACGCGACGGTGCTCCCGATGTAGCCGGCTCCCCCGGCGATAAGGACTGACACGATGTAATTCTCTTCCCGGCCTCGGTCCCGACCCAGTGGGCGATCGTAAGCAAGGCTAGCGGAGAAAACGGTCGGGGGAGGGGGTGCCAGCGGGAGTCGAAGCGGCCCGCACGCCGGTTTCTGGCGTGCGGCCGCCGTCGTTTACGCCTGAGTGCCGGCGCTACTCGCATCTCGATGTCATCGTGGGCGCGGGTTCGGGATGAAGCCGAGGCCGGTGTAGAGGGGGACCCCGTCCGGGGAGGCGTGGAGACCCTTTCACCCCCGACGTTGATGGTCACCCAAGACGCCGTCTGCCGGGGGTGAACCGGAGCGGGAGGTCACGGTGGTGCAGTACCGCTCAGCGCGCGGCCTCTCCGTCGAGAGGCCGCGCGCTGAGCGGTATGAGCATCTTTGTTGTGCCGTCTGCTGCCGTCGTCTGGCTCCGAGGCATCCGGAGATCGCGCAGAATGGCGCCTGACTTGATGGAAGCGGCCAGGATGGTCGGCGGACGCTACACGGGCGTTCGGTATGCGGGAGGGATGCCCAGATGGAACCGTTCGTGCCGAAGTTTCAGGGGCGGCGATGGGTGGACGGCATGCGGGTCCTGCATGTGTACGTGCTGCCTCGGTCCGGCGTGGACGATGAACTACTTGAGATGGCTCAGGCGTGTCGGCCGCATCTGACCAGCTACCCGATTGACCCGCAGTACGGCAGCGACCCGACGGACGCCGGGGTGCTGCATCTGACTGCGGAGATGCTTGCTGACGTTCCGTCGGCCGAGTACGACGAGGCGGCACGGGCAGAGGTCGCGGAAGCCCTGCGTTCCGAGCTGGCCGACGTGCCTGCATTCTCGGCGGAAGTCGGGCCGCCAATCGGGAATGTAGCGGGTGCCGTGTTGGACGTGTGGCCGGAGGAGGACACGCTGGCCCTCATCGAGAAGGTCAGGACCGCGGTCCGCAAGACCCGCGGTGACGAGGCGCTCCAGCACTCCGGTGGGCGCCCGCACATCTCGCTGGGTTACAGCTACGGCTCCGCGTCGTCCGATCCGCTCAACACGGATCTGCGTCTCCTGGTGACGCCGCGCCGGGCCACCCTGTACGTCGACCGGGTACACCTGCTGGACGTGGCGTGGACGTTCGACGAAGAACTCGGTGGATGGCGCATGTCATGGGAGCCGGTAGCGGAGGTCCCCTTGGGTCGCTGACCGGCCCTGACGAGGGCAAGGTCCCGGCTCGGGCTGGTGGGCGAGGCGTCGCCTGCCTACGGTTCGAGCCGCTGCCGACCGGGGCGTCGGTACGAGCGGGCCTTTCCGGGGTAGGTCATCGTGCATCCTGGAGTGCCCGGTTGCTTGCGTCGCCCGTTGCCGTCGCGGATAGCACCACAAGCCGTCCCGCTACCGTGGCTGGTGATCGGCCCACGTTGTGACAGGTGCGGGTGCTCCGGTAGACAAGCGGTAGGACGAGCACTGCTGGAGGGGGAACGGATGCCCGACTGGTTCAACCGGAAGCGGTGGGAGCGGCAGCTGGCGTGGCGTGCGCAGGTTGCCGTGGCGACCCATGCACTTTTCCTCGGAAGTGTCGACGGGGCGGCCCCGGACTCGTACATCGGGGAGGCTGTGTACGACAGCAAGGCGGTGACCGGTGCCTTGCGTGAGCTGGCCAGCGGCAGCATTCCCAGTCGGCCGTTCGTCCCGACGCTCATGGAAGCCGCAGCGGCGGTCACCAAGCTTGTGGACCTGCGACCGTCGTGGATCGACTACTGCAACAGTCGTTCGGGCCTCGACCCGGCTGCCGCGGATGAAAGCAGCGAGATGGCCCGGCAGTACGTGAGTGGCGATGCTTGTCGCGCCTGGCCCCGGTTCGATGAGGCTCAAGCAGCTCTTGGGCCGGCGGTGGAGGCGTTGCGCCGGCTCCAGCCGGAGCTGGCCGACTTCTGTGGCAGCGACATCATGGCCGGGCGTGGAGCCGCCTGATGCGATACGTCGAAGCGCCAGACGAGTTCACCGGCTTTGGTGGCGTCTGCCTGTTCTTGGCTGGGGGGATCAGCGATTGCCCGGACTGGCAGAGGATTGTCACGGCAGCGCTGGAGGATCTCGACATCACGGTGTTCAACCCGCGCCGGGCCACTTTTCCTCTGCACGATCCGACTGCGGAGGCCGCCCAAGTCGGATGGGAGTACAGGCATCTGCGTCGCGCGGACCTCCTGGTGTTCTGGTTCCCTGATTCGCCGAGCCACCAGCCCATTGCCTTGTATGAGTTGGGCATGGCCGCAGCTCAGGACGTGGACCTAGTGGTAGGAGCTGATCTCGGGTACGTGCGCCGCACGAACATGCTGGCGCAGCTCGATCACGCGCGTCCGGGACTGCACGTCCACTCCACGCTGGCCGCCACGACCGAGGCGTGCCGCTCCGCGATACAGGCGATACGGGACGCACGATGAACACAGGGTGGTTGCTGCTCGTTGCTCTCGTAGTGGTCGCTGTCGGCTGCTTTGTGGCCGCTGCATACCGTGCGGCGGCGCGGATGGCGCGGGCGGACACTCGGCAGGATCTGATCAAGCTGAGCAACGTCCCGCAAATGGCCCCGACATTGACGGCTACGAGCGGCCAGCCGACGTATGCCTTCACGGCCCCTTTCGCAGAGGGCCGGTCGCACCCTTTCGGTTGGCTGTGGTGGCGGGTCGAGCGCGCGGACGACGGCACGCTGCGGCATGAGATGGGGTGGGCGCTGACCTATCGCAGGGCCCGGAAGGCTGCGGGCCTGCCGCTCTCGATCCGGGCCCGGCATACGGAGATCACCTTGGCTTTGGGGCACGGAGTCCAGAGGGCCAACGACTGATCCCCGGGTACCTTCTCACCCGTCCCACCGGGCGGCTCGCCGACACTTCTAACCGGGGGTTCACCTCTTTCGGGTCTGGACGGGCAGGCTTGACCGGACCGGTGGTGTGGTGGCTACCGGGGTGCGCGTGCAACGCTGGGTCGTGCCGGGATGTAGTGGGCGTCGGGTGCCGGTGCCGTGTGCAAGTTCTGTGGCCAGGCCGGCGAGCATTGAAGCCGGCGCGTGTGGTGAGGTGTGCAGCGCCCAGGTGGGATGGTCGACGCTTGGGCCGGCCCAGATGGTCCAGGTGGTGAGGGCGCTGTTCGGCTTCTGGGCAGCGAAGGCGTCGAATAGAACCCCCGCGTCCTTTGACGGGTTCGTCCAGCGGATCCAGCGTCCGTCTACTGTGTGCGTCCAGCCTGCCTCAAGGAGCGGCTTGGTGGCGGCGGTGACGGACTTCTCGTCCACGGCGCCGCCGACGGCGGTGTCCAGTCCGTCACCGTCGGCGAGGTGGTGCAGTAGTTCTTGGAGCACGGGGGCGGGGGTTGTGCTGGTCGCGGTGAGGTGCCATGTGCGGTCTGAGACGGGCGTCTCGTAGGCGGCTATGGTCCAGGCGGTCTCGTGGGCGGGGGCGTCGTGGATGCGCTCGATGCGCAGGGTCTGGGATTCGTGGATGGCGTGGGTGATCTCGTCTGACCAGGTGCGCCACTTCGACCATTCGCCGTGTGCGTCGAGGAATTCATCAAGGAGGGCGTCGTGGTCGCCGGGATCGGCGGCGTAGGCGGGTACGGTCTCCGGCCCAGGGCCGGGAGGCTCGGGCTCGGTGGGCGGTGCGCTGAGGGAGGTTCGGGCTTCGGCAGCGGCGCGCTCGGTGTCGGTCATCGGCGCGGGGCCGGGGCGCATGGTGTCGCCGTGGAGCCGCTCGAAGGCGACCAGCGCCTGGGCGGGAGAGTCGAAGATGTGTTCCACCTGTCGCCGACGGTCCTCGCCGTGGAGATGGACGCTCTTGCCGCTGTCGAGGTAGGTCCCAACCGCGACCGTGGTGCCGCTGTCCAGGGCGTGGGCGTGAATGAGGAGGCGACCGTGACGGATGTCATCAAAGATCGTCTGGGCCTCGGCGAAGATCTCCCGGAGCTGGGCGAGGGTGCTCCAGGGCTTTGAGTCGGTGGCCAACGCCCAATCAACGTCGATGGCTTCCCGAAGCCAGGGCGCGATCTCGACGGTGATCCCTTCGGCGATCAGCTCCCGGACGGCCTTCGCGGCCCAGTGCGGCTCGTCGTGGTCGATGCGGGCCAGGACCAAGGTGTTCTCGGCCACGGCATCCCAGTTGGCGGCCTCCAGACCGACGTGGGGGATGTGGGCCTGGGTGCCGGTCAGAGTGGCCATCACCGCGCTGGGGTGCGTGGGGTGGGGGTCGAGGCGGACGTGGGCGTCGATGGAGGGGGGTGTCACCAAGGAGTGTTCTTTCTGCCGGTGGCCAGGCAAAGTGAGCCGGCCGCCGGCGGGCTTGGGTCAGCGGAAGGTGCGTGCTGCGGGCGGAGCCGTGGTCCGTGGTGGACTGGTCCGGGGCGCCGCCGTGCCCCTGGTGCGCGCGGGTCTGCTCACCGGCGGGGGTGAGGTGGCGTGCTGCCACCGGGTACGTACGGCGGACAGGTCGGCGAGCGCGCGGCGGCTGCCGGTGATGAGCTGGTACGGCGTGGTGGCCGGGTCCTCGGTGAATGCCTCGATGCGCCGGCCGATGTGGTGGGCGGCCCCGAGGACGGAGCGCTGGAGGATTCGCTCGCCCCAGGACTCCGGGGAGCCGACCGGTCCGGCGAGGAGGTCAAGCAGCTCACTCGGCTCGGCCCCGGCGCCGAGGAGGCCACGGTGCTGCGCCTCCCACAGGACCGTCACGGGGTCGACGGGGGTATCGCGCCGCGTCAGGGCGACCAGGCACTGCCACAGCCCGGCATGCAGCGGGTGCGTGAAATCGTCGGGCTGCAACCACCTCATGGCCGTCACTTCATTGGGGTGGGCGGTGGCGGTGGCGAGCAGCAGCCGCTCCTCGTCGAGAGCTTCTTCTCCGGCCTCGGGCGGGGGCGGCGGTGGTGCAGGGGTACGGGGTAGGGAGCCGGGGTGCGGGGCGAACTCGGTTGCGAGTTCGTCGAGGTAGCGCCCCAGGGCATCGGCCTGCGCGAGGACGGCCACGACTGGGTCCGGCCTCGTGGTGTCGGTGGCGCTCTGGCACAGCCTGTCGGTGTGCTCGCGCAGCGTACGGCGGGCGTGATCGGCGCGGATCATGCCCGCGTACGCCGCGGCGTGCTGGGGCCGGGGACAGCTTTGGATGAGCGTGTGCAGGTAGGAGGCGGTCAGCCCCGGTGCCTCGGGCCGCGCCTTGGCCAGAACCGCGCTGAGCCACGCCGTGTCCTTGGCGTGCTGCTTCGGGTCGGGGGCCGGCACCGTGCACATGGCGGCGAACAGGGCGCCGTGGGCGTGATTGCCGAAATGGTCCGGCGTCAGACAGCCGATGGTGTCGAGCCGGTGTGGTTCGAGCAGGAGGGCGCCGAGCAGAGCTTGTTCGGCGTAGTGCACGAGTTGTGGAGGTGGCAGGTCGTCCAGGTCGTCGCCCTCGTACGGGTCGGCGGGGTGGGGCATCAGGCGGCCAGGGTGAAGTCGTCGGGGTTGAGGGTCTTGCCGAGGTGCGGGGCGAGGAGGTGGGCGGCGAGGCGGGGTGGTACGGCGTTGCCGATCTGGCTGAAGACTTGGCCCTTGTTGCCCGCCCAGGGGTAGTCGGCGGGGAAGGTCTGCAGAACTCCAGCCTCCTGGGCGGTGATCCGGATGGGCGCCGGGGCGGGGGGTGACTCCGTATTCCCGGCAGGTGGGGTAGGGGGTTCGGCGACCCAGGTGCATTCGTTCGAGCGGTGCCCGAAGAACAGCGTTCCCGCCGGCTCGGACAGTGGCCGGACGGTGGCGTTGGCCTGATTGTTGCTCCGCAAGGACCACGACCAGTCAGGCACCAACACGGTTCGGCCCGCGGCCTGTTCGCCCTGGGCGCCGGGGTGGCCGGCAGGCTCGGTTCCTTCCCGGCCGGAGGGCTGATGGGGGGTGTCCGGGTGGGGTGTCCAGGTGCCGCGGTCGCGGGCGGTGGACAACGCCTTCCGGGAGCCGGAGGGGAAGGGCTCGGCGCCGCCGCCAGGTCCGCCGCCGGCGCAGACGGTGGGCACAGGCCGGTCGGTCGCTCCCCACCCCAGGGCCTGCGCCATGCTGACCCAGCGGGAGCGGCCCGGCCCGAACAGCCCCTCCGGCTCTGCGATTTTGGCGTGGGTCGGAGGGGGCGGCTGGGCGGTGCGGACGCGGGAGGCAAGCAGGATCGCCCGCCTCCTCGTCTGGGGCACCCCGTAGTCTGCGGCGTTGAGGATGCCGGTCCACACGGAGAGCCCCCAGCTGCGCAAGATCACTGCGTACTGCTTCCACAGCGGCAGGACGTCCGGCACCTCCTCCATGGCGACCCACTCGGGCTCGCCGACTGCGTGCAGGGCGTGGAGGTAGCGCATGGGCTCCGCGGCGAGCAGGGAGCGCTCGTCGCGGCAGGCAGCGAGCAGCCGCTCGCGGGTGTCGCGACCAACAGCGAGGTCAGCGACCGCCTGGTGGACCAGGGGCTGGTCGATCAGACCGAGGCGTTTGCCGGCCGTCGACCATGCCTGGCACGGCGGGGACGCGATCAGCCCGCGCGTTCGGCCGATGAAGGGCAACGTCGGATACCTCGCCACGTCGGTCCGAATCGTCAACTGCCCGGCTGCAGAACGCGTTTTGCAGGCCCACTCGTCCCATTCCAGGCCAAGGTCCTGGGCGCCGAGGACGCTCAGTGCCCTGCTCCAGCCGCCCGGCCCCGCGAAGAGGTCGAGGATCAAGCGGCCAGCCCGAAGTGGTCCTGCGCCGTGTCCGCATCCCCGCGGCACGCCCAGGGCGAGCAGCCGTCCACCACGCCGTTCTCCAACTCGTCGCCCGCGCCGACGCCCAGAGCTGCCCGCTCGGCGGCGGTGACGTGGTCGATCGGCGCCTGGCTCAGCGGGACGCGGGAGCGGTGCAGGAACGCCTGCCCGAGCAACCGGTTACCGGATGCGTTGGCGCGGGCATTGCCCTGCCGGATGGCCGCGTCGAATTCGACGACGTCTGCCCACTCGGAAGGGGAGTGATCCCTGATGTGCCGCCACTGCGCATTTCCGTGGAACGGGCATCCCAGGCAGCTGGATTTCGGTGTTTCGGCCAGGCCGAGCGAGGTCAGATAGCGGACGCAGTCGGCCCTGCTCCAGTCAAGGTCGAGAAGCGGATGCCGATTGCGCATGTACTGCACGTCGGCGTCCTTGGCGCGGTGGAACTCGTCGGTGGAGATTCCCACCCACTGCTCGACGAACACCTCCTTGGGGATGCGCGAAGGGTAGGGGTGTCCGAGTAGCTCACGGACCGCCTTCTTGATCGGCTTTATTTTGTATTCGCCGGTGCACTGCCTGCGGGTCATTCCCGGACGCCCGTCCTTGTTCAGGATGTGCAGGGGCATGGAGGCGAATCGGTGATCCGGGTTCAGAGCATCGCTGCGAATGTTCCCGGACGACACGCGCAGAACTGGAATCCCGGCAGGCTTGGCTATCTCCCGTTCCAGGCGGTCTAGATGGGCATAGACGGCTTCGGGTTCCCATCCGGTGTCGGCGAAAATCGCGTAATCGACCTTCGGAAGGATCCCCTCGGCGGAAAGGGCGAGGAGGGTGCTGGACTGAACTCCTGCACCCAGGGAAAGGGCGCGGAATCGAGGCTGATCGGAAATGGTCTGTCCTGGAGATGTGGGGTAACGGGGGGGACGCCTCAATGCGGCTGGTGTGTCTGCGGGCTGGGCGGGATCAGCCGGTCACGGTGTATGGCGTGATAGAGGGCGGGGATGCGGTCGAGGAGATCGGTGGCCGACTCGATGAACTGCTGAGGTGAGGGGCCGACGAGGACCACCCGCTGTGACACGGCGTCGGCTCGGCGGCGCCGGTTCTCCACGGCGCGAGCAAGGGCGGCGGCCAGTTCGGCGCCCGCGTCCTGGGCGGCCTTGGCGATATGCACGACCCGTTCGAGGAGCAGCAGGTCCGCGGACGTGGTGTGCGGCGTGTGATGTGCGAGGACGCGGAACAGATACAGGGCGGTGTCGGCGAGGTCTTGGGTCTCGGTGATCCACGCGGCCAGCGCATGCGCGTCGTCGGTGATGCTGGTGCGCAGGGCCCGGTGCAGGGCCAGGGCGTCGGTGGTGATCCGGTCGAGGGTCTGAGCCGGTACGGGGCGATCAGGCACGGGTCTCCCTGGAGGTGGGAGTGTGCAGGGCCTGGGCGAACGCGGCAGTCACTTCGGCAGCTCGATCAGGGTCGGTGGCCAGGGCGCGCACGACCGGGGTGCCGATGACGACGGCATCCACGACCGGGGCCACGCGCGCGGCGAGGGCCGGGGTAGAGATCCCCACGCCCGAGACCACGGGCAGCGGGCTCGCGCCGCGCAGGCGCCGGGTGAAGTGGCCGAGCGCCGGAAGATCGAGCGGCCCTTGGTAACCGGTCGGGGCCGTGCTGGCGGGGGCGTAGAGCCATCCGGAGGCGCCGGCGACCGCGGCGGGGAGGCTGGTGTCGGGGGTGGTGCGCGGGATGAGGCGTGGGGTGCGAAGACCCGCTTCCCGCGCGGCGTCGTGCCAGCGGGCCGCTTGGTAGGCGGGCAGGTCGACGACCATCACGCCGGCGGCACCTGCGTCGGCGAACAGGCGGGCCAGGTGCTCGGGGCCGTGGCGGCGGACGGGCTCCCAGTAGGTCATGACGACGGTCGGCCGGAGGCCGGCGGCATGCTCGACGGCGCGGACGGCGGCATCGAGGACGTTTCCGCTGCGCAGGGCGCGGTGGTAGGCGGCCTGGATGACGGGACCGTCGAGGACGGCGTCCTCGGTGGCCAGGCCGACCTCGAACAGATCGCCACCTGCCTGCGCGAGCTGGTCGAGGTAACGGCGCTCGGCGGATACCGGATGGAGGCCGGCGGGGACGAACACGCCCAGCGAGCAATGGGGTTGGGTGAGGAGGGCGTGGAGGGGATCGGCAGTGGTCAGGATGGGGGCCTTTCCCGGCGGGGCTGTCGCCGGAGGTCAGCGGCGGCGACCGGCCGGTGGAGTCGGGGGCGCGGGCGGGCCGGCGGCGTGCCGCGATTGCGGGCCGGGCAGCTCGGGGGCGGCAGGAGGGCTGCTGAGGGCGGGTGCGACGAGGTCGAGGGTCTGGGCGACCTGCTGAGCCTGGTCGTGGGCATCACGGAGCTGCTCGGCGACGTCGTCAGGGAGCCGGTCCCACTGGGCCCGGTACTGGTAGCGCTGGATGATCTCGGCACCGTTGCGCAGCTGCTCGGCGACCTGCCGCAGGATCGCGGTCTGCTGCTCGGGCGCGGTGGCGGTGTGCGTGGCCTGCAAGAGCGCGTCCAGGGCGGTGGGCAGCGGCTCGTCGTCCGCGGGGAGGCCGAAGAGGGCGGCATGCAGTGCTTGGGCGTAAACCGTCACGGGTCCGCCTCGGCCGCGGTAGTGGTACTCGGCTGCTGCCTGTCGGCGGACGCTGAAGTGCACGGTCACGTCACGGGGTGCGGCGCCGGGGCGGATCTGGTCGGCGAGGGCGCGGGCGATGTCGTGCGCCGTCAGGGTTTCGGAAGACGTGGGGAGACTCCGGGTGTTGTGGTCAGCGGGCCGCGGTTCGTGCCGCGGTCGCGGCTGGTCGGGCTGGTGGGCGGGCTGCGGCGGGTGCGGTGGAGCGGGGCCGTGCGAAGGAGGCGGCGAGGTCGCGGCGCCCGGCTGCGGTGAGGTGGACGCGCTCGCCGCGGCCCCAGGCCGGACAGTCCTCGCGCATCACCAGACCGCGGCTCTCCAAGGCGCGGATGGTGCTGATGCTGACGCGGAGGTCCTCACGGCGCAGATAGGGCTTGCCGCCGGTGATCGCGACATCGCCGCGCGCCACCGCGCGCAGCGTGGAGTCCTGGGTGCGGGACAGGGCGGGCGGCCGGTACTCGGGTACGAAGCCCCGGCGGCGTTCGACAGCGAAGAGTTCAGCGGTCGCCAGGGCGTCTGAGGAGCCCAGGGCGGTGAGGCTCGCGACGAGGCTGAAGCACCGGCCGGCTCCCCGGCGGGCCTCCTGCTCGGTCACGACCGCCAGGAAGCCGTCGCCCAGCTCAACGGGCAGCCCCGCGCGGGTGTGGTCGAGGAGGTCCACGGCATCGATGAGATGGTCGGCTGCGTCGGACGCGAGATGGGCGAGTTGGCGCACGCGTGCGTACACCGCGTGGATCGCGGGGCTGTGGTACATCGGCTGGGCATTGAGGGTGTCCACGATGGCGAGCGCGGACCGGGCCAGGTGCTGTGCGGATTCCGTCTGGGCGTTCAGCAGGGTGGTGGGATTTGGCCCGTTGAGTGAGTGCCGCAGGTGGGCGTCGTTGAAACGGGTGAAGTCGGCGGCCAGCATGAGGAGTTGCTCGGCGGGCTCAAGGGATCCGGTCTTCTCGGTCAGGGATGGTTCCAGGGGAGATGGGGGAGTCAGCGGCGGCGGCCGGGGCGGCTGGGGCGGTCGAGCTGCGCGAGGGCGTGATGGACCTGTGGACTCACTGCGGCTCCGCGGACCGGCGTGATCAAGGCGCTGTGCCCATGCCGCGTGCTGAGGGGGATGTCGGCGAAGGACCGCTCCACCGCCATGGGAGTGGCCAGGTGGGAGAAGAAGTTGCGGACGAGGCACTCAGGGGTGTCTTGCGTGAAAGTGGCCAGCGGATCGCCCTCGAAGTAGACGTGGTCGACCTGCCAGGCGATCTCCTTGCCGGGCGTGTGCTCTAGCCGGCAGTACAGGTCGGGCGAGGTGAGGACGCTGTCCTCGGCGGACCAGTCGTTCAGCTCGGCGAGCTGGTCCAGGGGCATGTCCGTGATCGGGATGCGGTCGGCGTGACGGGCATCGCCGAGCAGCTGGGGCAGTGCCTGGGTGACGGCGGCGACCGCCTCCAGGGGGGCCTGCCTGCTGAACATCGCTTCCCAGTACGGCTCATGGTGGGTCACGGTGAGCCACCGGCCGAGCGGGTGCAGCGGGGCGAAGTCGACGAACAGGCTGGCGTCGGTGCTGTCGATTGCGACGTGCCCGGTGGCGGCATCGTGCTCGTGCCTCCACCCGAAGAGGTGGATGAGGGGGCCGATCACGTCGGCGACGCGGTCGCCGGCGCCTGCCATGTACGGAGGCGAAACCATGACCCGGTCGTCGTGGGCGTACGGGCTCATCGGCGCACCTCCCGCTTCACCGCAGCGGGGGGCATGGTGGCCGTCGCGGCTGTTGGCCCCGTGGTGGCACCGGTGCGGGCTCGGTGCTGGGCCAGCGCGCGATGTCCCTCGGCGGTCACGGTGATGCCCCGACCTTGGTAGAGCGGTACGGAGGTGTCGAGGTGGACCAGGCCGCGCTTGTCCAGGGACTGGAATGTGGCGATGGTGATGAGGGTGTGGTCGGGGGTGAGGACGATGGTTGAGCCGCGGCCTCGTGTCTGCATCGTGGCCCCGCACTTCGCGAGCGAGGTCAGTGCTTCGTACTGGGTGGGACTGATCTTGGGAGCCTGTCGGGTGTTGGTGGATGCGCGTTCGAGGTCGCGGGTGATGTAGGTGGCCAGGTCGTGGCAGGCGGATTCGCACACGTTGAGCTGGTGGGCGGCGTCGGCGAGGTGGCCGGCCATTTCCGGTACGGCACGGGCGTGCCGGGCGTTGCGGATGCCCTCCTCGTCCTGGTGCGGTCCGCCGAAGCCGATGCTGTCCAGGGGGTTGGCGGCGAGTGCATGCGCGAGGTCGCAGCTGGCCTGGGATGCACCGGAGACGACGGCACCGAGAGCGTTGAGTGCTTGCCGGCTGCCGCTCACGGCTGCGTATGGGCTTCCGTCGAGGGCGGACAGTGGCAAGAGCGCCTTCCCGACCAGCTCCTGGCTCGTGAGCACAAGGGGGGTGAGCTGCCGAAGGGCTTCCGTGCCTGGCGCGACGGCCGCGATGTCGAGGGCGCGGACCCGGTTGTGAAGGGCCTTGAAGTGGTGGGCGAGGTGGCGCAGCTGGTTGATCTGCTCGTTGAGATCGACGGCGGTGGTCAACAGGGGCTCCGGGGCATGCCCTTGAGAAGGGCGGCGGGTGTGGAGTCAGCGCGGGCGGCGACGGGGCGCCGGTCCGGACGGGGGGCTGGGGGGAGCAGGTGATGCACGGCGGGGTGCGGCCGGGATGTCCATCGGTGTGGGGATGCCGAGGCCGACGCTGACCGTGAGGCCGTGGGTGTAGGCGTGCGTTTCGGCGGCCGTGACGGCGCCGAGTAGGCCGCGTTGATCCAGCCCGGGCTGCGGCTGATAGGAGGAGCCGTCCGCCGCGAGGGCGAAGCCGTGCTGCTCCAGGAGTGAGCGGGCGGTGGTGGTCTCGGCTGTCGCCGTCACGGTGCCGTCGGTGAACTGGAAGCGGAGGTCCGGATCGGCATCGGGTAGGGCGTCGGGGCTCCAGCGCGTCGTCCAGGAGAGGTCGACAAGGTCGAGAGTGCGGGCCAAGAGCCCGTACATCGCGTCCCCGGCGCGCTCGTGGGCGTCCTGGGCCGTGCCCGGTGGGAGCAAGTAGAGCGTGCGTCCGAGGTGTTCACGGGCGAGGAATCCCGCATCGGTCAGCAGCCGGTCGGCGTCGCGGATGCGGCGATTGAGGACGACGAAGGTGTGCCCGTCGTCGGTGGACCCGATGAACACATCGGGGATGTTCAGAAGAGACAAGACGGTCCAGGGAGGTTGTTGGGGGGGAGGGGGCTGGTAGTTGCTCAGCGGGCCCGGCGCGAAGCGGTCTGTTCCGATGTCGCCACCGGGGGCGGGGCAGTGGGGGACGGAGGCCGTGCCGGGGTGGGCGTGCGCAGCGTGGTGCGGGCCTCGTCGAGGGACTGTGCGGCGGCGTGGAGTTGGGTGCGCAGCGTGCAGTGATGCTCGATGTCGTGAAGCCGTGCAGCCGTGGACGTGTCAGGGTTCGGTTTGCTGAGCGTGGCGAGCGGAATCATGGCCTGCGCGTAGTGGTACTGCGCTCTGCTGAGCGGGACCGCCGTGTTGGTGAGTGCCTCGACCGGATGCCAGGCGGAGCCCGTTTCGTGGGCAGAGTCGAGGTGGTAGTGGGCGTCGCCGGCGAAGCGCAGGGCGAGATGGCTGAGCAGGTCGATGTGGCGCAGGGCGGTGAAGAAGCCGCCGGGGCCGGGGTCGACGGGGTGGGAGCGAACGTCGGCGATGACGGCGTCCAGCGCTGCGGCTGGCGTCATGTCGTCGAGTTCGTGGGATTCGTAGGTGTCGATGAGCGTGTCCTGTCAGGGGCTTGGCGGAGCGTGCGGGCGATCTGTTCGCTCCCGCGGTCCGTCCGCGGCCGGGACGGCGTGTGTCGTCCCGGCCGCGGCGGTTCAGTGACGCGCGGGGGAGGAGCGCCCGACTGAGGTTGCGGGGGGCGGCGTTGCTGGTGTTACACGCCAGGTGTGGTCGGGGCGGATGGATTCGAGAGGGACCCCGGTGCTGCGTATCCGCCAGAACTCCCAGCCGCTACGGATGGGGGTAACGGTCGGTCGTAGGGCGCGGAGCACAGCTGCCGAGGCGCCACTGGGCGTCTTGTAATGGCCCTGCCCGGGGCCTTCCTCGATGGTTAGAGTCCCCGTTACAGGGTCGTATCGGCCTTCGACGTGGGTGCAGGCGTAGATCGCATACACGTCCATTCCGGCCGCCGCTGGCGGGGCGGTGGGTAGCTGGGCGAATTGCGCGAGGAGCTTTCGCAGCACTTCGTCGTGGCTGACGCCCCAGGCCCGGGCGAGCAGGGCGATCTGCGAGTGCGTGTCGGTGTCGACGGCAAGCGGTTTGGTCGGGGTCATGGCCTTCCTGGTGTGGTGGCGGGCTTACGCGGCCGTTGTGAAGTCGCTCTGCTTCGGCGTGGTCTTGGCGACGGCGCGTTCGGTGATGGCCTTCGAGGCACGCTCCGAGGCGGCGGAGATTTCGTCCGCTTCGGGCTGCAGGTACCAGGGCTTCATATCGAGACCGGCGACGCGCATTCCGGTGGCGAAGCACAGCGCGCTGCCCTTGGGCAGGGCGCGGATGGCGTCGGCCGCCAGGATGCGTTCCTGTCGCATGGACACGCTGGTGGACTTGCCGGACTCGGAGTGCGAGACGGACGTGCTCTCCACGTCGTGGTCGCCAATCATCCGGCTGAGCTTGTCGGCGAAGTCGGGGTCGTCGATGCCGGGGCCGACGACCTTGATGGTGGAGGCCGACCACATGGCGTCCATGCCGGCATCCCCCCAGACCTTCTGGCCCTGGCGGTAGGACTGCAGGATGGTGATCGGGATGATGCCGCGGCTGCCCAGGTGCGAGTACAGGTCGGGCAAGTCCGAGATCTTGCACACGTTGGCGGCCTCGTCGAGGATCGCGAGCATCGGCGGGTCGAGCCGTCCGCCGGCCCGTTCGGCGCGGGCGGTCGCGGCCCGCATGACCGAGTCCGCGCACGCCGCGATCAGCGCGCTGGCACCGCCGCCGCCATCCTTGGAGAGCAGGTAGAGCGTGTCCGTGCTGTCCACGAACTCCGACGGCTTGAACTCAGCGATGCCCTCCTGCGGGCTGACCCACGCGGCGATCTCCGTGTTCAGCAGGGCGGCGGCGTACTGGCGGGCGGTCTCGTAGATGCCGTCGCGGGTCTCCGGCGGGCCTTCGACGGTGCCCTTGAGCTGGGCGGCGACAGCTACGAAGCCGTGGTCGCGCAGAATGTCCAGCGGGGTGCGGTCCGCGGGGAAGGCCAGCCAGGACGTCACGTCCGTGATGGGGCGTTCGTCGAGCGCGGCGGCCAGGAAGAGCTGGGAGAGGATGTTGGATCCGGCCTTGGACCAGAAGTCACCCTGCTGGGAGGCGTCCACGCTGGCGGCGAGGAAGTGACCGGCCAGACGGCCGGCACCCTCGAGGGTCTTGGCATCCGCCAAGGGGTTCCACCACATGGTGCGCTCGGCATGGGCGATCTGCTGCGGGTCCATCGACCAGACCCGGCCGACGGTCGCCCGCGCATCGATAGTGGCGGTGTAGGCGTCGCCGCCGGCCTTGTTCGAGGTCAGCAGGACGGGGCCGGGGGCGCTGAGGATCGAGGGGATAGCCAGGCTCGTGGTCTTGCCGGAGCGGGGAGCCATGATCGCCACGGCGACGTCCTCCCAACCCATCCGAACCTCATGCCGGGTGCCTTGGAGATCACCAAGGAGGACTCCGGTGTCGCGGGGAGCGATGTGCTTGGCGTCCGCCAGGCTCGGACGCAGGGAGCGGGCCTTGGCCGTCATCGCCTTGGCGAGCAGGGGCGCGATGTCCCTCCTGCGCGCCAGCCCGCGGAAGGACTTCTTCTTTCCGCCGGAGGTGTTCTTGTGCCGCGACCACCACAGGGCACCGAGGGCGGCGAGGGCGAGCAGGACGGCGATGG